>CANQRX010000026.1 GCA_947626425.1 uncultured Bacilli bacterium | reverse complement strand
AGGAAAAATTGTAGAATCCTCCATTTTAATGGGGTTCTTTTTAAATCCTTAACATAACTAAATCCTTAACATAATAATAATTATGTTAAGTTTAACATAATTTATTAAATGAAAATAGTTTAGATGAGTAATTATTTAAAAATGTATTTTTGAGTGTTCAACTTTGTTAAAACTAGAAGAACCTCCTAAATAACTTTAAATATTTTAAGATGCAAAACATCTTGAAAAAAGGCATTTATTAACTTATAATTTTAATAGAAAATAGAGAGGAAAAAGGAAAATGAAAATTGAAAATTTTAAGTTAAAAAACAGTAAAAAGACTAAAATAATATTAGGAACAATTGCGATTACAACACTCCTAGGGGGGGGGGTATATACTAAATAAAAGTTTAGGAAAATACCAAGTCGAACAAAGTTTTCCAATAATGGAAGGAAAAATTCAAGTTAATAGTGGTGATGTATCAATTGTAGCTGTTAAGATTGATAATCAAGATGCTACGAGCATACCAAAAAAAGGTGAAGGTAAACGTTTTGACCATGCCGAGTGTACGAATGGAGCAACAGGTAATTGGGATAGTACGAATTGGCGTTTTTTATTAAGTGGTTTAGAAGAAACAAAAACCAAATGTACATTATATTTTTTAACAGGAGAAGAACCAGTTGGCGGAACAGAAATTGAAGATAAAATCCAAGATTTAGTAAATGGTGGTATCTATGCTGATCAAATTTATTATGAACAAGAAGGAGAAGATAATAACATAAGATTTATTGGACCAGATCCAGATAATTATGTTACATTTAATGGAGAAACCTGGCGAATTATCGGTTTAATGGAAAATGTGCAAACAAAATCGGGAAAACAAAGATTATTAAAAATAATCAGAAAAGATAGTTTAGGAACATATAACTGGGATGATTCTTCTTCAGAAATAAATAGTGGTTATGGAGTGAATGAATGGAGTCAGGCCGATTTAATGTATGTCTTAAAGAAATACAGTGGAGATGCTACTGTTAGTACTTGTGGAGATAGTTCTTGTCCTAGTTGGACAGCTTTAAAGAGTGATGCCCAAAATATGGTCGAAGAAGTAACATGGAATACAGGAACAGCAGATACAATAAGTTGGACTACTTCAATAACTCCAGGTTATATGTACAGTGCCGAACGCAGTACAGCAAATGGGAAGCAATGTACAAATGGAAGTTATTGTAATGACCAAGTAGACCGTCAAACTACATGGGAAGGGAAAGTAGGCTTAATGTATCCAAGTGATTATGGATTCGCAACAAGTGGGGGTCAATTAAAAAAGAGAAAGCAATGTTTAGAAATATCAATGTATAGTTGGAATAGTTCTGCTAATAATTATTGTTATCAAAATGATTGGTTATTAGATTCAAGTAATACGCAATGGACAATGACGCCTGCGCCGCACTCTTCGAATGCTTTCTATGTGTTCCATGTCAACACGGGCGGGATTGTCAACAACCGCAGTGCCGACAGTGCTAGCGCGGTTCGCCCCGTCGTGTATCTGAAATCGAATGTGAAGATAAATGGAGGAGAAGGAACTTCAAGCAGTCCATACACTTTGACGATTAGTTAATTGGCTCGTTGGAGGGCGAAAGTCCTCCCGAGCCCGCACTTAATTTTTTTTTTGCATTTTTATCATAAATAAGAAAAGAACTATTGACTTAAAAATTAAGGTCTTTAGTTTTTTTCATTAACTAAAAATAATAATTTTCATATACTACTATGAAACAAAAAGGAGGAATTTGTTTTGAAAAAAAAGATTATAGGTGCAATTTTAATTGTTTTAACGGTAGTAATTTTTTCAAGTGTTTATTATGTTGCTTTTCATGATAAGAAAACCGAAGAAGTTGCTATGAATGTTGAAACCATTAAACTCGCGGAGGTTACACATAGTCCTTTTTATGCACCACTTTATGTAGCTATTGAAAATGGTTATTTTAAAGAAGAAGGTTTAAATATTGATCTTATTTTAACACCTGGGGCTGATAAAGTCGCAACATCGGTTATATCAGGAGATGCTTTAATAGGTTTTGCAGGGCCTGAGAGTGCTATTTATGTTTATACGGGTCAAGAAGAAGACTATTTAGTAACATTCGCTGGTTTAACGAAAAGAGATGGTCAATTTATTGTTGGCCGAACTGAAAAATTTACTTTGCAAGATTTGTATGGTAAAGAAGTTTTAGTGGGAAGAAAAGGTGGAATGCCTGCTTTAAATTTTCTTAATGCTTTAAAAAATGCGGGAATTGATGCTTCAAAAATTAACTTAAATTATTCTATTGATTTTGCTTCATTATCGGGTTCTTTTATTGGTAAGACTGGCGATTTTGTTAATTTATTTGAACCAAATGCCACATTAATTGAAAACGAAGGTTTAGGTTATGTTGGCATTAGTATTGGTCAATACTCTGGGGAAATGCCTTATACAGCCTTTTATGTTAAAAAAAGTACTTTTGAAAATAAAAGAAGTCTTTTAGAAAAATTTAATCGGGCGATGAATAAAGGATTAGAATACGTAAGTAAAAATGAACCTAAAACAATCGCAGAAGCCATTATAAAACAATTTCCCGATACAAAAATCAATGATTTAGAAAAAATTGTTAAAAGATACCAAGATAGTGACTCGTGGTTAAAAAATACTTTTATTACTGAAAAAATGTATCAAAATTTAGAAGACGTTATGATTGAAAATGATTTATTAGATGCCTATGTACCATATAATGAATTAGTTCGTAATTTAAGTAATGAATAAAAAATTAAGCATTAAAAACTTAGGGAAATCATATTATACAAAACAAGGAGAAATAAAAGCCATTGATGATTTGACTTTAGACATTTATGAAGGTGAAATAATTAGCATCGTTGGCACCAGTGGCTGTGGAAAATCTTCATTGCTAGGAATCCTTGCTAATATTGAAGAAAAAACAAAAGGTTCTATTGAATTTCAAGAAAAAGAATCTACAATTGGCTATATGCTTCAAAATGATGCCTTATTTCCATGGTTAACCATTTATGAAAATGCAATTTTAGGTTTAAAAATTAAAAAGAAATTAACTAAAGAAAACTGTAACTATGTAAAAGAACTATTAAAAACTTATCATTTAGAGGAATTTGCTAATAAATATCCCAACGAATTATCAGGTGGCATGAAACAGAGAGTCGCATTAATTAGAACCCTTGCCATTAAGCCTGATCTTTTGTTGTTAGATGAACCATTCTCAGCCTTAGATTATCAATCTCGCTTAGCAGTTAGTGACGATGTTTTTAAAATAATCAAAAAATCCAAAATAACTACTATCATGGTTACTCATGATATCGGCGAGGCTGTTAGTTTATCTAATCGAGTCGTAGTTCTTTCTAAAAGACCTTGTAAAATTAAAAATATTTATGAAATTTCGTTATCTGATGATCCAATTGCTAACCGTCAAACCCAAGAATTTAATAATTATTACAATATGATTTGGAGGGATTTAGATGTCAATATCGAATAATCAACAGTTATTTTTAAAAAAATTAAAAAAAGAACGACTTATCGTTTTCTTTACGCAAGTGATTATCATAATTGGCTTCCTTTTTCTCTGGGAATTTTGTGCTTCTAAAAAAATTATCAATCCTTTCATTTTTTCTAGTCCTTCAAGAATTATAAAAACTCTTAAAACACTTTTTGTCGATGGCAGTTTATTAACTCACATTTTTACAACTATTTCTGAAATCTTAATTGCCTTTTTTCTGGGAATAAGCTTAGGATTTATTTTGGCCGTTGTTTTATATGAATTTCCTTTACTAGCGAAAGTAGTTGAGCCTTTTTTAACAATGCTAAATAGTTTACCAAAAGTAGCTTTAGGACCAATCATTATTATTTGGGCAGGCGCTAATACAAAAGCTATTATTGTCATGGCCTTACTAATTAATTTAATCGTTAGTTTGTTAACAATTTATAATGGCTTTTTAGGAACAGACATAATTAAAATTAATCTTTTAAAATCTTTCGGAGCTAATAAAAAAGTCTTACTAAAATATTTAGTAATTCCCCAAGCCAAAAGAACAATAATTTCATCATTAAAATTAAATATTTCCATGACTTTAATTGGGGTTATAATGGGAGAATTTTTAGTTAGTAAAAAAGGAATTGGCTACTTAATAATTTATGGTACTCAAGTGTTTAATTTAAATATCGTAATGTCGGGAATTGTATTATTAATCATTTTATCATTTTTAATTTATGGTTGTGTTTCTTTTGTAGAAAAACAATTGTTAAAGAGCAATTAAAGTTGCTTTTTTTTTCTAATTATTATTCTTGCAAAAAGGTAGTTATTAACTTATAATTTTAGTAGAAAATAGGAAGGAAAAAGATAAATGAAAATAGAAAATTATAAGTTAAAAACAAGTAAAAAAGCAAAGATTTTAATCGGAAGTATGGTAGGAATAATGGCCCTAGGGGGGGGGGTATCTACTAAATAAAAGTTTGGGAAAATACCAAGTGACCGAAAGTTTTCCAATCATGAATGGCCAAATACAAGTAAACAACAAAGACATCTCCATCATCGCGGTTAATATCGATGGTCAATCTGTAGATGAAATTCCAGCTAAAGGGGATGGAAAATATTTTATAAGTGCGGAATGTGATCAAGGTGCAATAGGAACATGGGATCGAACTAATTGGGAATTTAAAATTCAAAATTTAACCAAAAAGAAAACCAAATGTACCTTAAATTTTGCGACGACTGGTACGTCAGAAAACCAAAGCATCGAAAATAAAATGGAAGAATTATTGGGCAAAGAAGAAACTAATGCTGAAAAAATAGGAACAATTGTTGAAGATGATTTTAATAATATAAGATATATTGGACGAAATCCTAATAATTACATTTATTTTAATTGTGATGAAAATGGAACTTGTGAGACATGGCGAATAATAGGCTTAATGGATAATATTCAAACAGCTAATGGTGAAATAGAAAGATTATTAAAAATTATAAGAGACCCTTTAACTGCTTCTAGTGGAAATGTTAAAAAATTAAGCTGGGACTCATCGCCTTCAAATATTAATAGTGGCTATGGAGTAAATGAATGGAGTGAATCAGATATCCAAAAAGTTTTAAAAAACGATTATTATAATGGTACGCAAGGAACAGATACATGTTACGATAACTCCAATAATCATACAACATCCTGTCCTGATTGGACAAAGGTAGGTTTAAAACAATCTGCAAGAGATATGATTGAGACCGTAATATGGAATACGGGGACAGCTGATACTCCAAATTGGGATACTAAAAATTATGTTCCTCGGCAATATATGTGGGAGCGAAGTGATAATATTGGAAAGCAATGCTCTACTACAGGAAGTAATGCATCTTATTGTAATGACAATGTTGAACGTCAAACCACATGGGAAGGCAAAGTAGGTTTAATGTATCCGTCTGACTATGGATATGCCACCGATGGTGGTGGAGATCCAATGAAGAGAATTAAATGCATATATACATTATTTTCTAATTGGGGTTGTTTTAGCAATGATTGGCTATTCGATTATGATAATTATCAATGGACAATGACCCCTGCGCCGAACTATTCGGAAGCTTATAATGTAATGGCTGTCCTTGATAATGCTTACAACGGGAATGTCACCGACTACAGAATAAGTGATGCTTTAGCAATCCGTCCTGTCGTGTATCTAAAGTCTTCCGTTAAAATAACAGGAGGAGATGGAAGTATTGATTCACCTTTTACGCTTACTCAATAAAAAATAAAATTTCCAATTTTTTAGAAACTTTGTTCCTTGCTTTTATTTAAAGTGCTAGCAATATAATTTTCTTTACAAATAAAAAAAGCTTTGCTATAATTGTTTTATGATAAAGGGAGTGACTAAAATGGCTGTGAGTACAGAAACATTATTAGACAAATTATACAATTTACGTGGTGAAGATAGCGACATTTTAAAAGAAATGAACGCCCAAAAAAACAAAGCTGAAGACACTAAAAAACGAACAACTGAACAAAAAGCGGTTCTTCAAAATAACATTGCAGATTTAAAAAAATTACGAGAAGAATTAGAAGAACAAGGTGAAAAATTTAAAGAAATGCTTCAAGGAATTAATCGTGATGATTACAAAACCGTTTTAACACGTCTAAGAATTGATTTTGATCCTAAAAATCTTTTAGAAAAATTAAATCGCAATTTACCAAGAACAATTGAAACAGTGGAACTAGATACTAAAAAAAGCGAGGAAGAATTAGTTAAAGTTGAAGAAGAAATGAATCATGCAATAACAACCATCGAAGAATTAGGAATTCGCAAAGATACAGCCTTAGCTAATCAAGAAAAACTTAATGATTATATCGAACTAGCGTTAACAGGGCGAATAAATATCACTCGAGATTCTATAACTTCCTTATTAGAAGAATTTAGCTTTACCGAAGAAGAACAAAGAGAAGCTGCCAAAATTTTAATGTTCCCTGAAGATGCTTTATATGCTTATGATAAAAAAATTCATGAAAAAGACAAAACCGGAAAAAGTATATCACAAGTTATTCAAGAAGCTAAAATGAACGTGGAAAAAGAAATTAACGAGCCTTCTGAAGTAAACGAACCATTTAATGAAAGTAATGAAGAAGAAAACAAAAAAGAAGATTTAATTTATTTATTAAAAGAAAATGAACTTGATTATTTAGATTTTTCAAGCGAAGAAATAGATGATTTAATTTATAACTATAATCATGATTTAATGGAAAAAAATCTTAAATTAATAAAAGAAAATAAATTAAATACCGATATTTTTATAAGTCATGCTTCATTATTATATGACCAAGATTTAGAAGAAAAAATACAATATTTATTTGAATTAGGAAAAGAACCAATTGATATATATTTAAATCCAAACATTTTGGTTAAATATGATATAAACAAATTAAAAAATAATGTTGAAATGCTAATATCTAATGGAATGGACCCAAAGTCTGTACCACTTATGGCATATTAGGAGGTCGTTATGAATAATTATATTAAATTAAAAAACATGCTTGCCACATCAACCGGCAGTGATGTAACTCCTTTACAAGAAATGATTTTATTTATTAATTTAAAAGCTTGTCCTGATGATTTTGATTTTGTTAATTTTATAACCACAAACAATTTTAATTTAACAATCGACACTATAAGATTACTACAATACGGTTCTTTATTAGAAGAATACTATACATCTTTATCAGAAGATGAGAAAAAAGCTTTAAAAGAAAATTCAATTGAATTATACAATAAGTTAAATAAATATGAAAAAAATCTGAAAAACGCAGTTAGTATTGGAGGACGTTAATTATGAAATATTTAGAAAAACTTGGATTTACTTTTGAAGAAATTGAGCAATTTATTGAAAACACAAGTTCATCTATGATAAAACTTTTAGAAGAAAATAAAAAATTAGTAACAACTAATTTAAATTTTTTAAAAGAACTAGGAGCTAAAAATTATAAAGATGTATTTAAAAAATACTACGAATTATTATTATTAGATAATAGTAATTTTGTTGAAATATTCAATAAATATGATCGAGAAGATCTTATTGAAAAATTAGATAAAAATATTGCAATTTTAGAATATTTATAATTTTTAAGAAAGAACTTTTTAATTAAATGCTCTTTCTTTTTATTTTACAAAATAAAAAGAAAATGATATATTGAAAAAGAGGATTGATATATGAAGTATTTATTATCGATAATTATTTCTTGTTACAATGAAGAAAAAAATATTTTTCTCATTTATGAAGAAATAGACAAAATTTCGAAAAAACTAAAAGATTTAAAAATTGATATTGAAATAATTTTTGTTGATGATGGAAGCATTGATAAATCACTTGATTTAATTAAAAAATTGGCTTTAGAAGACGAAAGAGTTCATTATATTTCTTTTTCGAGAAATTTTGGCAAAGAAGCAACTATTTTAGCCGGATTAAAATACGCCAAAGGAGATTACGTAACAATGATGGACGCTGACTTACAAGACCCTCCAGAAATGTTATTAAAAATGTTTGATGTTATTTTAAATGAAGATTATGACATTGTTGGTTTACAAGCCCTAAATCATAAAGACTATGGAATAATAAGAAGATTTTTTACATTTTGCTTTTATAAAATAATTGGTCACTTATCATCAGTACCAATGACACCCAATGAACGTGATTATCGCTTAATGAAAAAAAAGGTTGTTGAAGCCCTTTTAACTTTAACCGAATACAATCGTTATTCCAAAGGATTATTTAATTTTGTTGGTTTTAAAACCAAGTGGTTAAAATATGAATTACCAAAAAGAAAAAATGGCAAAACAAAATGGAGCATAAAAAAATTATTTTCTTATGGCATTAATGCCATCGTAGGCTTTACAACCAAACCATTAGTATTAGCCTCACTAGTTGGATTTATTTTTTGCTTTATTGCCTTTTTAGCCATAATCTTTATAATAATTAAAACCTTAATTTGGAAAGACCCAGTAAGTGGTTGGCCAAGTCTTGCTTGCATTATTGTTTTTTGCAGTGGCATTCAATTATTTTTCTTAGGTGTAATAGGGGAATATATTTCCAAAATTTATTTAGAAACCAAACAAAGACCAATCTATATTATCAATGAAACAGATGAAGATGAGGAAAACTATTTATGAAAAAAAGAGCAACCATCCATTATTTTATTCGTATGGGTAAAACTACAAGAAATTGCCAAATATGAACAAGTGGTTATTTTAAACAATGATGAAGTTAGAAAATTTTTAAATGATTATAACGATATTTAAAAGTAAAACGTAATGAAAACTTAATCAAATAAAGATTAGCCAAAAGACAAAATACCACCATTCATAAAAAAATAATGTTAAAAGAGTACCTTTACAATTGATACAAGCCAAGAATTAGAACCACAAGTAAAAGATTTTATAAAAAAGAAGCTGTCAAAATAATTAAAACAGCTTTTTTAAAATTCATAAAAAACAAACCAAATTTATTTAACTAGCATTATTAACAAGTTCGAATTATCTGTTCAAACAGATAATTCGTAAGGAGTTTCAACAGTCCCTTCACCGCCGGAAATCTGAATATTCGATTTCAGATATACGACGGGCCAGACGACGTAGGAGACACCGACGTTGCGGCTGTTGCGGACACACCCCGTCGAGAAGACAATGAACGCACCGTTGGAATAGCCCGAATCCGGCGTAAGCGTCCATAAATAGCTACTACTTGGTTTTAACCAATCTTTATTGGCACATTCTTCTTTATAACCACTTCCGTTCCAATTATATAATTCTTTTTCAAAACAATAATCTCTTCCCGAGGTTCCACCATTCGTGGCATACCCATAATCACTTGGATAAATTAAGCCTACTCCTTTATGATTACTTCCGTCATTGGCTTTTGTCCATTCCTTTGGTCTACCATTATACACTGTTTCTCCTCGTTCATAGTTATAATATTGGGTTACTGTTGTGGTATTATAGTTTGCTGTTCCCCCTAAATTCCATGTTACTCCATCATCGACCATTCCTTGAGCTGTTTCATTTAAGCCTTTTGGTAAAGTTCCACTTTCAGTTTGTGTATTACTATAATATTCTCCATTTAATAACTTTTTTAATGATGATTTCGTCCAATCATTGCTATATTCACTATCCCACGGATAACTTCCAAAGTTTGTTTGATTAGTTATTCCATCAGTTCGCACGATTTTTAATCGTTGCTCATATTTTCCTTCTTCTGTTTTTACATTTACTAATCCGATAATTAGCCATATTTCTTCATTAAATTTTACATAATTATGCACATATGAGGTATTAGCATTAGTATAATTTACTCCAGCAAAACGATACTCTGTTCCTTTCCAATTTGTATCAACGTCTTCTTCTTTATGTTCGACTTTATATAATCCATCTCCACAAGTGGCTATTGGTATTTCTGCTCCTTTTATATTTACGGTTTCAGGTTCTTTTATTTCAACTTCTTTTATTACTTCGCCACTTACATTATTGGTATTATCCGTTACTCTTAAACTTATTTTATGTAAGCCATAATTTTTTGCTGTAAAATTTGTTGCTGTAAAATTTGTTGCTGCTGTAGTTGTCTTTGATTGCCATTCTTCATCATCTATTTTATATTCATATTTTATTATTCTTTTTCCTGTACTAGCTTGTCCACTTCCCGTGGCTGTTATTGTCGTATCACATACTGCTAAATCTAAATTGGCTGTTGGTGGTATTTTATCTTCCTCTAAATAGGCATTAGTTATTGTTACTTTACTAGCAAAAGTTTTTGAAATTGAACCTTCGTCGGCGTCTTTATCTAACCATAATCTTAATTCAAACTCTTTCGTTTCACTTGGACTTAAATACCCTGTCATTAATTTATGAGAACTATAAGTATTATCTAAAATTGGTGTTACTACATCTGTATTACTTAATAATAACATTGTTCCTTCTTTTTCTTTTTCGTTTAATTTAAAACGAACATATTTTGGGTCTAATTTTTTATCATCTGTAATTTCTGTTTCATTATTTATTTTGGATAAAGACTCTAAATTTATTTGGTAACTTGCATTTTCTTGGCAAGTATTTTGAATACTAAATTTATAAGGTTTTAAAGCTAAACCTTCTTCATCACTGATGGGAATGGCTTTTGGTAAATTTATTTCATTTTCATCTTTTTCTAAAGTTACTTTTAAACAAACTGATTTTACAATATTTTCTTCTTCTTGTTTTAAAGTAATATTCCAAAAAGCAAAAGTTACCCCAAAAAAGGCAATTGTTAAAACAAGTAATCCTCCTAGTATATAATTGATAACTTTTTTCTTTTCCATGAACTTCAACTCCTTATAATTATTGTGATTTAAATTTTGTTATTTTATACCTATACTATAAGAAAATTATAATTTAAAGCATGGCATTTTGCAAGATGTAAAGTACTACATTAACAAACTTTCTTTAACTGTTTTGGAAATTATGGTATTCTAATATAAAGGAGAGATTTAAAAATGCGTCAAATAGTTGATGGAAATATCGCGTGTAGTAATGCCGCTTATTTATTTAGTGAATTTGCAAGTATTTATCCTATAACTCCGTCTAGTCCTATGGCTAGTAATATGGATTTTTTAAGTTGTAACAATGAAAAAAATTTGTTTGGAAATAAGGTTGAAATTGTCCAAATGCAGTCTGAAGCTGGAGTCGCGGGTGCCTTACATGGAGCTTTACTATCCGGAAGCCTAGGTGTAACTTTTACATCTAGTCAAGGCCTTTTATTAATGATACCAAATATGTATAAAATAGCAGGAGAATGCTTACCTGCAGTTATTCATGTGGCTTCTCGTACTATTGCGACCCATGCCTTATCTATTTTTGGTGACCATTCCGATATATATGCGACAAGACAAACCGGTTTTTGCTTTCTTTCCTCATCTAATGTAACCGATTGTTATTATTTAGCAATTATTGCCCATTTATCAGCCATTAAAGCAAGCCTGCCATTTCTTCATTTTTTTGATGGTTTTCGAACAAGTCATGAATTAAATGTTTTAGAAACAATTGATGAAAAAAAATTAGAAAAATTAATTGATCAAAAAGCTTTAAATGCCTTTCGTCATCGCAGTTTAAATGTTTTAAATCAAGTTCAATATGGAATGAACGAAAATGAAGACATTTATTTTCAAAGTGTTGAAGCTAAAAATCAATTATATGAAAATGTTTGTGATATTGTTTCTTCCTATATGCAAGAAATTAATTCTTTAGCGAATACTAACTATGATTTATTTGAATATTACGGGGATTTTGATGCTAAAAATGTCATTGTGGCCATGGGTAGTGTTTGTGATACCGTGAAATTAGTAATTGATGAAGAAACCAAAAAAGGAAACCATTATGGTTTAATAACTGTTCGTCTTTTCCGACCTTTTTCTGTTAAACATTTACGTAAAGTCCTTCCTAAAACTGTTTTAAATGTTGCTGTTTTAGACCGAACTAAAGAACCAGGAAGCACTGGTGAGCCTTTATATTTAGATGTTTTAAAAGCTTTAAGTTCCTTAAAAATTAATGTTGTTGGGGGACGTTACGGCTTATCTTCTAAAAATACCACTCCGGCAGATATTTATGCGGTTTTTAAAATGTTGGAAACTAATCTTCAAAATAATTTTACCATTGGAATTAATGATGATGTTACTCACTTTAGTTTACCAATTACTCCTTATGAAATAAACCTTCCTGCCCAAGAACTTAAAATTTATGGTTTTGGTTCTGATGGCATGGTATCTGCGAGCAAAGATTTATTAAAAATCATGGGGGAAAATAATTATGTTCAAGGCTACTTTCAGTACGACTCTAAAAAAAGTGGGGGAGTAACAATCAGTCATTTACGAATTAGTAAATCGCCAATTAAAGCTCCATATTATGTTACTAATACCGATATAATTGTTGTAACCAAAGATACTTATTTTCAAAAATTTCATTTATTAGAAAGCGCTAAAGAAAATAGTATTATTTTAGTAAATACCAATAATTCGCAAACTTTATTAACAAAAATACTTGGTTTTGATGGTGAAATTATCAAAAAAAGGCATTTAAAAATATTAACCATCGACGCGGATAATCTAGCTTTAAAACATCAATTACAGGGAAAAATTAGTAAAATTATGGAAGCTATTATATTAAAATTATTAGGAAAAGAAAATGTTGAAGAAATTTTAAATGAACGAATTGCTAAACAATTTAAAAATAAAGGTCAAGATATTATTTTTAATAATCAACAAGTAGTTAAAGAAGCCCTTCATCTTGTTGAGCAAATAAAATTTAATGAAGTTTTAAATGCTGATTATGCCTGTTTAAATATTTATGATATGATAAATGCCCGCGTTGGGGATAAACTATCTGTATCCCAAGTTTTAGAAATAAGAAATGGTGCTTTTCCAAATGCCATGAGTAAATTTGAAAAAAGACGGGTTACCAATGTTGTTCCAAAATGGCTTAAAGAAAATTGTATTCAATGCGGAATGTGTTCTTTTGCTTGTCCCCATGCCGTTATTCGTCCTTTTTTAGTAGAAGATAGGCAAGGTATTCCCGCTTTAGGCGCTAAGAATTATCAATATGTTATAAGCATATCCGAAGCTGATTGTACTTCTTGTGGTTTATGTATCAATATTTGTCCTGGCAAAAATAAAAATAAAGCTTTGACATTTGGTAATTTTGATGAAAAATGTCAAGAACAGGCCAACTATTTATTTAATAAATATTCTAATCCGAGCATCTTTCCTGTAGATACAATCAAAGGTAGTCAACTAAGAAAGCCTCGATTTGAATTTCCAGGAGCCTGTGCTGGTTGTGGGGAAACTAGCTATATCAAACTTTTAACTCAATTACTTCAAGATGAATTAGTCATTGCTAATGCTACCGGTTGTTCCTCAATTTACGGAGGAAGTGTTCCAAGTACTCCTTATTCAATTCCTTGGGCTAATTCCTTGTTTGAAGATAATGCCGAATTTGCTTTAGGTCTTCATAAATCATACTCTCTAAAAAGAGAAACCGCCAAAAAAATAATTGCTCAAGAAATTTTAACCAGCGAAGGAAAATTAAAAGATTTATACAATCAACTTTTAAACGATTTTGAAGATACAAAAAAAGTATTAGAACATATTAAAGCTCTAGCTTTAAATAATATTCCTTCTTCATTACGCGAAATCTTAACTTACTTACCTAAAAGAACTGTTTGGGCAGTAGGCGGGGATGGTTGGGCTTATGACATTGGCTTTGGCGGTATTGACCATGTTTTATCGAGCAATGAAAATATTAAAATTTTAGTTTTAGATACTGAAGTATATTCCAATACGGGGGGCCAAATGAGTAAAGCAAGCCAACTAGGACAAGTAACAGAATTTGCTGATTTAGGAAAAAGAAATGTTAAAAAAGATTTATTTAAAATCGGAATGTGCTATCCTAACTGCTATGTTGCAAGTATTTCCTTAGGTGCTAATATGCTTCATACCTTAAAAACATTAAAAGAAGCTAATGAATACAAAGGACCTAGTTTAGTTATTGCCTATGCTCCATGCGTAGAACAAGGTATTAAAGGTGGATTATGCCACACGAATGAAGAACAAAAGCTTGCCGTCAAATGTGGATATACCATATTGATGCGTTATCTACCCAAAGAGAATAAACTTTATCTAGACTCTAAAGAACCTGATTTTAATCTTTATCAAGATTTTTTAAAAAATGAAATAAGATATAATTCTTTAGCCATTAAAGATGAAGAACTATCTGAAAAATTACTAAAGAAAAACCAAGAATATGCTGAAGAAAGGTATAAATATTATCAAAAAATATCTAAAATGTTTGAAGATTAAAATTTTATCCAAAATATTATTTAAAAATGCCAGTTAAAAATACTGGTTATTTTTAATTAGTTTTGATAATAATTTTAGTATCTTTTTTCAGAAATATTTAAACCAACATTGAAAATTGTTTTTTAATAAATTAAATAGTATAATAAGTTTAAGAAAGGACGATATTTATGAAAAAAATACCTTATGGAATAAGTGATTATAAAGACTTACAAGAAAGTAATTTATTGTATGTTGATAAAACTAAATATTTAGAAAAATTAGAACAAAGAGGAAAAACATTAATATATTTAAGACCAGGAAGATTTGGCAAAAGTTTATTTACCAGTATGTTACTTTATTACTATGATCTAAATAGTAAAGATTTGTTTGAAAGTTTATTCAAAGAAACTTATGTATATCAAAATCCAACACCAAATAAAAATAATTATTATGTATTAAAGTTTGATTTTTCTGGTTTAAAAAGTAATTTTCTTAAAAAAGAAGATTTAGAACTTAACTTTAAAATGAAAGTAATTGATGGATTAAGAAAATTTAACAATAGATATAATTTTGATTTAAAAATAGATGAACAATATGATTCTAATATTATTTTAACTAACTTTCTAACTTCCTTTGAAACTTTAAAATTGTCTAACAAAATATATATGTTAATTGATGAATATGATAATTTTACAAATGCCATTTTAGAAGGAGATGCTTCTATTTTTAAAGATTTATTGGGTAAAAATGGAGCAATTAAATCTTTTTATGCTGTTATAAAAGAAAATATGAGCACCGTAATTGGTCGTTTCTTTGCCACAGGAATATGTCCAATAACCTTAAATAGTATGACCACTGGTTTTAATATTGCAACAGATTTATCAAGAGATTATCTGTTTAATGAAATGATTGGCCTAACGCATGAAGAGGTTAAATCTTTAATCAAAGAAATTGTCAAAAAAGAAGAGCAAGAAGAAGCTTATAATTTAATGATTGAACATTATGATGGTTATTTATTTAATGAAGATGCCAAAGAAAGAATTTTTAACGCGACTTTAGTTATGTACTTTTTAGATTATTATGAAAATCATGGTAACATTCCAAAGAGCCTTTATGATGCAAATATTATTGTTAATTATGATAAAATTGATAATTTATTAAAACTACAAAATAACACAATATATTTAGATGTTATAAATGAAATTTTAAAAAAGGAAAAAATTAGTTCGAAAATTATTGATAAATTTAATTTAAATGAAGATGTAAAACGAATTACTTTAGTTAATTTATTATA
>CANQRX010000025.1 GCA_947626425.1 uncultured Bacilli bacterium | reverse complement strand
GGGGGGGGGTATATACTAAATAGAAGTTTAGGAAAATACCAAGTCGAACAAAGTTTTCCAATAATGAATGGAAAGATAAATATTTATGGAGATGCCGATGTTTTATTTGCGGTTTATAAAGATAATAAATATTCAGAAGATATTCCAGCCAAAGGTAGTGGATATAGTTTTCAAAAAGCTGATTGTACTAATGGGGCAGTTGCAAAATGGGATTATAGTGAATGGGGAGTAAAAGTTACATCATTAAATAAAACCAAAACAAAATGTAGCCTGTATTTTGTTCAAGGTGGAACAAATGTTGAACAAAGTGGTGAAAGTAAAATGGAAGATTTATTATCTCAAGAGGAAGCTAAAGAAACAGGAATAACTATTGCCAGTGATAATAATAACAATATCAGATATATTGGAGCTAATCCAAGTAATTATGTGAAATTTAATTGCGATGAAAGTGGAACTTGTGAAACATGGCGAATAATAGGATTAATGGATGGAATAGAAACAAAGACAGGCCAAAAAGAAAGATTATTAAAAATTATAAGAGAACCTTTAACGAATACAAGTGGAAAAGTTAAAAATTTAAGTTGGGACTCATCAGATTCGAATGTAAATAAAGGCTATGGAGTGAATGAATGGAGCCAAGCAGACTTAATGACTGTCTTAAATGGTGATTATTTTAAAGGCCAAAAAGGAACTGATATATGTTATAGTGGTTCTAGCGAAAAAACAACAGAATGTCCAGATTGGACCCAGTATGGTTTAAAAAAATCAGCCCAAGATATGATCGAAGAAGTTATCTGGAATACGGGAACTGCCTTTGGAACAGAAAACATTTGGCAAAAAGGAAATTTGCCAGTAGTTCAATATATGTGGGAACGAAGTGATTTTACAGGAAAGCAATGTAGTCAAGGTGGAACATATTGTAATGATAACATTGACCGCCAAACCACATGGGAAGGCCAAGTAGGTTTAATGTACCCATCAGACTATGGCTATGCCACCGATGGAGGAGGCGACCAAGTGAAAAGAATGCAATGTTTATATGCACCATTATTTGATTGGTATAATAACAGTAATTGTACTCGAAATGATTGGCTATCTGATTCAAGTAATGAGCAATGGACAATGACTCCTGCGCCGGACTCTTCGAGTGCTGGCTATGTGTTCTATGTCGGCTTGGGCTATATCAGCTACCATTCTGCTTACGGTTCTAACTATACTCACGCGGTTCGTCCTGTAGTCTATTTAAAGTCATCAGTTAAAATTATTGGTGGAACCGGCGAAGAAGGTAGTCCCTTCGAATTGAAGCTCGAATAATGAGCCTTGCGTTTCCCTATAAAAATCTATATAATGAAAAACAAGGAGGGAACTAAATGAAAGAAATACCATATGGAAAAAATAATTTCAAAGAATTAATTGAAAAAAATTGTTATTATGTAGATAAAACAATGTATTTAGAAAAACTAGAAAATAATAAGGATACTTTAATGTATTTAAGACCAGGAAGATTTGGAAAAAGTTTATTTACGAGTATGATGTTTTATTATTATGACCTAAATAGTAAAGATTTGTTTGAAAGCTTGTTTAAAGAAACATATGTATATGCTAATCCGACAAAAAATAAAAATAATTATTATGTCTTAAAGTTTGATTTTTCAGGACTAACAACTGGGGACAAAAATAAAAAAGAAATAGAAGAGGAATTTAAAGGATGCATAATAACAGGAATTAATAATTTATGTGACAATTATAATTTAAAATATAATATAGATGAAAATAAAAGTGTTTCGTTGATAATTAAATATTTTTTAAGTTATTTTAAAGGTTTGAAATTAGATCATAAACTTTATATTTTAATTGATGAATATGATAATTTTACCAATGCGATATTAGAAGGCGAAGCAGACCGCTTTAAAAGTGCAGTTGGAAATGGTGGATTTGTAAAAGCTTTCTATGCCGTATTAAAAGAATATATTGGTTTAGGAGTAATTGATCGCTTTTTTGCGACCGGAATTTGTCCAATAACTTTAAATAGTATGACAACTGGTTTTAATATCGCAACTAATTTATCAACAGACTTAGAATTTAATAGTATGATAGGTTTAACGCATGAAGAGGTAAAAAAATTATTAAATGATTATGTATCAAAAGAAGATGAAGAAGAAATATATAATGTCATGTTAGAAAACTATGATGGTTATTTATTTAATAAAAAAGCAAAAGAAAAAATCTTTAATGCTACTTTAGTAGTGTATTTATTAGATTATTATGTAAGATATAAGGAAATGCCTGAAGAAATAATGGATGATAATATTGTCTTTAATCGAGGTAAAGTAGGCAATTTAATCGAATTAAAACATAATCCCTATACTAAAGAATTACTAGAAGAAATACTCTTAAATGATCAAGTTAGGGGAAAATTAAAAAGAAGTTTTGATTTAGAAATTGATTTTGATCGAAATGATATTATAAGTTTATTATATTACTTTGGCGATTTAACAATCGAACCTGATAAGTATGGTGGTTACTTTTTTAAAATACCAAATCAGGTAATGAAAGAAGTCTATGGTAATTATTTTATTTATAAATTAAATGAAATTGATATAAAATATGATAGTAAAAAGATAGAGGAAATTTTCGATGAAATTATAACTAAAGGAACCATAAATAACTTATGTAATTATACAAGTGAAATCTTAGAAAAAATGGATAATCGTGATTATATGCAAATGAATGAATTAATAATCAAGATTGTAATGTTTACCCTTTTAATTAATAATGAATATTATTTTGTAAGTGATGAACAAGTAAGTAATAATGGTTATATAGATATATATTTACGAAAGAAAAGTGAATTAGTTAAAGATAATATAATAATAGAATTAAAATATCTTAAAAAAGAAGAATTAAGTGAAAAGAAAATAATGGAAAAATTAAATGAAGGAACAGAACAAGTCAAAAGATATGCCGAAGATGAAAGACTTGGAAGTTGTCGTAAGTATGTAGCAATATATAGTCGCCATGAATGTTTAAAATTGGAAGAAATTGTCTAGGATAAAAATCCTAGATTTTTTAAGATGCAAAACCTCTTGAAAAAAGAAGGGTATTAACTTATAATTTTAGTAGAAAATAGGAAGGAAAAAGAAAAATGAAAATTGAAAATTATAAGCTAAAAACCAGGAAAAAAACAAAAATTATAATAGGAAGTATGGTAGGATTAGTAGCCCTAGGGGGGGGGGGTATCTACTAAATAAAAGTTTAGGAAAATACCAAGTTACCGAAAGTTTTCCAATAATGAATGGCAAAATACAAGTTAACAGTGGTGATGTCTCAATCATCGCGGTTAAATTAGATGATAAAGACGTTACAGAAATACCTCAAAAGGATCAAAATATAAGTTTTGATCGAGCTGAATGTGGGAATGACGCAGAAGGCTATTGGGATAATACCAATTGGGAATTTAAAATTAGAAATCTAACAAAACCCAAAACCAAATGTACTCTTTATTTTGTAAGTAATGAATTATCAAGTGAGAATAAAGAAATCACGCAATTTTTATTTAATAAAGTGAGTGATTGGCGATATGCTGACCAAATAGTATATGAACAAAATGGTAATGATAATAACGTAAGGTTTATTGGCTCTAATCCCGATAATTATATATATTTTAACTGTCAAGAAGGAGCAACCCAAAGTAGTAGTACTTGTGAAACATGGCGGATTATCGGTTTAATGGATAATATTACAACCGCTGATGGAAAAAACGAAAAATTATTAAAGATAAGAAAAAAAGACAGCCTTGGTTCAGCTGAAGTATGGGATAGATCAGAATCTGGAGTAAATCAAGGCAATGGAGTAAACGAATGGAGTCAAGCCGATTTAATGAATTACTTAAATGGCAGTTTTTTTCAAAAATTCAATGAAACAGCTCAAAGTATGATTGAAACAGTGGTATGGAACACCGGAACAATGGATAAACCATTTGATGATAATAGTTATACTACTAATTATAGTAATTTAATAAACCCAAGATATATGTATGATGCCGAACGAAGTTCAAATCATGGAAAAATATGCTCTGCTACTGGTTCTTATGCGAATAATTGTAATGATACTGTAGAACGAACAACAAAGTGGACCGGTAAAGTAGGCTTAATTTATCCCAGTGATTACGGTTTTGCTACGAGTGGAGGCCAATTAAAAAATAGAAATAACTGTTTAGAAAGATCAATGTATAGTTGGAGTAGTGATTGTTATGAAAACGATTGGCTATATTATTCAAGGACTTGGACAATAACTCCCACACCAAGGTCTTATGGAGCTTTTTACGTGTTTTATATTGATAATTCCGGTGATATTTATTGTGCATATGCTGATGAGTATATGTATGAAGCTGGTGTTGTTTTTCCCGTAATGTATTTGAAAGCGAATATCAAAATTACCGGAGGAGAAGGAACTTCAAGCAAACCCTACACTTTAGCACTAGGTGAGTAACTCTGCCATTTTTGACAAACCTTAATTTTTTTGATACAATTTATTTGTGAGTAGTACTTTATGTATTGCTTTTTTTGTCTTTAGAAAGAGAGGAATGAAAACTTTGGAAGAAAACTCGGTAAGTTTTATTAAATATCAATATGCTTTAAAAATGCTTGAAACAGAAGTTGGGATTTTATTAGAAGATTTTTCTCATCGCCATGGTTATAATCCGGTTGAACATATTAAATCCAGAATAAAAACTGAAAAAAGTATTCGTCATAAATTAGAAGAAAAAAATTTATTATATACGGAACGAAATATTTTGCTTCATGTTCCGGATGTGGTAGGCTTACGAATTGTTGTATCTTTTTTAAGTGATGTTTATGACATTGTATCAACAATTAATAATTCTCATAATATCATTATTAAAAAACGAAAAGATTATATAGCAAATCCAAAAGAAAGTGGTTATACTTCTTATCACTTAATTGTGTTAGTTCCTATTTATTTAGAAAACCATGTTGAATATGTGGAAGCTGAAATTCAAATTCGGACAATTGCCATGGATTTTTGGGCAAGCCTTGATCACAAAATTCGGTATAAATTTCCCAATGAAATTCCCGCCGATGTCAGTGAAGCTATCCAAAATTATGCAAAAGATATTAAAGAAATGGATAAAAAAATGTATCAATTAAATAAGATAATGAATAGTTACCAAGAAAACCTTTAAAAATGCTTAAATTTTGAATTTTAATAACAAAAATAACTAAAATGTCTTTTTTCATCGAAAATTCACATAAAATACGTGAAAAATTCTTTTTTTTCGCCTTTTTCTTGTGCTATAATTTAGTTGGAGGAGGAAAAAGAAAAAGATGAAGAAATTATTTAAAGAACATGACTTAGCAAAGATTGTTTCATTAACTTTATTAGTGGTCATTGCTCTTACATGGATTATTCCTAATGGAAGTTATTCGACTGGTGCTGAATTTACCATGGGAACAAGAGAAAGAATCGGTTTAGTTCATATATTTTATGGAATAGCTTACGCCTTACAAAACTTTTCTTTACAAATTGTTTATTTAGCATTTGTAGGAATCTTTTACGGGGTTGCATCTCATACTGATGCTTATAAAAATCTTGTTAATAAGGTTGCCAAGTTTGGTAAGAAAAAAGAAATTGGTTTTGCAATTGTTGTATCATTTTTAATTGCTTTACTATCATCAGTTTTAAACAATGATTATATTGTTTTAACATTTATTCCCTTTTTAATTCATGTTTTGCGAAAAATGAATTTTAATAAGTTAGGAATATTCATTTCCACATTTGGTGCAATGTTCGTGGGAATTTTAGGAGCAACTTATGGAAGCGAAGGAATGTTAGCTTATCTAAATTATTTAGGTAACTATGGTGGTGCTGAAATAACAGTTAAAACTTTATTATTAGCGCGTGCTGGTATACTTTTATTAACATTTATCATTTACAGTGTCTTTAATATTCGTTATTTAAAAAAACACGGTTTTGATAAAAAATTAAAAGAAGTTGAAGAAACTGATGCTGTTTATTTAGACCAACCTAAAAATTCTAAAGCTAAAACATGGCCAATGGTTATTGTATTAATTCTTTTATTAATCTTTGCAATTCTTGGCTTTGTAGATTGGAATGGAAGTTTTGGTTTAGAAATTTTTGATAAATTCCACGAATGGTTAATGAATTTATCAATTGGCAATTTTCCAATTTTTGAAGCAATTTTAGGAGCTAACTTAAGTAACATGGGTTACGACTTAGCTACGGCATTTGGTACTTGGTATTTATTTAATTATTCTGTAGTAATTGCCATTTTAACTGTTTTTGTAGCCTTATTTGGAAAATTTAACTCAAATGAATTTTTCAATGATGCTTATGAAGGATTCAAAAAAATGGTTCGACCAATAACTTATTTAGTATTAATTTATACAGTATTTGTATTATTATACTGGTCACCATTCTTCCCAACAATTGTTAATTGGCTAGGCAATATGGTTGGTGGAGCATTTAATCCATTTATTCAAACCATCCAAGCCCTAATTGTTAACTTATTAAACAGTGATTTAGGATATGTAGGTTTCTCATTAACTTATTATTTAGGCAACTTTGCAGGCAAAGAAGGCAATATTGTTTACTTAATTTACACTACAACATATGGACTAGTATCCTTTATTACACCAGTTAGTATGTTCTTATTATTTGGATTATCTTACTTAAATATTCCTTATAAAAAATGGTTTAAATATATATGGAAATTTTTATTAGCCATGCTAATAATTCTTGTATTAATCTTTGCATTAATGACATATATATAGCAAAATGAGAATTTGCATTAACTTGTAAATTCTTTTTTTTGTAACTTACTTGTAACTTTTAATTAGTATGCTTATTAAGGAAAGTTTTTAGCCTGTTTAATCTTTTTTTCGTTATAATATAAGTGGTGAGGTGAGTTTATGAAAATTTTACTAGTGGAAGACAACTTAACAATTATTAAAGGTTTAAAATATTCGTTTGCCAATGCTGGCTATGAACTTTCTTCAACTAACTCAATTAAAGAAACCATTGAGTTTTTAAATGCTAACCAAGTTGATTTAATAATCCTTGATTTAATGCTGCCGGATGGTTCGGGTGAAGACTTGTTTTTAAAAAGGATTAAACAACTAAACATTCCCACTCTGTTTTTAACCGCCAAAGACGATGTTGATTTAATTGTCAAAAGCTTAAATAATGGTGTTGAAGATTACTTAACCAAACCCTTTAGCCCCGAAGAATTACTCGCCCGTGTAAATCGAATTTTAATGCGTTTAAAAAAATCTAGCTTAAAAAAAGTATTAGATATTAGTTTTGATATGAATAAAATGATTGTTTATAAAAATAACGAACCAATTGAATTAACATCATTAGAATTGAAAATTTTACATTTACTATTTCTCAATATAAACCACGTTGTCCTTCGCCAAACCTTACTCGATAAAATATGGGATTGGACGGGCAATATTGTTGATGATCATACCGTGACTGTTTACTTAAAAAGGATTCGCCAAAAAATTCAAACTAACATTATAACGACGATTAAAGGAATTGGGTATCGTATCGATGAAAAATAATATTTATTTAAAAAGAAGTTTAAAACTAATTTTGCTTTTTACCATTTTTACAAGTTGTATTTCCATCCTCCTCAACTTAAAAGAATTAAAAATTATCAATCAAAATTATAATAAACAACTCGCGGGCATTATTTTAAAAATTACTGAAAAATATCCAAACATAAGTGAATCCGAAATAATTACCATTTTAAACAGTGAACCAAAGGTTTCTTCTAATTTTGCCAAATATGGAATTGACCTTGAAAATGAAGCTTTGGTAAATGAAAATAACCAAATTAAAAGAAACATTATCTATAAAAATATTTTAATCATCCTTTGCTTTTTAGGACTTATTTTAATCATTTTTGTTTTCTATAACAGGCAAATAAATACTGAATTAAAAAAAATAACTAAATATATAAATCAAATTAATAACCGAAATTATTCTTTAGAAATTCCTGAAATGCGGGAAGATGAATTATCCATTTTAAAAACTGAACTTTATAAAATTACCATTATGCTTAAAGAAAGTGCTGAAAACTCGCATCAAGATAAATTAAAGTTACAAAAATCTTTAGAAGATATTTCGCATCAATTAAAAACCCCTTTAACTTCTATATTAATTATGTTAGATAATTTAATTACTAATCCATCGATGGCCATGGAAACTCGCCAAGAATTTTTAAGCGATATAAAAAGGGAAATCACCAACATTAATTTTTTGGTGCAAACCCTTCTTAAATTATCCAAGTTTGATGCTGAGACAATTACTTTTAAAAGAAAGAAAATTGCAGCTAAAAACTTATTAACCGAAGTTGTTAAAAATGTTTCTTCCATCTGTGATTTAAAAAATATTCAAATAAAAATAATGGGCTTAGAAAAAGTTTTCTTAACTTGTGATGAACGTTGGGAAAGGGAAGCTTTAACAAATATTTTGAAAAATAGCCTTGAACATTCCTTTGAAAACAGTTCTATTTTAATTACTTTTTGTGAATACAATCCTTACATCGAAATAAAAATAAGAGATTGGGGAAAAGGAATTAGTAAAGAAGATTTACCCCATATTTTTAAACGTTTTTATCAAAGTAAAAATCAAAATTGGGAAAGTAATGGCATTGGTTTATCCCTTGCCCAAGAAATAATTAAACAGGACAATGGCCAAATTACTGTTTCTTCTAATCAATCCGGAACGACTTTTACGATAAAATATTACAAATTTTGAATATATTTTTTCCATCTGGGTATGTTAAAGGGTGTAAAGTGAAATTTTCCCTAAAATCTTATATAATTGTAAATAATAATATCAACCTCGACCTTTCGCGTCTTTTTTCTTGTTTTTTCCCTTTTATTTGATTATAATTATATATAGTAGAAAGAATAGAGAGGAACTTAAGTATGAAAAAAAGTAAGTATAGTTCATTTAATCATAAAGTTAAGTTTATATCTAGAGTTATTTCTTGGACTCTTTTTGTTCTTTTATTAATCGTGGCCTCTTTATTACTTTATTATTTTGTTTCCACGCGCGTTATTGGCAAAAATAATAGCAATTATAAACCTGCTTTTGGCTTATATACCATTGTCTCGCCAAGTATGGAACCAAACTTAAAAATCTACGATGTAATTGTTAATGTTAAAGTAAATAATCCCAATAAAATTAAAGTCGGGGACGTTATAACTTTTATATCAACTTCCACAATTTCCAAAGGAATGACCATAACCCATCGGGTTATCTCGATCAAAGAAGATGAAAATGGTAAATCATTTCAAACCCAAGGTGACAACAATTTAAGTCCAGATGCAAGTTTAGTACCTTATGAAAATGTTTTAGGAAAAGTTTTAATCAAAATTCCTCAATTAGGAAGAATCCAAAGCTTTTTAACCACGAAAGGTGGTTGGTTAATCGTTGTCGTAATACCTGCTTTCTTAATTATTTTAAGTGATATAATGAAATTATTTAAACTTAAAGAAGTTGAAAAAGATGTCGATGCTTTAACATCTATTGAAGAAGCCTTCCAAGAAGATGAAAAAACTAAACAACGCTTAATTGAACAACGCTTAGCATCTCGTTATAAACCAAAACGAAATAGTAATGAAGTTGATCCGTTTTATAAGCACTCGGTTGTTATCTCAGTTGGTAATAAAAACAAGAATGATTTGCCAAAATTAAAACCGGAAAATGATGAGCAATTACCTAAAAAACGGCAAAGAACGCGAAAGAAGAAAAAAACAAACGACAATTAGTTTTAAAACTAGTCGTTTTTTTAATTAATTTTTCCAAGTACTGAATAAAATGCTCTTAAAAAAATCATAATTTACATATAAATATAAAAGGAGGGTTTTATGTTCTATAATTTTGGATATGAAATTAGTGATTTATTAAAGGAAGCGGAAAAAATCCGTTATAACTTAAGGCATCCCTATGTTGGTACTGAACATTTATTATTAGCTATTTTAAAAAGCGATACCTTAGAAAGTCAGATATGCCAAGATTTTGGTTTAACTTATGAAAATTTCCAAAATGAATTAGAAACTTTGGTG
Organism: uncultured Bacilli bacterium; assembly: GCA_947626425.1. Lineage (GTDB taxonomy): Bacteria > Bacillota_I > Bacilli_A > RF39 > UBA660 > Ventrenecus. The sequence goes on along the minus strand of CANQRX010000025.1, from coordinate 5,947 downwards.
GGGCATGCTTCAAAAGCTTCAGAACTTAATCTTTATACCCCAATGTTAAAACGCGTTTTGGAAGTTGCCTTAAATGAAGCGGCCGAGACAAACCAAGGTAAAGTCTTGATTAGCCACTTACTTTTTGCCATGCTTGAAGAAGGAGATGGTGTTGCCATCCGTGTCATGATGGCTTTAGATATTGATTTAGACAATCTCTATGAAGAATTAAAAGAAAATGTTGTAACTGAAAAAAAGAAAAAAAACTTAGAAATAACGAAAATTGGTATTCATTTAACTGGCAAATGTAACAAAAAAAATGTTTTGGTGGGTCGAGAAAATGAAATCGAAATGATGATTGAAACTTTACTTCGAAAACAAAAAAATAATCCGTTGTTAATTGGGAAAGCTGGTGTTGGAAAAACCGCTTTAGTCGAAGAATTAGCAAGACGAATTGTTTGCAAAGAAGTTCCTTTAGAATTACAAAACATGGAAATTTATGAACTGGAAATGGGGTCTTTAGTTGCCGGGACTAAATATCGTGGTGAGTTTGAAGAACGTTTAACCAAAATCATTAAAGAAGTAATTAAAGAAAAAAACATTATTATTTTTATTGATGAAATCCATTGTATGGTTAAAGCTGGTGGGGCAGAAGGTGCCATCTGTGCCAGTGATATTCTAAAACCTTACCTAGCACGTGGGGAAATTAAAGTAATTGGTTCTACAACTTTGCAAGAATATCATGAAAATATTGCGGTTGATAAAGCCTTAGATCGTCGTTTTGAACATATTATCATTGAAGAACCTAATGAAAGTGATATGCACGAAATTTTAAAAAGCATCAAACCTAGTTATGAACAACATTATAAAATAAAATTAACTACTGAAAACTTAACTGACTTAATAACTTTAGCCAATAAATATATCTTTACCAAAAATAACCCAGATAAAACAATTGATTTACTCGATTCCGTCTGTGCTAAAATTAAATTTAAAAGTAAAGATCTTCATCAAAAACAAAGCGAATTAAAAAAAGTTATTATGAAAAAAGAAAAACTCTTAAAACAAGGTTATTACCAAGATGCTTTAAAAATTGCTAAAAAAGAACAAGAAATTTTAAACAACGATGAAAACCATCTTAATTTAACAATGACTAAAGACGATATTTTAGAAGTCATTGAAAGTAAAACAAAATTAATAATTAGAAAAAGTAATGAAGAAATTATTGCTAATTTAAAACAAAATTTATTTCAAAAAATTAAAGGCCAAGATGAAGTTTTAAATAAGCTTTTAGAAACCATGGAAGTTCATGGGCAAAATGGAACTAGCTTTTTACTCGTTGGTGGAAGTGGAGTGGGAAAGACCCAAACAGTTAAAATTATTAGTGATGTCCTAAAAACCAAACTAATTCGAATTGATATGAGTGAGTATCATTTAGAAGAAAGTATTAACCGTCTTCTTGGCGCCCCAAGTGGGTATGTTGGCTATGGCAAACCCTATGTTTTTCAGGAACTATTAGAACAACCTTATGCAACTGTTTTATTTGATGAAATTGAAAAAGCCCATCCCAAAGTTTTAAATTTACTTTTACAAATATTAGATGAAGGTTTCATCACTGATAGTTTAGGTAATATAATTCACTTTAATCATACCTATATCTTTTTAACAAGCAATATAAAAATAGGCGACAAAATTGGTTTTACCAATCAAGCTAATGACGGTTTAGATGCGGTTCTTTCTAAAGAACTAGTTGGTCGAATTGATGCTATTTTACCTTACCAATCAATAAGTAGACAAATCGCTTTAAAATACATTGAAGAAAACTTAGAAAATAATGAAATTGATTACGAAAAGCTTTTAGAAGAAAGCAACTATGAAAAATACGGTTTAAGAGATATTCAACATTTAATCAAAAAATATAATAAAAAATCAGTTCATTCTTAATAGCTAAGGATTTTAACATGATTTTAAATGAAATATCAATCACCTCAAGTCTTGAGCTTTAAAATAATATTTGTTAAAATTATAACAAGAGAAGAGGGATAATTCATGAAAAAAATACCGGTTGGAAAAGATAATTTTCAGAAATTAATTCAAGAAAATTGTTATTATGTTGATAAAACATCATCCATTGAAGAACTATTAAAAAATGGTAGTGATGTTGTGTTATACACAAGACCTCGAAGATTCGGTAAAACATTATTTATGTCAATGTTAGAACATTTTTTTGATATTGAAAAAAAAGAAATTAACCAAGATTTATTTAATGGCTTATACATTTCCAAAAGCCCATATTTTAGTGAGTTTGGTAGTTACCCAGTTATTAGTTTAACTTTTAAAAATTTAAAGCAAAATACTTATGATGAAGTATATGAACAGTTTGTAATGCTTATAGAAAAACTATATACGGAAAAAAGTTATGTTGTAGAAGTATTAGATGAAGATGAAAAAAATAAATTTAAAAGAATTAAAAGTGGTCAAGCAAAATATAGTGAATATAAAGATTCGTTATATCAATTATCAATATGGTTAGAAAGGTATCATCAAAAGAAAGTTGTAATTTTAATTGATGAATATGATGCACCTATTCAAAGTGGTTATTTGAATGGTTTTTATAAGGAAGTAGTAAATTTAATCAGCAGTGTCTTTTCGGCTTGCTTAAAAACCAATAATTCTTTAAAGATGGGAATATTAACCGGTGTTTTACGAGTAAGCAAAGAATCGATTTTCAGTGACTTAAATAATTTAGATGTTGTTGATATGATGAGTAAAAGATATACCGAATCCTTTGGTTTTACAGAAAAGGAAACCAAAGAATTATTAGAATATTATGACTTAGAATTAACGAGAGATGTTAAAGATTTTTATGATGGATATAATATGAATGGAGTAAGTATCTATAATCCATGGGATATTTTAAAATATGCTCAAGAACATGAATTAATGTCATACTGGGTAAATACTTCGGGAAATGATTTAGTAATAAAATTATTAAGTGAAACAAAAGAAGAAAATAAAATCGAAATTGAAAAATTAACAACTGGAGAAAGTATTGAGTTTATTTACAATGATAAATTAACTTATTTAGATTTGGATAAAAAACAAAGTATCGATAATATTTTAAACTTAATGTATGCCTCAGGATATTTAACAATCGATAAAAAAGTTAAAGAAGGGTATCAGAATAATTATTATGTTAAAATACCAAATAAAGAAGTAAAAGAATTAATTATTAATATTATTAGTTATGCCTATATAGATGATAGCAGTGTAATAAGAAGATGTCTTAATAATTTTGAAAAGTCTTTATTAGAAAATAATAAAGAAGAAATGGAAAATAACTTAAATAAAATGTTAGAAAGTATTTCTTACATGGATACTTATGAAAATTTTTATCACGGTTATATGTTAGGAATATTTCAAAACTTTTTATTAAACGATTATATAGTTAAGTCTAATCGTGAAGGAGGCTTAGGAAGATTTGATGTATTAATTGAGAAAAAAGATCGAAGTTTTGGCTGCATTTTTGAATTTAAAATTGTAGAAAGTGAAACTGAGATGGAAGAAGAATCTTTGAAAGCAAAAAAGCAAATGAAAGAAAAAGAATACTACAAAGAATTACAATTAGACAAAGTTGAAAATATAAAAGAATATGCCTTAGTATTCTGTGGGAAAAAGTGCATTGTTAGATAAAAGCGAAGATAGGAATTAATCCTATTTTTTCCTTCTCTTGTGCTTTAAAATAATATTTGCTAAAATTATAACAAGAAAAGAGGGATAATTCATGAAAAAAATACCAGTTGGAAAAGATAATTTTCAGAAATTAATTCAAGAAAATTGTTATTATGTTGATAAAACATCATCCATTGAAGAACTATTAAAAAATGGTAGTGATGTTGTGTTATACACAAGACCTCGAAGATTCGGTAAAACATTATTTATGTCAATGTTAGAACATTTTTTTGATATTGAAAAAAAAGAAATTAACCAAGATTTATTTAATGGCTTATACATTTCCAAAAGCCCATATTTTAGTGAGTTTGGTAGTTACCCAGTTATTAGTTTAACTTTTAAAAATTTAAAGCAAAATACTTATGAAAGTGTTTATAATCATTTTAAATTAATGATTATAAAATTATATAATAGTAAAGAATATGTTAAAGAAGTTTTAAATGAATCAGAAACAAACCATTTTTTCAAAATTCAAAATGGCGAAGCCGAATTTGAAGCTTACCAAGATTCGTTATATCAATTATCCATCTGGTTAGAAAGGTATCATCACGAAAAAGTAATAATCTTAATTGATGAATATGATGTCCCAATTCAATGTGGTTATTTGAATGGTTTTTATAAGGAAGTAGTAAATTTAATCAGCAGTGTCTTTTCAGCTTGTTTAAAAACTAATAGTTCCTTAAAAATGGGAATACTAACTGGTGTTTTACGAGTAAGTAAAGAATCAATTTTCAGTGACTTAAATAATTTAAAAGTATGTGATATGATGAGTCCTAATTACCTTGAAGCATTTGGCTTTACAGAAAAGGAAACCAAAGAATTATTAGAATATTATGGTTTAGAATTAACAAGTGAAGTTAAAGATTTTTATGATGGATATAATATGAATGGTATAAGTATTTATAATCCATGGAACATTTTAAATTATGCTGATGAAAAAATTTTAAATTCTTATTGGATAAATACTTCGGGGAATGACTTAATAATAAAATTATTAAGTGAAACAAATGAAGAAAATAAAATAGATATTGAAAAATTAGTAACTGGAGATAGTATCGATTTTATTTATAATAATAAATTAACTTATTTAGATTTGGACAAAAAACAAAGTATCGATAATATTTTAAATTTAATGTATGCCTCAGGATATTTAACAATCGATAAAAAAGTTAAAGAAGGGTATCAGAATAATTATTATGTTAAAATACCAAATAAAGAAGTAAAAGAATTAATTGTTAATATTATTAGTTATGCCTATATAGATGATAGCAGTGTAATAAGAAGATGTCTTAATAATTTTGAAAAGTCTTTATTAGAAAATAATAAAGAAGAAATGGAAAATAACTTAAATAAAATGTTAGAAAGTATTTCTTACATGGATACTTATGAAAATTTTTATCACGGTTATATGTTAGGAATATTCCAAAACTTTTTATTAAACGATTATATAGTTAAGTCAAACCGAGAAGGAGGCTTAGGAAGATTCGATGTTTTAATTGAGAAAAAAGATCGAAGCTTTGGCTGTATTTTTGAATTTAAAATAGCTGATAATGAGCTTGATATGGAAAATTTAGCAAGTCTTGCCAAAAACCAAATGAAGGAAAAAGAATACTACAAAGAGTTACAACTAGATAAAGTCCAAAATATAAAAGAATATGCTTTAGTATTCTGTGGGAAAAAATGTATTGTTAGATAAAAGGAGGTATTTATGAGAGCTAATCCAATAGGTAAAGAAAATTTTGGTGATTTAAGAAGAGGCGATTGTTATTATGTTGATAAAACTAAAGCTATTGAAGATTTATTAGCTAACCAATCAACCGTGGTGTTATACACAAGACCACGAAGATTTGGTAAAACATTATTTATGTCAATGCTAGAACATTTTTTTGATATTGAAAAAAAAGAAAATAACAAAGACTTATTTAAAGATTTATACATTTCCAAAAGCCCATATTTTAGTGAGTTTGGTAGTTACCCAGTTATTAGTTTAACTTTTAAAAATTTAAAGCAAAATACTTATGATGAAGTATATGAACAGTTTGTAATGCTTATAGAAAAACTATATACGGAAAAAAGTTATGTTGTAGAAGTATTAGATGAAGATGAAAAAAATAAATTTAAAAGAATTAAAAGTGGTCAAGCAAAATATAGTGAATATAAAGATTCGTTATATCAATTATCAATATGGTTAGAAAGGTATCATCAAAAGAAAGTTGTAATTTTAATTGATGAATAT
>CANQRX010000024.1 GCA_947626425.1 uncultured Bacilli bacterium | reverse complement strand
AATATTATTAATCCAATTATTATATAACTAACAAAGCTTTTCTTTTCCATAATCGACACCTTACCCTATAACTAATTCTACCACATACCCCCCCCCCGTATGTCAATTATTAAAAAAAGCTCCTTTTAAGATTAAAGGAACTTTATTATTTAGGATTAACTTTTAATTTAGTTTTTATTTGATCTTTGTTTTCAATATATTCAGTTATTTTACCATTTTTAACTTTTATTAATGTACCATTTTTTATTTTTAAATCAGCAATTTTAGTTGCTTTGGGATTACTATTTTCTTTAACATAATATTTTTGGTTAAAAACATTATTTAAATCTAAATAATATATTTTTATTGGATTTTCGCTATTAGATTTATAGTAAGTAGTTAACATTGTGTAAGTTTCAGCTAAATCATCAGTTGAGTCATATGCTAAAACATAATACTCTTTTTCAGGGGCCGTAAGCATGGTTCCCACAATAACTTTATCAGTTGCCACTTCGCCAATTTCATAAGATAAATCGTCAACTTCAGTTTTTATTAAAACTTTACTTATAAAATAAACTCCAAAAATCAAAATTACCAAAATAATTAATACTCCAAAAAATTTTTTGATTTCTTTTTGTTCTTCAGTCACATAGTTTCTATTTTCTGTTTTCATATACCTCACCAACCTCATTATACAAAAAAACTCGCAAATAAAAAAGAGAAAACTGTTATTTCTCTTTGCTAACTGTCATGTTTCCATATCTTATGCTCGAACCAATTAATAGTAATTCTTCATTTGTTAGATCATTTCCAGCCAAATAATAATTTATATTGTTAGCTGTCCAAGTTAGGGAATTAGCTCCCATTGCCCCAATTGTGTCATTAACCATTAAGGGGTCACCATAAACTGGAGTTATTTCAAACTCATCACTTGCCATTGCTTGTTCTTCGACTAAAACAAAGTTTTTTTCACCACCAAAAGTTAAAATTACGCGATTGCCATTATCTGTGTCAACTTTATCTGATGTTGATAAGTAGGTATTGCTAGGGATATAAAGTGGATAAAGAATATCTTTTAAAGACCCAGTTTGGCAAGTTTCACCTTCACAACTTTCAGTTTCTTCACAAACTCCCGTTGTACAAGTTCGTTGAAATTTTGAATCAGTTGTTTTTTTTGATTTATTACTGCTATTACTTTCTTCATCAGTTTCTTTTTTAGTTTCATCTGTTGTTGTTTTATTAGAACTTGTTTTATCTTGTGAATCTTCATTTTCTTCGCTATCTTTAGTTTGCGAATTATTTTTATTATCGGATGAATTAGTTTTTGGTTCTTCATCAGTTATATATTCTTCTAATTTAAAGTCCGATTCTTTTAAACTAGCATTATATTCAACGGAGGTTACAACAACTTTCATTTTTATTTTGTCATTTTCATCATAAATTTCGTTTTTCTTAAATTCCCCATTTTTATCTAAAGTAACTTTTTGATATTTTAATTCCGGATTGTTAGGATAATTAACAGTCGATTTAATTACGTAACTATTATCCACTTCTTCTAAAGAAGTATTAGTATCATTGTTTAAATCATTGACGATTGATTTTAAAAGGTAACTTTGCGATGAATTATTGGGCCATTCACTTTGAAATTTAAAGCTTTTATTTAGGCTTGGCGTAATTACATAAACAGCATCATTATTTCTTAATAAAACTTGTTCATGATTATTAGTTTGATTTACCATTATAACTTTATAAAAATTTTCTTGTAAATGATGGGCTTCGATACTATAAGTAAAAACTTCATCATCGGCATATATTTCCATATTCCCTTTTAAAGTATAGCTTTTAGCATTATTTACTTTATCCGCGAAGGTTTTAATAATATCTTTGCCATTCTTTTTTCCACACCCCGTCGTGCATATTATTATTGCCAAAAACAAGGCAATCCATTTTTTCATTTAACCACTTTCCTTTTCTAATTTAACTATATTTTTAATTTTTTAAAATATGAGTGTATAATTTATAAACTTTCAGACCATATTAAAAGTAGTAAGGAGAGTGTTTATGGAAACTATTCATAAAATATGTTTATTCTTTACAGTCTTAGGGGCAATCAACTGGGGATTAATTGGATTATTTGATTTTAATCTAGTTACAACCATTTTTGAAGAAGGGTCTATGATTGTGAGAATAATCTATACGTTAATTGGTTTATGCGGACTAGTGAATATTGGTATTTTCTTTAATCATCTAGAAATGCATGAATAAAAAAACAATTAAACTTGGCTATTGATTTTTCAATAGTTTTTTAATTGCCAAAATTAAGTCAAAAAAAAGAGATTTTTGCATCTCTTTATTAAGCATCAATTTCTGATACAACTCCAGCACCAACAGTACGTCCACCTTCACGAATTGAGAATTTAGTACCTTTTTCAAGCGCTACTGGAGCAATTAATTCAACAGTCATGTCAACATTATCACCAGGCATTACCATTTCAACACCTTCAGGTAACTCAATAACACCAGTTACATCTGTAGTACGGAAATAGAATTGTGGTCTGTAATTTGAGAAGAATGGAGTATGACGTCCGCCTTCTTCTTTAGTTAAAACATAAACGCTTGCTTTAAATTTATGATGAGGAACAATACTTCCTGGTTTAGCTAATACTTGTCCACGTTCAACTTCATCACGAGCAATACCACGTAATAAAACACCTGCATTGTCACCAGCTTGAGCATAGTCTAAAGATTTTCTAAACATTTCAATACCAGTAACAACTGTTTTCTTAGTATCTTTTAAACCAACAATTTCAACTTCATCATTTAATTTAAGTTGTCCACGTTCAACACGACCTGTAACAACTGTACCACGTCCAGAAATAGTAAATACATCTTCAATACTCATTAAGAATGGTTTTTCAGTATCTCTTTCTGGTGATGGAATATATTCATCAACTGCAGCCATTAAATCACGAATTGATTGTTCAGCTTCAGGATCTCCTTCAATAGCTTTTAAAGCAGAACCACGGATAATAGGACATTCAGAATCGAAGTCATATTCTCCTAATAATTCACGGATTTCCATTTCAACTAAATCAAGTAATTCAGGATCATTAACTTGATCACATTTATTCATGTATACAACAATTTTAGGAACACCAACTTGACGTGATAGTAAGATATGCTCTCTTGTTTGAGGCATAGGACCATCAGCAGCTGATACAACTAAAATTGCTCCATCCATTTGAGCTGCACCGGTAATCATGTTTTTAACATAATCGGCATGGCCTGGACAGTCTACGTGAGCATAATGACGTTTTTCAGTTTCATACTCAACGTGAGCAGTATTAATTGTAATACCTCTTTCTCTTTCTTCTGGTGCTTTGTCGATATCTGCATAAGCGACATATTTACCAAATAATTTTGTAATTGCGGCTGTTAATGTTGTTTTACCATGGTCAACGTGACCAATAGTACCAATATTAACATGTTCTTTTGAACGATCAAATTTTTCTTTTGCCATTTTTTGTTTTCTCCTTTCAGTAATTATTTTATCTAATCCTTGAAATTAATTCAAGTATTATTTTAGTTAATGCTATTTTTCTTGATTATTTCTTCTGAAATAGATTTTGGTACTTCTTCATAATGGTCTAATTCCATATTAAAGTTACCACGACCTTGAGTATTAGAACGTAAACTAGTTGCATACCCAAACATTTCAGCAAGAGGAACCATTGCTGTAATAGCCAAAACATTACCTCTTGATTCTTGGCCTAACGGACGACCCCGACGGCTAGTTAAATCACCCATTACGTTACCCATATATTCATCAGGAACAATTACAGTAACTTTCATAATAGGTTCCAAAATAACAGGTTTACACTTATTTTTAGCTTCTTTTAAAGCCATACTAGCAGCAATTTTAAAAGCCATTTCCGATGAATCGACATCATGGTATGAACCGTCAAATAAAGTAGCCTTGACATCAACCATTGGATAACCGGCCAAAATACCTCCAGCCATTGCTTCTTGTAAACCTTTATCTGTTACAGGAATATATTCTCTTGGCACAACACCACCAACGATGGCATCCACGAATTCATATCCCTTATCTTTATTTGGTTCAAAACGAACCCAAACATGACCATATTGTCCACGTCCACCAGATTGTTTAATATACTTACCTTCACATTCACCCATTTGCGTAATAGTTTCCCGATAAGCAACTTGAGGACGACCAATATTAGCCTCAACATTAAATTCCCGACGCATTCTTTCAACTTGAACTTCAAGATGCAATTCGCCCATTCCACTTATAATTGTTTGACCAGTTTCTGGATCAGTCTTATAACGGAATGTTGGATCTTCTTCAGCTAACTTTTGTAAAGCTGTTCCTAATTTTTCTTGATCAGCTTTTGATTTTGGTTCAATAGCTTCATCAATAACTGGTAAAGGAAATTCCATACCTTTCATAATAACTGGATGTTTTTCATCACATAAAGTATCAGCAGTTGTCGTATTTTTAAGACCTACTGCAGCAGCAATTTCACCACAGTAAACTTCGGTAATTTCTTTCCGATTATTCGCATGCATTTGTAAAATACGACCAATTCTTTCTTTTTCGCCTTTTGTCGAATTTATAATATATGAACCACTTGATAAGTGACCAGAATAAACTCTAAAGAACGCTAGACGTCCAACAAAAGGGTCAGCCATAATTTTAAAAGCTAAAGCTGTAAAAGGTTCTGAATCAGAAGGATGACGCATAACATCTTCCCCTGTTTTAGGATCAAAGCATTCAATAGAAGGAACATCAGTTGGTGCAGGCATATAATCTATAACTGCATCCAAAGCTAATTTAACTCCCATATTAGATAAAGCTGAACCACACATAACAGGGAAGAACTCAGCTGCTAAAACACCTTTTCGAATTGCAGCTTTAATTTCCTCAATACTTAATTCTTCACCATTTAAATATTTTTCCATTAAAGCATCATCAAATTCAACAACTGTTTCGATTAATTCAACTCTTTTAGCTTCTGCTAAATCCTTTAAGTCAGCAGGTATTTCAATTTCTTCGGCATCTTCATGTTGTTCACCATTATAATGGTAAGCCTTCATCGTTACTAAATCAATAACACCATTAAATTCACTTTCAGCTCCAATAGGCCATTGAATAGGCTTATAATTTACACCCAATCTTTCACCAATTGTTTTTAAAGTAAATTCAAAATCAGCACCGATTTTATCCATTTTATTAGCAAAAATCATTCTTGGTACTTTATATTCAGTAGCTTGACGCCAAACTGTTTCACTTTGCGGTTCAACACCAGCATTTGCATCTAATAGACAAATAGCTCCGTCTAAAACCCGTAAAGATCTTTGAACTTCGACTGTAAAGTCGACATGGCCCGGAGTATCAATAATATTCAAACGATAACCTTTCCAATGAGCAGTTGTTGCTGCAGATGTAATCGTAATACCACGTTCTTTTTCTTGGTCCATCCAGTCCATTTGGGATTCACCATCATGAGTTTCCCCAATTTTATGAGTAATACCAGTATGGAATAAAACCCGTTCTGTAAAAGTAGTTTTTCCGGCATCAATATGCGCCATAATACCAATATTTCTCAATTTATCTATAGTAACATCTCTTGCCATAAGCCCCTCCTACCATCTATAATGAGCAAATGCTTTATTAGCTTCGGCCATTTTATGTGTATCTTCACGTTTTTTAACAGCTCCACCTGTTCCATTTGCTGCATCAATAAGTTCATTAGCTAAATTAACAGCCATGCCCTTACCATTTCTATTCTTTGCATAATTAACGATCCAACGTAAAGCTAAAGTTTGAGCCCGTTCTTCGCTAACTTCAATTGGAACTTGATAGTTAGAACCACCAACACGACGCGATTTAACTTCTAACATTGGCATAACATTTTCTAAAGCACTTTGATAAACTTCAATTGCAGGTTTTCCTGTTTTTTCATTAATAATATCAAAAGCTTCATATAAAATTTTTTGAGCTATACCTTTTTTACCATCTTGCATAATTTGATTTATTAACTTTGTAACAACTTTAGAATTATAGATTGCATCAGGTAATACATCTCTTTTTTCAGCTCTTCTTTTACGCATAATTAAATCCTCCTTCTCTATTATTTTTTAGGTTTTTTAGCACCGTATTTACTACGACCTTGTTTTCTATTAGCAACACCTTGAGTATCCAAAGTACCTCTAATAACATGATAACGAACTCCGATTAAGTCCTTAACACGTCCACCACGTACTAAAACAACACTGTGTTCTTGAAGATTATGTCCTTCACCTGGAATATAAGTATCGACTTCTTTACCATTAGATAATCTAACACGAGCATATTTACGTAAAGCTGAGTTAGGCTTCTTAGGTGTCTTCGTACCAACACGAGTACATACTCCACGTTTTTGAGGACTAGGATTATTAGTTTGTTTTCTTTCAAGTGTATTTATCCCAACATTTAAAACCGGACTATTACTCTTTTTTGTTTTTTTACTTCTTCCTTTTTTAACAAGTTGATTAATAGTAGTCATATAAGCTCCTTTCCATTAACACACTTCCTGGTGTATCAAAATTCTCTTTAAATAAGGTTTTACCAATGTAAAACCCATTTGAAAAGTCAAAAATATATTATCATTACCCTCATAGTTTGTCAAATACTTTTTGCATTTGAAAAACAACAGTAGAAGACCAGCCCTAGCCCGACGAGAATAACACTACCTATATATAATCTTAGCCATCTTAAGTTATTCTAGTCGTTATTAGCAAATTCTATAACTTTTTCTAAACCTTCTAAATCATAGTTATACGTTGCAATTTCTTTTGAACTGTCATATAAGTGAAGTTTATCTTTATAATCTGCATAAACAAATTTTTTATTATTAAACTGTCCATTATAATAAATAATTTCTTTTACTTCATTTGCTGATGCAACACTTAAATAATTATCACCATTATCATGGGTAAGAAGCTCTCCGATGTAAATTTCCGGAATAAATAGTTTATTCTCAACTACATAAGCAATATCATAATCTCCAAACAAACTACAATTTTTAAATTCTTTAACATTAGTATCGATTTTTTTAAAGGTTAATTCTTCCGTTGGGTGTATTTCTTTACTTACATTAATTAAATAAAGATCACCATCATTAGTTAAAACATAAGGAAAATTAGAAACATCTTTAACGTTTTCTAGAAGTTCTTTATATTCAGATTGAGTAGTTAGCTTAATATACAAATTATCATTATTATCAACATAACCGTTAAGATTATCACCGGCAACAACATGTTTAACATTATTCATAATGGCATCGAAATCATAACTTGCATTAAAAGCACAATAATCGACATTGCTATTATAAGTTATTAAATTATAGGCTAAAGCATCATTGTTTTTATCTAAAAATACTGCACAATTTAACTTAGAAGCACTCATTTCTTTAATTCCTGAATATAACTTAACATATTTTTCATTAAACTTTACAGGGCTCATATATTGTACTTCTTCATAATTAAGATACACATTGCCATCGGTTGATAAATAATAAATATCATTACTTTCTTTGGCTTTAAATGGCAACTCTTCTTTTTCAAAACCTTGGGTATCATCATCATATATATAATATTCATTGTCATTTGTTAAAACCCTAATGCTTCTAATTTTTTCTGCACTAGTTTTAATTATCGTTTTGGTAATTTTAATTTTTGAATTACTTTTACCGCCTAAATCACTAATATCATTATTTTTAAAAACAAACATAACAACTACTATAATTAAGCCAACAATAATTACGCCTAAAATAATTAACTTTATTTTTTTATTATTTCGGTTGGTTTGATTGGATGGTAAATTATCAGGCATTGGTGAAACTCTATAATAATTAGTCTGACTTAGATTATTTGAATAATTATTTTCAAAACCATTCGAATAATCATTTTGCTCATTGTTAGGAAATTGGTTTAAATTATTAAAAAAATCTTGCCCATTATTATTCATAAATAATTCCTTCTTTCGATTCTAAAAAAATTTTATCATAAATTTTTAATTAAAGAAAATTAAAAAAAGAACAACTTGCCCTTTTTAGACAAAGTTATTTCTTTTTCTTTCTCTTTTTTCTTTTATGATCATCTTCTAAAATGTTAAACATTGTTTCTTCCATTTCTTCGTCTTTGTTTTCTAAGGTATCCTCAACTTCTTCTTTTTCAGGAAGAACAGTAAATTCAGATAAATCTGTTTCTTCATTTACTGGTTCAACCGGTTCTTCTTTAACTGGTTCTTCTTCGGTATTTTTTTCTTCTTGAGGTTCAGAAGGAGCTTGTTTTGGTTCAACCTTTTTAACTTTCTTTTTATTTGTTTTTCTTCTTTTTGGTCTAGTAATAATTAAAATAATTATTAGGAAAATGGTAAAGCCAAGGCCAATAACAAGATAAAAAATGGCATCTTTATATTTAACTAATTCATCTTCATCAATTTTGGGTTGTTCTTCAGTATAAATTATAAAAGAATTCGTTTTTTTATCATATACATAGGTATCATCTTGACCAGTTATTAAATTAGTTGCTAAAACTAAAGCATAATCCGAATTTTCATCGGTTTTTAAACAATTATATTCGACACCATTAATTGTTATTTTGGTTTTGATATAACCATCTTTTTCTTGAATGTCTTTAATTAAAAGATCTAATTGATCAGATTTAGTTTCGTGATAGATTTCATAGGTGTTATCATCTTTTTTCATGGCAAGGAAAATGTTGCCGTTTTCGTCTTTAATTCCGACTAAAATAATTTTGGTAATTTCACTATAAAAAGCAGGAACTTCAATGCCGTTGATGGTGGTGTTCTTAGTTTCAAATGCTTCCGGAATTTCTAAGTTTTTAGCATTTTTTATAACTGTATATTTTTCATTATTTATTTTAATTTCAATCGGATTTTCATCTTCAACATTAACGGTTATTTTATAGCTTTTTTCAATTCCTGTTTCACTTACAACTTTAACTTCAAAGACATTGGCTCCTTCATTAACGGCCACTTCCCCAGTTCCCGAAATAGTCGAATAAGAACTATCTTTGGAAGCGTTGATGACAACTTTATCTGTTGTAGTTGGAACAGAAACACTGTATTCTAAAGTGTCTTTATCAAAAGCTGGAGTAAGTTCAAAGCCTTCGATTGATAAAGACGCTAAATCGTTATTGGTGTCTTTTTCTCTTGGAGCTTGCACAACGACTACTTTTCGTTCGGAAACATTCACGGTACTCATATCAGAACTAGTAATATTTCCTGATACCGCAAAGCTTACTTGACCGACTGAACTAGTTGGACAGGTAACCGAAATAGTTTTGGTTGTATTTTCACCTGTTCCGGAATCACCGGTTCCTTCATCACCTAGGCTACAGCCGGATGTCGAACCCGTCCCACTTCCGGTTAATTGCCAGGCGGCCGCATTATTAATCGTAACATAAAATGTTACGCTGGAACCTGATGTTACCGTATTGGCATTCGCCGAAATGCTAACACTCGCGGCTTTTGCAAGTGGAATCGAACTTAAGAAAACGATTGTACTAAAAATTACTAATTTACTCTTTTTCATTTTACACTCCCTTTTTATGCTTGATTGATTTGATTTTTACCTAATAAATGTTGACGTAATCTTAAAAGATCGGCCGAATTAATTTTTCCTGATGTGGTATAAACATGAGATGCTTCATCATACGCGCCACTTAACGTTACTTTATTTAATAAAATTTGCCGCATTCTTAATAAATCTGCCGAATTGATTTGCCCATCACCCGTTAAGTCACCGTAAAGGACAACGTCAACTACTTCGCCACTTGGGAAAGATATTTTACTTCCAGTTGACATTAAGTCATTGCCACTTAAAGCTACACCATTGGAACTTTTTATAACAATACTACTATTTCCAAAGCGATTTTTTAAGTCACTTACTTTCGTTCCTGGATCGATATTTGTGACATAATTGCCTTTTTGATTTAAGTTAGCTTTACTTACAAAACTAGCCGCGGTAGATGTGCCTTGCGATGGTTTAGCTGGAGTGGTACTTGGCGTTGTTGAGTGGTTATTATTAGGTTTAACCTCTGCTGGCTTAGCAGGTGTACTAGGTGTTAGAGAACCCGCGGGAATATTACCTTTAAAAACACCTGAACTATCTTTCGAAGAACCCGAAGCCGCATAAACTAAACCGGCTTTACATGGATTTTCTTCCGAAGAATAAGCCCCAATGTTAAAGAAATTGTAAAATCCTTCATAAGTATTACCTTTATAAGTAAACCGTTCCCCTGTCGCAGCAAGGCCGGCACTGACACCCATTTCTTGACGGGCTAAGGATGCTAAATAAACTGGGGAAACATCATGGGTTTTTCCAGCATCAACAAATATTTGGGCATAACTCATGTTATCGATTGGATCATTACCATTCATAAATGTTCCTTTTAAAACGCCACTTACAACCGAAGCATTATGATTGGAACTATAACTTAAATCTTCAAACATTAAAATACTATCAAGGTCTAAGAAATTTCTGGGGTCTAAATAATAAGAAACAGTTTGACTATTGGCAATATACCATCCTGGTTCAGTTTGATGCGGATTTGGGTCAGCTAAATAACAACTACTACAAGCGCTTATTGAACTAATCCATTTTTCAGTTTCCACAGCATTATTAAAATCTAAATTGGTGTGTAAAGCTTTAAATGTCCAGTTAGGATGTTCATTATGTAAAGCTCTTAACCATTTTTTATAACTTTCGGGAAATTGTTGCTCATCTAATTTTTTTTCAAAAGCATTGTCAGTTACTTTACTAGTTCCCCCACTTACTGCACCATAGTAAGGATGAGATGTTTGACCTGGCATATTTTTAAAAATCGGAATTTCAAAATTTAAGGCTAATGATAATAAACCGTTTTCTTGATAAGTTCGGTAAGATGTCAAGGCTTCGGATGTTGGGGCCGCTAAGTTAGCCATATATTGATGAGTAAAAACATTGTAACCTGAATTGGGATTAACATTAAACTTTTTTAAGTAAGAAGTATTTTGACCTTCGGCAATGTAACCTTCGGCGATAAATTTCGCACCACCATAAATGGCCTTTTTCGGACTAGTCCAAGGTCGATAATCAGTTGTAACTGGTTCACTTAAACTAGCAAACGAACTACAAATATAACCTTTTTTATTATTATAAGTTACACTATACCAACCATCTGAACAACCAGGACCGCTGATTAATTTATCACTGTTTAAAACTAAGCGTTGACCTTTATCAAAAGTATCTAAAACCGTAAAATTAGTTCCAGCCCCCGAACGCATATAAACTGTATCGCCAGTAACATATAAGTTTGAACTTGCCTTAACAGAAGGTAAAAAACATAAAACTAAGAAAATAATTATTTTATAAAAAAATTTCTTCCCCATTTTTAGCCTCCTTGTTTTCTTGGCTTTATTATATCAAACATTTTCCTAAATTAAAACTTCGACAAACTTTTTTTGTGTAAACAATTTATCAATTATTGAGAATTTGGTTTATTTATTATATAATAGGAAAGAATAAAAAAGGAAAGCAGGGTTGTCTTACATGAAGGTATTAAGGAAAAAAATAAAGAATGCTAGTAAAGTTATGAAATTATTTTATTTTTTAGGACTTATTTTTTATTTTGTTAGTTATGGATTCTTTTGCCACAGTATTTTAAGTTTAGTAGGAATTGAAACAATAATTAGAATTATTTTATTAATTGTTTTTGGTTTATTTGGTTTAATTTATTTAATTTTTGGTTTAACTTCAATGATTGAAAGAAAGAAAAAAGCATTTATTCCTTTGACTATTTTTGTCTTTTTATTTGCAAGTGGTTTTGCCATTTCTAGTTATTATATTGACCGAATTTACCGAGTTATTGATAGTTTTTCCCAAAAAGAAACAAGTACATATACAACGGTTTTACTTTCTTTAGCTGACACCGAATTTAATGATAAAAGTACAATCGGGATGATTAATAATGAAAGTAATCGGGAAAATTATGTTTTAGCTAAAGAATTAATTAAAGAAAAAAATTTAAAAAATAAAATTGAATATTATGATGATTTAATGGTTTTAATGGCGGCTTTATATGACCATGAAGTAGATGCGATTTTAATTTCGAAAGATTATCCTGTTTTATTTGGTAATGAAGAAAAATACCAAAATATCAGTCAAGAAACAAAAGTTATTGAGCAATATTCAAAAGAAATGAAAACCGAAGAAAGTACGATGGTAACAACTAAAAATATGACTGAACCTTTTACAGTTTTAATTTTAGGGGTCGATTCAGAAAATACAGATGAGTTAGATGCCAATGCAGCCTTTAACGGCGATACTTTAATGTTGGTAACCTTTAATCCCCAGACTCTTAATGCGACAATGTTTAGTATTCCAAGAGATACTTATGTTCCAATCAAATGTAATAATAACCGATATAATAAAATAAATGCCGCGGCTTACGGTGGTACTTCGTGTGTAATTGACACGATTGAAGCTATTACTGATATTGATATTGATTATTTTGTTAAAGTTGATTTTAAAGGAGTTGTTGATTTAGTTGAGGCAATGGGCGGAATTGATGTCGAAGTTGAAGCTCCAGATTACAGTGTCTTTATTAATCAATATGGAGGCCGGTTATGTGAACAAGATAGTTTAAGACAATTTGGTGAGCATTTAATTTGTATGGATACCGGAATGCAACATTTAAACGGCGAACAAGCTTTAGCCTATGCCCGCAACAGACACGGATATTTAGAAAGTGACCTAGCGAGAAATAGACATCAACAACAAGTCTTAGAAGCAATGGCCAAAAAATTAGTAAAAACTTCAAGTTTTAGCGATTTTGAAAATATTTTAGATACTATTAGTAAACATATCGCAACCAATATGAAAACAACTCAGATTTTATCTTTCTACCAAACAATTAAAAATATGTTGGGAGCAGCTTTAAGCGGAAATGATTTTATTACGATTCAAAAAACTTATTTAACTGTTTATGATGTTAATACCTCAGTTAGTGGTTATAACATAAGTGCCTTAGGTTATTATCAAGATAGTATGAATGCTATTACCAAAGCAATGAAAGAAAATTTGGGTTTAGCTAAAAGTGAAGATATTAAAACTTTTGCTTATGACTATGCAACTGATTTTGAACGAACAAGCGAAGTTATTGGAAAAGGTATTTACACGGGAAGCAAAGTTAGTTTCATGCCAAACTTTGTTGGGGATAGTGTTAGTAATGCAAAATATTTTGCGAATATGAATGACTTATCTTTAAGTATTGAATACATGAGTGACCCAAGTGAACCGACTGGAATAATTTTAAAACAAAGTGTATCCGCAGGAACAATGGTTGGCAATATTTCCGGATTTACGATTTATGTTAATAATCCTTCAAGCAAAACTGATGATGATGACAATGAGAATTATGACAATAAACCAGCCAATAAAAAAGACGATGAGGATGATGAAAAAGTCGATAATTATGACAATAAAAAAGATGAAGATACAACAACTAAACCAAATAATAGTTCAAGCAATAACCAAACAGAAAGTAACAATAATAGTAACAACAACGATAATTCGTCTTTAGAAAAACCACAAGATCAAACCGATACTTCAACTGATAATAAAACAACTGAGCAAGACAATGAAACACCAAACAATAACAGTAATGATAAAACCGAAGAAAACAAAGAAGAAGTAAGTGTTCCAGGAAATCCGGTTTCAGAAGTTGTTGAAGATGAAGGGACTGTTGAATAAATATTTCAACGGTCTTTTTTTTGACTAATTTAAAAAAAGCCCAGTTAACTTACTAAGGCTCTTTTTAAAGTTTGTTTTTGACCAATAAATGGTTTAATATTTTCTAAATCTTGTTTTAAAGTTTCTCTGGCGATTGGTTCAGCTTCATTTAAAGCCTTTTTAATTTCTTCTTCAAAACCATAATTAGCTTCTCGGAACTTAATTAAAAAATCTAATGTTAATTCATAACCATATGTTGGAGAACTAGCAAAAAAGATTAAAGGTAAATTTAAAGCTTTTTGATATTCATTTAAGACTTCTTGATTTAATAATTGGCGATTTACCTTCAAAGGTTGATTAATCGTCATTCCAAAATAAACAGGGAATGTTATCGGAATTATTTTTTTGGTGTAATATTCTTCACATAATCCATTTCCTAAATAAGTTAAAATTAAATATTTATCTTGCAAAACCTTAAATGTTGAAATCATTTCTGGATCTAATCTAACAAAATTGCCATAATCTGTCGTCATTGTTTCTAATAATCTTAGCTTATAAAGATGACTAGCTTTAATTCCAAACTTTTCCCCTACTTTAGGTGCATTTTCTAATTTTTTCATTTATGTCCTCTTTTCTATATTAATTGTACGCTTATTATTTTGAAAAATTTGTCGAACTATAAAACTTTTTAAAATAATTATATACTATAGCACAAGAGAAAAAGATTTAAAATAAAAAATCTTAGTTGCCCACCTATTTTCGGCCAACTTTTAATTTTGAACAGGTAATACTATTGAACAGATAACTCGTAAGGACTTTCAAAAGTGCCATTTCCATTTGTAATTTGTACAGAATCTTTTAAATATACGACGGGCCAGACGACGAAGGAGATCGTGACGAAGTTGTTGTCGCCGGCATACCCCGCCGAGTTGACATAGAACGCATAGTAGGAAACGCTCGAATTCAGCGTAATCGTCCATAAATTACTACTTGGTTTTAACCAATCTTTATTTGCACAATTTATTTGATAACCACTTCCAATCCTCCAATTGTATAGTTCTTTTTTAAAACAATAATCTCTTCCCGAGGTTCCACCATTCGTGGCATACCCATAATCACTTGGATAAATTAAGCCTACTCCTTTATGATTACTTCTATCATTAACTTTTGTCCATTCTGTTGGTCGACTATTATACACTTTTTCTCCTCGTTCATAGTTATAATATTGGGTTACTGTTGTGGTATTATAGTTTGCTGTTCCCCCTAAATTCCAAGTTACTCCATCATCGACCATTCCTTGAGCTGTTGCATCTAATCCTTTTGGTAAAGTTCCACTTTCAGAATTAAAATCACATTGTTCTGTTGAACTGCTACTTTTATAACATTCTCCACTTTGACTATTATAATAAATACCATTTAACATATTTTTTAATGTTGATTGGGTCCAATCATTACTACTTGTATGATCCCATTGATAATTTCCAAAATCTTTTTGGCCAGTGATTCCATCAGTTCGCACAATTTTTAATCGTTGTTCATAATTTCCTTCTTCTGTTTTAACATTCACTAAACCGATAATTCGCCATTTCTCATCATTAAAGCTTACATAATTATGAACATATGAGGTATTATTATCAACATAATCTACTCCAGCAAAACGATATTCTGTCTCTTGCCAATTTTCATCAACACCTTCTTCTTTATGTTCCACTCGATATAATCCATCTCCACAGGTGGCTATTGGAATATCTTTACCTTTAATATTTACAGTTTCTGGTTCTTTTATTTCAACTTCTTTTATTACTTCACCACTTACATTATTTGTACTATCAGTGACTCTTAAGCTTACTTTATGTAAGCCATAATTGTTTGCTGTAAAAGTTGTTGCTGCTGTAGTTGTCTTTGATTGCCATTCTTCATCATCTATTTTATATTCATATTTTGTTATTCTTTTTCCCGTACTAGCTTGACCGCTTCCCGTAGCTGTTATGGTCATATCACAAACCGCTAAATCTAAAGTGGCTGTTGGGGGTATTTTATCTTCTTCTAAATATGCATTAGTTATTGTTACTTTACTGACAAATGTTTTTGAAATTGAACCTTCATCGGCGTCTTTATCTAACCATAATCTTAATTCAAACTCTTTGGTTTCACTTGGACTTAAATATCCAGTCATTAATTTATGGGAACTATAGGTATTTTCTAAAATTGGTTTTACTTCTTCTGTATTACTTAATAATAACATTGTTCCGTCTTCTGGTTTTGTAGTTTCATTTAATTTAAAGCGAACATATTTGGGTGCTAATATATTTTCTTCGGATATTTCATCTGTTCCATTTATTTTGGATAAGGACTCTAAATTTATTTGGAAACTTGCATTATCTTGGCAAGTATTTTGAATACTAAATTTATAAGGTTTTAAAGCTAAACCATCTTCATCGCTAATGGGAATAGCTTTTGGTAAATTTATTTCATTTTCATCTTTTTCTAAAGTTACTTTTAAACAAACTGATTGTACCAAATTTCTAACGAAAAGTCTTCTATTGTTAATCAAAAATATTGCAAAATAAAAAGTGTTAGATTATTAT
>CANQRX010000023.1 GCA_947626425.1 uncultured Bacilli bacterium | reverse complement strand
TGGAATAATTTATTTGATATAGCAGTAAATTATTTAAATATCTGCTAAATTTTATATTGACATATTACCAGATGTCTCGTAATTTTAAAAGAAGCTTACCTTTAGTAAGCTTAAAATTCGACTTTAACATTTTCTCTTTCAGTTTCTTTAGCTTCAAAAAATGCTTCTTTAGAAAAATGAAATAAATTAGCTATAATATTGCTTGGAAATGTTTGTATTTTATTATTTAAAGTTAATACTGTATCATTATAAAATTGTCTTGCCATCGCTACTTTATTTTCCGTTTCTTGTAGTTGATTTTGTAAATCAATAAAGTTGGTATTAGCTTTTAAGTCTGGATAACTTTCACTTAAAGCAAACAATCTTGTCATAGCATTTGTTAAATCATTATTAGCGTCCATTTTTTCCATTGGTGTTGTCGCCGAAGCATAACTACTACGGGCTTTAATTACAGATTCTAAAGTTTCTTTTTCATGTTTTGTGTAACCTTTTACAGTATTAACAAGGTTCGGTATTAAATCAAACCGTCGTTTTAATTGAACATCGATTTGACTCCATTGATCTTTAACATTATTTCTTAAAACCACTAGTTTATTATAGGTGGCAATTACATATAAAATTAAAACTATGGCTATACCTAAAACAACAATTAACCATATTGGCATTATAAATCCTCCTTTATATATCTATCTTATCATAAAGCCTAAAAGAAAACAATTCCCCTTTAATTAATATGCTAAAAATCCCAAAATATCATTAAACCTTAAAAATTAATCAATATCTAAAGTTTTACTAGTAAGGCAAAAAGCTGCGTATAAAGGGATTGATTTAATATTATTTTTAAACCCAAAATTTTTACTAGAAATTCTAATTCCATATTTTGGTTTAAATTCTTGCATGTAATTATTAAGACTTTTTGATTTGGTATGATTGCTAATTTTTATTTCTAAAGGGATTATTAACCCTTTTTCAGACTGTAAAATAAAATCAAGTTTACTATCAAACTCATTTTTCCAATAATTTAGATTTAAACCATTATCTTTAAGGGCACTGGCAACATAATTTTCCGTAAGCATTCCTAACATTGTTTCGTTAACTGCTTCTCTATTTTTTATTAAATAAATTGGAAATTCACTTAAATTAGTAAGAAGGCCAACATCATTCATGTATAGTTTAAATGAATCAAGCTCTTCATACATTTTTAATGGTAACCCTATTTTGGTTTTGACACATTTACTAACAATTCCCGCATTAACTAACCAATTGATTGAATCCCCAAAAATAGAACTAGTTCCTCCTTTTTTTATCAACTTATACTGAAATTTTTTATTTTCTTTAGCAAGTTGAACTGGTATAGAATCAAAGGTAGCTATTATTTTGGGACAGTCAGCAGTTTCACTATATTTAGTAATATCATTTTTATAAGATTCGATAATTCCCCTTTGATAATCGATAGCATTTATTAACGATTTAGAGTTAATAAATTCTTGGACAACTTCGGGCATTCCGCCAATAGCTAAATAATCGGAATATAAATCAAGAGCTTGTTGATGAAGTAAGGCTGGCATACTTTCATTTTTATTAAAGCATTCTTTTATTTTTTCTAACAATAATTCATTTTGCGAATTGATTAAAAATTCATCAAAAGATAAGGGATAAATTGTTAAAAATTCTACTTTACCAACTGGAAAAGAAAACTCTTTTTTATTAATGTGAACGCCTAGGAGACTTCCTGCCCCAATAATGTGATAAGCTGGGGCATCTTCATAAAAATATTTTAAAGAGGTTAAAGCTCGAGTATTTTTTTGAATTTCATCAAAAAATATTAATGTGTTATCTTTATCAATTTTTTTATTAAAGACTATTTCTAAATTTTTAATTATATATTGAGGAGAAATATTTTCATCAATAATTTTACTAATAATATCATTTGTTTCAAAGTTAATGTAAATAAGATCCTGAAAATTTCTTTTGGCAAACTCTTTTACTAAATATGTCTTCCCCACTTGTCTTGCTCCATAAAGCAATAATGGTTTACGATTTTTTTTATTTTTCCATTTAATTAAATCATTCATGGCCTTTCTTTCCATAGTTATCACCTATTACTAATATAGTACATAACTCTCAAAAAATCAATATTTCTGTGACTTTTTTGGAGTTATGATTGATTTTCGCCTTTTTTTAGTTTTCTTTATAAATGGAAGTAAATAAATCAGAATTTTCTTGTTCTTCACTAGAAGGCAATTTTGGTAAATCTTTTATTGTTGCTAGACCAAAAAAATCAAGAAATTCTTTGGTTGTTCTATATAAATTAGGGTGACCTGGCATGCTACTTTTACCAGCTTCTTTTAAAAGACCTTTCGCTAAAAGTTTACGCAAGGTGTAATCTGAAGAAATACCCCGTAATTCATCAATTTCAATTCTAGTTATGGGCTGATTATAAGCCACGATAGCTAAGACTTCTAAAGCAGCTTGGGATAATTCATTTGTCTCGGGAGTTAAAATTAATTTTTGATAATATGGTTTGTGTTCTTCTTTAGTAGTTAGTTTAAAGGCATCGCCTAAATAGCTAATTCTAATTCCGCGTTCCTTGCTATCATAGGAATGTTTTAGTTTTAATAACAATTCTTTGGCATCTTGATCAGTTATTTCTAAAATTTGACATATCTTTTGCAAAGTTAAGCCTTCATCTCCAGCGACAAATAATAAACCTTCTAAAACAGCTTGTAAATTCATTTTATATCCTCCTAATCCATATTTGTTTAAATTTGGCTTCTTGATTAATTGTTAGCATACTTTCTTTACTCATTTCTAAAATTGCTAAAAAGGTGGCAATTATATAATCTTTCCGAGGAATTTCAAATAATTCTTCAAAAAGACATTTTTCGCATGTTTCTAATTTTTTTCTAATCCAGATTTTTCGACTTGCCACACTTATTTCATTCTTTGTTATTTTAGTTTCTTTTGGTTCTTTATAATGAGCTCGTTGTAAAACTTTTAATAAAGCATTCATTAAATCATTACTATCTAAGCCCCCCTCATTAAATAACTCTAATTGTAATTGATAATGCCGTGGATTTTCTGGTAATTTCGTATATATTTGGGCTCTTTTTTTGGCTAAACGACTAAAATCATTAGTCATTTTTTGATATTGTTCATACTCGATTATTTTTTGTTTTAAATCTTCTTCGGAAGCAATTGAAAATTCGTCATCTAAAGCCTCTTCTTTTTCTTCAGTTTTGCCAATCAGTTTTTTACTTTTTAAATGAACTAAGGTAGCAGCCATCAATAAAAAAGAAGAAGATACTTCGACATTTAAGTCTTGTAAAGTATTAATATATTGTAAATATTTATCAATTATTTCTTGCATTTTTATTTCATAAATATCCAACTTGGTTTCTTTAACTAAATGAAGTAATAAATCCATTGGGCCATTAAAATTATCTAGGGTTATTAAAAAATCCATTCTTATCACCTTTATCATTATAGGAAATTTTGAAGAGTTTTCCAAGTAAAAAAGTGTCATTTTTTGACACTTAGTTGCACGTATACCCAGAAGCGTTTAATTCAAAGGCTACGGCTTTAGCTTCGGTATCTTTTTCATAGTAGGCTTCATTATCTAAAGTTGCTTGCTCTTTTTTAATGCTTACTTTTGTTAAATCAATCGTTGTATCAATTGAAAAGCCCGTCGTTTCTAATTCGATTTGGGAATCAACACCGGTAATCGAATTATAATCATCAATCTTTTCTTCATAAGCTGTGATTTCTTCTTCGGTTGGCGATTCATAAATAATTCGTTCATTAATACTTTGTAAAAGATAAGTATTATCAGACTTTTTAAATAAATAGGTTAAAACTTCATTATTTTTAGAACATGTTAAATATGGTTGATTTTTATCATTCAATTTTAAAGTAACATTAGGATAGTCACTTTCAGTTTTCTTAGATACAACGACATATTTAACAACCCCTAAACTGTAAGCTTCTTGAATATCATAATCAAAACGAAGATTGCTGGTTATTTGCTTGCCTTGAACTAAAATCCGGTCCAATAATTTTTTTTCTTCATTGTATAATTCAAAGTAATAAGTATTTTCAAAAAGAATATTGCTATCAGCACTTTCATTAGTTAAGACTGCACTTAAAACTTGATTTTGGGAATTAAGCGTTAACTGAAAATGAAGACCGTCCACCTTGATGTCAACTGGTAAATCAAGGGCATAGTATTCTGGCTCAGTTTCTGGTTCATCGATTGGGGGTGGCGTTTCACTAGGTTCTTGTGGGGTTGTTGGCGCTGGAGTATTTCCAATGGGTGCTTTACCATCTTTTAAATTTTGAAGCATGGTTGTAACATAAGGTAAGCCCAAAATTATAATAATTAAAAGCAAAAATAAAATAATAACTACCCTTAAGCTATGATCATCATTAGCAATTTCTCCGATTGTGGTTGGCATTAAATCATCTTTTTTAATAACGACATTGTTATATTTGTTTTTATCAATTTTTTTCTTATTCTTTTTCATAAGTCACACCCTTTTGTTAGTAATATTGTATCATGTCTAAAACCAAAAAAAAAGATTAAAATTTTAATCTTTCGGTTTAAAAATTAAAGCAAAGATAAATGCAAAAACAATGGCGGAAACAATGGCAGCACTTGATTTAACTAAAAGACCACTGAAAAATCCTAGTAGTTGGTAGTTATGATAGCCTTCGTAGGCCCCTTGATATAATAAATTACCAAAATTAGCAATCATCATTGTCGCTCCTGCCCCACCGTAATCAATTAGTTTTTGATATAAGCCAAAGAAAGATAAAATCGCTCCTCCTACAGTGAATAAACTAGTTACATGACCAGGAGTTAATTTGGTATTATCTAAAATTAATTCGCCGACTAAACAAAAGAGTCCACCGACTAAAAAAGCATTAAAAAATATCATTATTGCACCTCCAAACTTACTGCATGCGCAATGGCGGGAATTGGTAATTTTTGATTAACAAATAAAACATTATGCAAAGAACCAGTTCCAATAATTAAAATCTTTTTATATTTATTTTGTTTTAAAATACGATTGAATAAATATAATGGTAAGGCAGCTGGTCCGCTTGCTCCAGCATAAGTTTCTTGACTTTTTAAATACAATTCACAACCGGCATCTAAATGATTTTTTAAACGAATATTGTAAGCTTCTTTTAAATATTCTTTTAAAATTTTACTGCCGATGCAACCGAGATCACCAGTTAAAATTAAATCGTAATAATCAACTGTTCGGTTCGTATCGACTAAGTGGTCCACTAAAACTTTGGCAGCCGCAGGAGCCATAACAGCACCCATATTCGTGGCATCTTTAATTCCCATTTCCATAACCGTTCCAATTGTATAAGATTCAAGTTTGATTTTACTTATTTCTTTCGTAACTAAAGTAGCAATAGCTCCCGTCGCCGTGAATGTTGTGGTATGGGGTTTAGGTGCACCATACTCAACAGGAAAACGAAATTGCTTTTCAGCATGTAAATTGTGCGAAGA
Source organism: uncultured Bacilli bacterium (assembly GCA_947626425.1). Classification (GTDB taxonomy): domain Bacteria; phylum Bacillota_I; class Bacilli_A; order RF39; family UBA660; genus Ventrenecus. The sequence continues at coordinate 10,987 of CANQRX010000023.1, read as the reverse complement.
TGTAACACATAGGGCAAGACCTTTTCGTTTCGATTCTAACAGCAACGATGCAACAATTAGGGATTCGACAAATGAGGCACAGGCGGAATAAACACCCATAAACGGAATTTTATAAATACTTGCAGCATATGACGAAACACTGGTTTGGTTTGACAAATCCCCCGCCACCATAAAATCAATGGCACTTGGTGTTAAGTTATATTTCCGTAAAATATTTTCAATGACAACTTTTTGCATTTTAATTTCAGCCTGTTCAAATGTTTTTTCATGATAATAATAATCATTCATAATAATATCATAATCTTTAATGGCACCTCTGGCTTCTAAAGGTCCGGCCAAAGAAAAAGCATCTTTTAAATACACATTATTGACTTTTTTACTAGCCATAGACAATCACCCCCAAAATTCCTAAAAAGAAACCGGCAATAATTCCATATAATAATACACTTCCCGCCAGTTTAAAAAAACTGGAACCTAAACCGGTTATCAAACCATCTTTTTTAACATCTAATGCTGATGAAGTCATCGAATGGGCAAAACCGGTGGTAGGAATAATTAAGCCACAACCACATTTACTAACCCAATTATCAAAAAAGCCTAAAGCGGTTAAAAATGAAGAAATAAAAATGGTAAAAATACATAACCAAATATAAGATGTGGCCTCTTCAATTGCAAAGGATAATTGTAAGATTGTAGCTACAACTTGGCCTAAAAAGGCGACAAACCCACCAACCGCAAATGCAATTACGGCTTTGCGAAATTTAGGTTCTTTCGGACTCATTTCTTTAACTAATTTTTTATATTCATCCTTATCCATAATTTACCTCCATTGCTATTATGAAATAAAAAAAGAAATTTATACACGAAAAAACGGAAATTACTTCCGTTTCATCGAACTTTTCATGTCATCTAAAGCTTGAGAAGCAGTATCCATGGCATTATTAACCATTTTGCAAGCTTTATTCTTAGTTGAATCATTAGCTAACATGTAGGTTGCAATTGCCATTCCCCCTGCCATACCTAAGCTCATAGAGATGAGTGTATTTTTCATTATAATCACCTCTACCCTTATTATGACCAATTTAAGAAAAAATATTCAATAATTTATTTTTTAAATCGGTTTTGCGAAATTTAGAATAATCATTTTGGACTGACATTAAAAATGAATTATCATCGCCAATTAAAACTAAACTCGATTTGGCCCTCGATACTCCCGTGTAAATTAACTTATTATAAAGCATTTTATAGTAACTTTTTGTCACCGGAATTATGACATTTGGAAATTCACTACCTTGGCTTTTATGAATCGTTATCGCATAAGCATGTTTAATACTTATTAATTCATCTTTTAAATAACTAACTTGGTGGCCATCAAAATCTAAAGTAATTTGCCATGTTTTTTTGGGTGAAGTAACTTCTTTAATTTCTAAGATGCGCCCAATATCACCATTATATACATTATAATCAGGATTATTAACGAGATGAATTACTTTATCGCCTTCGCGGTAAATATTATCAAAAAATTTAAGTTCCTTTTTTTCTTTTGATGGCGGATTAAAAAATTCTTGTAAAAGTCGATTTAGATTATCAATTCCGTTTTCACCTTTATACATTGGAGCTAAAATCTGAATATCATCGGCACTCATGCCCTTTTCTATGCATTTTTGACAAATCTGATAAATCATCTCTTTTATTTGGTGGGCTTCACAAGGAATAAAATTATAATCATCTTTTTTTTCATGATAATTGCTTAACTGTTTTTCTTTAATTTCCCGAGCTAAAATGGGAATATATGAATTACTACTTTGTCGGTAAATAGTTTTTAGGGGGGTATAAGTAAAAAGTTTTGAAGAGACTAAATCGTCTAAAACAAGGCCAGGTCCAACACTTGGAAGTTGGAAAGTATCGCCAACTAAAATTAATTGAACATCTTCCTCTATTCCTAATAATAACGCATAAAATAAGGCCGTATCGACCATACTAAATTCATCAACAATTATTAGTTTATGATGATTTTTATTATGTTCATTTACTTGAAATTCATTTGTTTCTTTATTCCATTTTAAAAAACGATGAATGGTCATAGCTGGTAAGTTTGTTGACAAATTTAACTTTTTAGAAGCTCTCCCAGTCGGAGCAATTAAAGCAATTTTAGACCGGACTTCTAAGGGTGATAATTTATAAATTTCAATATACATTTTGGTAATGGCATTAACAATGGTGGTTTTCCCTACTCCTGGACCCCCACTTATAATGGAAATACGATTTTTTAAGCTTTGATAAATGGCCTGTTTTTGGTCTTCATTATAAACGACATTTATTTCTTTTTGTAAAGCATTTATTCGTAATTCAAAGTTTTTTAACTGTTTAGGACCTAATTGACTAATGTTATAAAGGCTTTTGGCAATCTGTTGTTCCATTTGATAAGCTTGGGCTAAAAAATATTTTTCATTTTCAATAACGATTTGCTTAGAAGTTACTAAATTTTGCAAACAATTATCTAAAATTGGTTCTTCAACAATTAGAAAAAAATGGTTATTTAAGTAATCAATTATTTCCTCTTTATAAGAGTACATATCCCCATTAATTTGGCTTAAATCTTCTAAGCTTTGCATAAGACAAGCATTAATTCTTGTTAAGTCATAAGCATCATGATTATCTAAGTAAATTTTGTCCAGTTTTAAAAAATCAACCATTTCTTTAAATTGATAAGGATTATTGTTAGCAATATCCAAAACTTTATCATCATATTTTTTGATAAGTTTGGTGGCTTCAATTACGGTAAAACCCAATTTTTTTAAAGAAATTAAAGTGTCTTCAATATGCGTATATTGTAAAAGAGATTCATAAATTTTATCGGCCCGAGGTTGGGTCATATTCGGAATTAATAATAAATTGTTTTTATCTTCTTTAATTAAAGTTAAAGCTTTTTCTCCTAAAACATTAACAATTTGCTCAGCCGTTTTTTCCCCACAGCCCATAATTAAATTTGAGGCTAAAAATTCCACAATGGCATCTTTACTTTCGGGCATTAATTTTTCATAAGAAGAAAAGGCATATTGATAACCATAACGATCATTTTTAACATATTCCCCATATAAAACAAAAGTATCTTGATTGTTAGGTTCCAATAATAAGCCTGTTACCGTAATGTTACGATTTACCTTTTCGTGAAGTTCTTCATCATTAGTTTCTTTGACTTTGAAAGCCCCCACGAAGTAGCCACTGTCCGCTTGAAAAATAATTGCTTTAATCATTCCTTTAATGTACTTCATAATTTTATACCTCCGACTTTCTTAATTTTATCACAAAAAAAATTTTATTTTAGAATTTTTAAACTATAAATTTTAAAAGAAATTTCATTTTCAGAAAAACTGCCCTATTTTAGGAAAAACTAGGACATTTATCTAGTCTAATGGAGAGTGTTATTCTAAAAAGACTTTGTTAAGATTTTGAAGAAGGAAGTAGTTTATGTCACATAATATTAAATTTAAATTAAAAGAAGTTATGGAAGCTAGAGGTTTAAGCAAAAATCGTTTATGTATTTTAACTAATTTACGGTTTGAAACTATTCAAGGATACTACTTAGGAACTATTTCACGAATTGATTTGTATGTAATTAGTCAGTTTTGTAAAGTTTTAAACTGTAAAATTGAAGACATCATTGAATATGTTGGTGAAGAAAATAATTAATTTTTCTTCATAATAAAAAGCTCAAAACGAGCTTTTTTTAATTTAATAGTTGGTTTAATTCTTTTAATGTTTTTAAGAAAGCTTCTTCCCGTTCATAATGAAAGACTTTTTGTTCATTTAAAGTTTGGGGGGTTGCACTAGAAAACATACTCGAAATGTCAATTTTTTTAACAGGAATTACATCATCAACCATTTGTTCTTCTTCATAATTTAAGTGTAATTCATTGGCTTTTTTTAACAATTCATCATAACTAATAATAGCCGTTTGTTCTTGCTCTTCTTCATAACTACTTATATCAATTTTAGGTTTAGGGTTTTCATCTATACTATTTACTATAGCTTGTAGATCTAATTCTTCATTTTTTTCTTTCATCGCATCTCTCCCTAAACTTTCACTATCTATATCATCTTCTAAATTTTCGGATCTAATTACATAAAATAAGGCTACACATAATATAATTAAAATTAAAACTGATATATAAAGGACATAATCAACTAAACTTAAACCTTTCAATACCGAAATAATATCATTTATAACATTCATACATGTTCCTCCTAAATTTAGTTTACCAAATATTAAAAAAAGTAGAAAGCAAAACTCTCTACTTTACATTTTTGATTGTCACATTGCTTTAACTACAAATGGATCTTCTATTGTTCCAACCCCCGTTGTACTTAGCTTTTTAATCAAGGTTATGGCTGGGCGAATTCGGTAAGTGTTCGTTTCTAATTGGTCTTGTAAAAGACTGCCGTTTTCATCAACCCCAATGTAATAATACTGACCATTTTCTTTTTTTTGTAAAGTCATAGTCCACCAAATACTTGGGGTATATAAATAATAGGATTTATTAGCAATTGTTGTTCCACCGGCAAACATAACATCATCAGCGGTTAGTAAACCAATTTTAGCTGTCGAAGTAGTTCCAGGACAAGTCGCGACTGGGGCGAAATTAGTAAAAATTCGGGTGTTTGGTAAATAAAAGATTGTTCCTTCTTCTTCACTTTGGGCATTGTCATCTGTACAATATTTTGCATTGGCAATTAACTCATCGACATCTTTTAAGTTTTCATCATAAAAATTGGCTAGATTTTGATATATAGTTGAATCTAAAAAGGTTGTTAGCGAATTTTCATTACTTGCATTAATAGGGGATGAATCTTCTAAAGGCTCATTTAAAACTAATAAAGAGGTCCCATCGGCATTTATTCTTACAATTCGCCATAGATAATTTGCTAGTAAAACATAGTTATTAGAAGCATTCCCGCGAAAGTAATAAGTTGGTTCATCTTCTAAATCTAATTCTAATAAATAGCTTGCTTCACTCGTTCCATTTTCATAATCAGCCTCTTCTTGACTGACAACTTTGTTCGCTTTTAATATATTGCTTTTTAGGCTTGAATCAACTTTAGCTAAATCAATACTTAATTCCGAATCAATTTCTTTTTTATGAGGATTATAAAAGATTAAGGAAAAATTATGGGTTTGGCCAGGTTCAATTGCCACCATATTCACTAAATTATTTTTAGTAAGATTATCACTTAGATCATTTATTATTCCTTCAAGATTAACTAACTTATAACTTATTTCCGAATTACTAACATTATTCAAAAGTTTAATATAATAATAAATTGGTTCGGTTTGAGTATTGGTTATGGAAAAATCCAATTCATAAGTATCTTCATTGGTTTGAACTCTATTTCCATTTAAGTAATTTATTGATAAACCAGATTTTACTTTAATCATGGCCATTGTATTTTCTTTAAAATGCTGAAAGTTTCGATAGTTAAAGGCAATAAAAACCGTACAAAGTAATGATATTAAAATAATTATTAAACTCACTTTATACTTTGGACGCATTTAATCAACCACCCTTTCCTATTATTAAGTATACAAATTTATTAAAAATATGTCAATTTTCCCTGATTATTTTCCGTTAATTTGACACTTTATTCACTTTTTTTGCGACTTTTTAAATAATCAAGAAGCAACAGAGCGGTAGCTTCGGGCAGAACAGTTTTTAATTCATCAATACTTGCTTCTTCCATTTTTTTGACACTGCCAAAGGTTTTAATCAATTGCTTTTTTCGTTTTTCCCCTATTCCTGGAATATTGTCTAATACACTTGCGATTGTCCCTTTACTTCTAATTGTTCGGTGATAATTAATAGTAAATCGGTGGACTTCATCTTGCATTTTGGTTAGATAATGAAAGACGTTACTATCTTTGGGAATAGCTATAACTTCTAGGGTTTGACCGTCAATTAAATCACTTGTCCGGTGTCTATCATTTTTCTTTAAACCACAGACTTTAATTGGTAGATTAAGTTCATTTAAAATTTCTTCACAAGCATGAATTTGGCCAATGCCCCCATCGACAATAATTAAATTAGGTAATTCTGTTTTTTCCACTAAGGACTTTTGATAGCGGCGATAGATAACTTCTCTCATCATATTATAATCATCATTTTTTTCAAAACTCATTTTATATTTACGATATTCATTTTTCGCAGGAACTCCGTTTTTAAAAACGACCATACAACTAACTGTCCAACTACCAAATAAATTGGAATTATCAAATAAATCGATGCGATCTAAAGTCGCTAAACCGAGGATTTTCCGAAGTTCATCATTAGCCTTTTCGGTCATATTTTCTTTCTTTAAAATTAATTCTAATTCATTTTCTAAATAGATTTTAGCATTGTCATTAGCCATTTGCACTAATTGCTTTTTTTGACCCTTAAGAGGCACGATTAATTTATTTTCAAAATAAGTATTTAAGATGTTAGAATATATTTCTTCGGAAACTAATATTTCTTTAGGGATTTCATGACGTTCGTAAAAAAGAGGAATGTAATGTTCCATATCACTTAATAAATCGCTGATGATGGGAAAAGCATCACTATGGCCACCCACTATTTTTCCATTTCTAATAAACAAGATTTGCACGGCAATATAACCTTGATTAAAATAATAACCAATGACATCTTTATTTGTTAAATCTTTTAAAGTTATTTTTTGTTTATCTAAAACGATGGTAATATAATCAAGTTCTTTTTTTAATTCTAAAGCTAATTCATAATTCATTGCCTCACTGTAATTATTCATTTTTTCAATAATTTTGTCTTTTAAAATTTTGTCATTACCATTTAAAAAAGCTAAAATATCTTCTTCCATTTTTTGGAGGTTTTCTTCAGAAACTTTTTTTTCACAATAGCCTAAACATTCGCCAATATGATAATACAAACACACTTTTTTAGGATTGCCATCACATTTTTTTAAAGGATAAAGCCGATTTAATAAATTAACAATTTTCCTTGCCGCATAGGCATTAGGATATGGCCCAAATAATTTCTTTTTATCTTTCTTTTTAATGCTTAAATAACGAGAAACTTTTAGTTTGGGATAAGGTTTGGAAATATATTCGATATAGGGATAACTTTTATCGTCTTTTAGTAATATGTTATATTTAGGGTCATATTGTTTAATTAAATTAATTTCTAATAAAAATGCTTCTAATTCACTAGCTGTGACAATATAAGAAAAATCCGTAATTTCTTCAACCATTCGAGCCGTTTTACCAGTATGCGTTCGATTAAAATAGGAGTTAACTCGTTTATGTAAATTTTTCGCTTTTCCAACATATATAATTACTCCATCGCGATTTTTCATTTGATAGCTTCCTGGTAAATTAGGAATTTGTTTTAATTTATCTTGTAGCATAATAAACACCCATTTCTTAATATTATTATACTTTATTTTTCACATTTTTAAAGCTATAATATTTTTGGTGAAAAAAATGCAATTGATTAATACTTTTACTTACGAAATAAAAAAATCGAAGTTTATTGGCTATTATTATGCGATTGAAAATAGTGATGAAGTTAAAAAAATAATTGAAAATTTAAAAAAAGAACATAAAAAGGCCAAACATATTCCCTATGCTTTTTTACTTGCGAATACGGCAGGCAAAAGCGACGATAAAGAACCAACTAACACGGCAGGTTTACCTATTTATAACCTTTTATTAGAAAAAAAATTAATTAATAAAGCAATATTTGTCGTTCGGTATTTTGGTGGTGTAAAATTGGGAGCTGGAAATTTAATGCGGTCTTATTTAACAACGGCCAAAAATTGTCTAAATGAAAATTAAGAATCCTCGTTAAAAACGCGAAAAAACAGCTTGTAAATTCCTTATTTATTTGATAAAATTATTAAGAATTTACTTGAAGAAAGGAGTTTATCTATGGCTAACATTAAAAGTTCAAAAAAAGCTATTAAAGTGATTGCTAAAAAAACTGAAAACAATCATGAATTAAAAGCAAGAGTACGTAATTGTATAAAGAATTGTGATAAAGCAATTGAAGCTGGAAATAAAGAAAATGCCAAAACTTTATTTGCTGATGTTCAAAAATATATTGATAAAGCCTGCAGTAAAGGTTTTATAAAGAAAAACACAGCTGATCGTCAAAAATCAAGATTATCACAAAAAATAAAAGCCATGAATTAGTTTTAAAATTCATGTTTTTTTTTACTTTGTAAGCATATATTAGTTAGGAATCTAAAGACAGTCACTAGACACTTTCCAAAAAATAAAATTGCCCCAGTCGGCATTTTTTGTTAAAATTATTAAAGGAATGATGCGTTATGAATTTATTAAATAAAATCTTAGTTCCCATAGTTTGTTTGCTAACTATTTTGCTTGTTTTTATCAAAATGGATGATATTACCGAAAATTTAGCCAATTATGTGGAAGAAAAACAGCCCGAGAATGTAAATCCAATTAGTCCTTATAAAAAAGAAAATCAATATTTGTTTGTCCGAAATTTAGATGATTTTAATGTTTATTCGAAAGGCGATATTAAAAATTTATATTATACAGTGGTTAATAATGGTTGGAAAGAATTTCAATTTTTATGCCCAAAAGAATACGAAAATTGTATTAAAGATGTTAAAGAACTTAGTGAAAATCAAAATTTATTAACTCATATAAATAACTTTGTTCATCCTTATAATGGTTTTTCAAATATGCAAACAACTATCAGTGAAACGGGATTAATTCAAATTAACGTAACTTATTTTTATAACGAAGATCATATCAATGCCTTAAATCATAAAGTTGAGCAAATTTATAACGAGCTCATTAACGATCAAATGGATTTACGGGAAAAAATCAAAACAATTCATGATTATATAATTAATAATTCAACTTATGATGTTTTAAGAAATAATGGCGAAGAAAGTTCTTTCCAATCGTATTTAGCTTATGGACCGTTATTTGAAGGTTATGCAACATGTAATGGTTATACGGATGCAATGGCTTTATTTTTAAATAAATTAAATGTTCCAAATTTTAAAATCGCCACTACTCCAGAAGACCCAAGCAAGGTCGGGCATGTTTGGAATGCAGTATATATAGATAACAATTGGTATCATTTAGATTTAACTTGGGATGATCCAGTTAGTAATGATGGTCAAAATTATTTATTAGATACTTACTTTTTAGTTTCAACCGATCAATTAATGGAAAATGATAAAGGTAAAGAAGAAGCAGAACCAATTACCGAACACCAATTTAAAAAAGAAATATATTTAGAATTTAAAAATAATTAATATTCTAAATTTTTTTATTTGAAATCCAAAACATTAAAAAAAAATCTAGTGAGTAAACTTTTTTAATTTTACACACTAGATAATAGGCCTTCGCCTTCAATTTTGAACAGATAATTCGAACGGTGTATTAAATTCGCCTGTTCCATCAATAATTTTAACAGAAGATTTGAGATACACTACGGGCCAGACGGCGCCGGAGATATTGGTGTCGAAGTTGCCGGCGACAGACCCCTCCAAGCAGACACGGAACGCATTGTAGTAATTGCCCGAATACGGCGTAATCGTCCATAAATAGCTACTTGGTTTTAACCAATCTTTATTTGCACAATTTGTTTGATAACCACTTCCATCCCAACTGTATAGTGCTTTTTTAAAACAATAATCTCTTCCCGAGGTTCCACCATTCGTGGCATACCCATAATCACTCGGATAAATTAACCCTACTCCTTTATGATTACTTTCATCATTAATTTTTGCCCATTCCTTTGGTCGACGGCTACTATAAACTATCCCTCCTCGCTCATAGTTATAATATTGGGTTACTGTTGTAGTTTGAAATTCTGCTGTTCCTCCTAAATTCCATGTTACTCCATCATCGACCATTCCTTGGGCGGTTGCATTTAAGCCACTTTGACTAAAATCACATTGGGTTGCTGTACTACTACTTTTATAACATGCTCCACTTTGACTATTATAATAAATTCCGTTTAACATATTTTTTAATGATGAACTTGTCCAATCATTATTACTTGTATTATTCCATAGATAACTTCCAAAGTTTGTTTGATTAGTTACTCCATCAGTTCGCACGATTTTTAATCGTTGCTCATAATTTCCTTCTTCTGTTTTAACATTCACTAATCCTATGATTCGCCATATTTCTTCATTAAACTTTACATAATTATGGACATATGGAGTACTTTCATCAGTATAATTTACTCCGGCAAAACGATACTCTGTCTCTTGCCAATGTTCATAAACAACTGCTTCGTTATGTTCAACTTTATATAAACCATTTTTATTTGTTCCACACGTAATAACTGGTATTTCTTTGCCATAGATATTGGCTAACTCATCTTTTACTTCAATTTCTTTAATTACTTCATTACTTACATTGCCCTTACTATCTGTCACTCTAAAACCTACAGTATGTAAACCTTTTTCTTCGACTGTAATTTCTTTTTGAGCATTATCATTTTGTTCCCAATCTCCACCATCTAATTTATATTCATATTTTGAAATATTCTTACTACCATTAGCTTTTCCACTTCCCGTAGCTGTTATTGTCATATCACATACTGCTAACTCTAAATTTGCTGTTGGTGGTATTTTATCTTCCTCTAAATAAGCATTGGTTATTGTTACTTTACTGGCATATGTTTTATTCATCGCTCCTTCATCAGCATCTTCATCTAACCACAATCTTAATTCAAAATCTTTGGTTTCTTGTGAACTTAAATATCCTGTCATTAATTTATGCGATTCATATGTATTTTTTAAAATTGGATTTACATTTGGGGCATTACTTAATAACAACATTGTTCCTTCTTTTCCTGTTTCGTTTATTTGAAAACGGACATATTTTGAATCTAATCTATTTTCTGTCGCAATATCAGTTTTTCCTCCTGTTTTAGTTAATGATTCTAAATTTATTTGGTAACTTGCATTTTCTTCACATATATTT
>CANQRX010000022.1 GCA_947626425.1 uncultured Bacilli bacterium | reverse complement strand
TAGCTCAGCTGGCTAGAGCACCTGCCCTGCACGCAGGGGGTCGCGGGTTCGAATCCCACATCCTCCACCAAATTGATATTAAACTCGGACTATTATAGTTCGAGTTTTAAAATGTTTTTAATCAATTATTTAACAATTAAAAAAAACAAAATCAAAAAAAATTTACTTAAAGCAATTTTATAATATATAATTATACATAGTGAGGTAGTTATGAAAGAAGTAAAACACTATTTAATGGCTTTTTTATTGCCGATTTTAATTTATTGCATAGTTATGGCATCATTAGATTTTTATCCATTTGGAAATTTATCGTTTCGGATTAGTGACTCTTTAGTCCAATATCCTGCTTTTTTTGAAGGCTTAAAAAATTTTCATTTTTTTACTTTTAATATTGGATTAGGAATGAATTTTTATCCAATTTTAACAACTTATTTAATGTGTCCTTTAAATTTATTATATTTTTTCTTTAAAAAAGAAAATTTTGATTTATTTTTTGTAATATTGATTTTGTTAAAAGTTGGTTTAATTGGATTAACAATGAATATTTTGTTAAATTATAAACGAAAATACTCATATAAATCATTAATTTTTTCAACTATTTATGCTTTATCTGGTTTTGTAACTTTATATTATTTTAATTATCAATTTTTAGATGCAGTATATATGTTACCTTTAGTAATGATAGGATTACAAAAATTAGTAAAAGAAAATAAATATACAATGTATTATATTGCTTTAAGTTTAACAATTATAATGCATTATTATACTGGATATATGGTTTGTTTATTTTCATTAATTTATTTTTTCTATTTATTATATAATGAAGAAATAGAAAAAAAAGAAAAAAGAAAAAGAATCAAAACTTTCTTTGGTATTAGTTTATTATGCGGACTTTCTGCATCATTTGTTTTAATTCCGACAGCATTTAGTTTTATGCAAGGAAGAAGTGATTACTTTAGCATAAATAATATATTTAAAATAAATTCAGATATAATATCTAGTATCTATAATTTTTCAATTGGTAGCCTAAATACTACTGATTTAATGCTTGATTCCGCAGCAACTTATATTTCTTTTTTTGTAATTATCATAATCATTTATGGTTTAACTAATAAAAATGTAAATAGCAGGTTAAGAAAATCTGTTATACTAATATTAGTAATTTATTTTTTATCGTTGGCTTTCTATTTGTTATATTACTGTTGGCATCTTTTTCAACTGCCTGTTGGAAATCCTGGACGTTTTGTATTTGTATTTGATGCTTTTTTGGTTAATATTGCTTATCAATTTTTTCAAGAACAAAAATTACAAGTAACATTAAAAAAGAAAATAGCTACATCTTTAATAGTTATATTTGTATTCTTTTTAACACTATTAGGAAAAAATTATCTAGTTTATACATTTTTTTGGGTTTATAAAGATTACACTTTCGTAATTATTTTATTAAATCTATTTGTTGTAACAGTTTATGTTCTCCTTATCACAAATAAAAGATGGAAAAATTTTGTATTCTTTATTGTTTTCTTAGAATTAATTGCTAATGTTACCTGGTCATTTAGGGTAACTTTATCTTATGAAAACTATAATAAAACTATAGTTAGTGAAGAAGATGAAAAAATCAAAAATCTTAGTAACACAATTAATAATTTAGAATATGATGGTTTCACCAGAATAGATGGTTATTATAAACACAATAATGGTTTGTTATATAATTATTCATCTGCTAGTTATTTTTCTTCAATATATAATAAAAATTTTAATACTTTTATAGATGAATATGTAAAAAAACGCTCTAATCCATACAAACATGTATATTATCATGAATCGGATTTCGCATTGGATGCCTTTCTAGGAATAAAATACATTATTGATAATCAAAATAAAAATAAAGAAACACGGATTTATGAGAATCAAAATGTTATTAAAAGTTTAGGATTTTTAGTTAATCCCAAAAATAACTCAAATTTATCCGATGCATCACTTACTGATATTTTAAACGTTTTAACAGGTGATAAATACAAATTATCACTAAAAAAATTACAACCAAAAATAACTTTAAATAATGTCAAAAAAGATATGAATTTATTAAAGCCAATAGATGATAGTACAGATGGGATCGTTATATTTGAATACTATATACCAGAAGATTGTTATGCAAATTTTAATTATGGTTTAGGGCAACGTTATCCAAATTTACAAAATGGACTTATTTTTGTGGTTGATGATTTAGTCAAAGAAACATTAAACGGAAAAGAAACAAGCTATTATCAGTCTGAATTAAAAAAGGGAGATGTTTTAAAAATTGAAGTAACAATTCCAGTAGGAATAAAATACATAATTAATGAATATGAAGATGCTTATTATGTTAAAAAACAAAATTTTATAGATGCTATTAATGATTTAAACCAAAGTATTATAGAAAATATTAAAATAAATAAAAATGGATTTACAGGAAATTTTAAAGCAACTAATGAAAAAAATTTTCTTATTTTGACAATTCCTTATGATGAAAATATAATTATTAAAGTTGATGGAAATAAACAAAATTACTCTAAAATTTTAAATGGAATAATTGGACTTGATGTAAGCGAAGGGGAGCACGAAATTGAATTTATGTATAACATTAAAGGTTTAAATATTGGCATAGTTATATCTTTATTAAGTTTATTAACAGTAATTTTACTTAATTTTAAAAGAAAAAAATAATAAAAGCCAATCTTATCGTTTTATCAGTTGATAATTTTAAATAAAAAAGTTATAATAAGAAATATAGAAATGGAGGAAATAATATATGAAAGAAGCAACTGGTGAATTAAATGTTACAGTAATCACTGTTGTAGCTATTGCAGCTGTGGCAGCATTCTTTTATGCATTTATTTGGCCATCTATTCAAAATTCATTGATTTCGTCATCAGCATGCGCCAATGCAGCACCTGGTTTAACACAAGGTGCGACAAACAGTGCAGGATACATTTCATGTGGAGTTTTAGGAGATGGAGGAACAACATACACTTGCAATTACTGTCGAAAAGATAACAGTTGTAGTAATATAACTTGTACTCAAAAGAATTAAAATAGACGAGGAGGCTAAAAATGAAAGAGGCTCAAGGAGAACTTAACATGGGAGTAGTCGTATTAGGCATTGTGGGAGTTTTTACGGCCTTTTTCTATTTTACTATTTGGCCAATGATTAGACAAAATTTAAATTATACTACACAATGTTCTAAAGCAATATGTGAAGGTTGTCCATCAGGAGGATGTCAAAAAGTAAAATGTTATACCATAAAAAATGGTGTCAAAAGCGAACCGTTTGAATGTGTTTGGAAGGGTTAATAGGAAGGGAGTATAAATTGTGAGAGAAGCGATAGGTGGAACTTGGATATTTCAAATTGTAATAGCCTTTATATTACTTTTCACTGCTTTTATGTGTCTTTCGATTAATCGTTCCAAGGCATTTAACGTTAAAGACAAAATAATTCAAAGTATTCAAACTCATAATGGTTTTGAAATAGGAAGTATGGCCGATGATTCTGGAAGTGATAAAAGTGCCATTAATGAGATAGTTGAGTATTTATCAGAAAGTGCTTATCGAACTGTAGGTAAATGTCCAGATAGTTCTTATACTGGATATACAAGGGATGGTAAGCCAAGTGATTCTAATGCTGCTTTCTGCATTACTAAAATTAATAGTAGTCAAACGATAATGAATAATTCTTGTGGTGGGGGTAGTAACTGCATTAATGATGAATTGCCTGTAATGGCTTATTATCGAGTTGTGGTTTTTTATCAATTAGACTTGCCAATATTTAACACTCTTTTTAAATTTCAATTAGCTGGTGATACTAAATTGATATTAGGAGGAGAACTATGAGAGAATCAATAGGTGGAACATGGCTTTTACAACTAGTGATTGTCTTTATGCTTATATTTGTTGGCTTTTTAGCATTAACTATTAACTATACTAAAGTTTTTAAACTAAAAAATGAAATGTTAACCATGATTGAAAAATATGAAGGTGTCAAAGATGAATCATTAAAAATAATTAACAATTATTTAAAAGCTAATAATTACGGTACTATGCATAAATGTGATCCAAATATAAATGAATATGGTATGGCTAGTTTAGATAATACTGAATTAGAAAAAGTTGATTCAAATAAAAAATATTTTTATTGTATTGGCAAAGAAAGTACCAAATCACCTCATTTAGGAAATCGTTCTAAATATCACGTCAAATTATTTTTACGATTTAATTTACCAATTGTGGGTGATTTAATAACTTTTACTATAAGCGGAAGTTCAATTAATGTAAACAATCCACGAGATACATTAGAAAATATGAAAGTATAAAGGAGGAAAATTAATGAATGTAAAAGTTGTAAATAAATATGAAACATTATTGAATTCTTTAGACATTGATATAATTAAAAGTGTTTCAGGGGTTTTTACTCCTGAAGAACTTATTATGCAATTTAGCAATTTTTTTTATAATAAAATGATTTTAGATATTACAGCTATAGCGAATTATCAAGATATTTCAACTATTCAAGAGTTATCAGTTAATATGGACATGAGTAAAGTCATTCTTCTTTTAGATGATTCTGAAGTTGTTAATAGTCCAAGATATTTATCGTCATTAGTTTCCATGGGTATTTATAATTTTACAAGAAATATTGATGCCGTAAGTTTTTTAATTGATAATCCTAATACCTATAAAGATGTTGCCCATTATCATCAACTAAATAATGTTGATTCTTCTCCTAAACCATCACCAAAAGAGGAAGAAAAAGCTCCTAAAAAAAGTTTTATAATGGATGAAGAAATTAAACCCGTACCAGTTAAATCATCAATTATGGAACAACAAATTATTGGTATTAAAAATGTAACTGAACATGCTGGTAGTACAACTTTAACGTATATGTTAAAAAGAGAATTAGAAAAATGCTATCGAGTTGTCGCTGCTGAAGTTAATACTAATAATTTTATCTTTTTAAACGATCGAAGTTTAAGACATACAACAACATCTGAATTAAGAAGTTTTATTAATTCCAATTCAAAAGCGGAAGTTATTTTACTTGATTTAAATGATGGTGGTAACGAATCATTATGTACAGATATTTTATATTTAATTGAACCAGGTTTAATTAAATTAAACAAATTAATTCGGCATGACCAAGCCATTTTTGAAAAACTAAAAGGCAAAAAAGTAATATTAAATCGCAGTGTTTTAAATAATGAAGATGTTTCTGATTTTGAACATGAATCACGAAGTAAAGTATATTTTAATATTCCTTACCTTGATGATAAACTTGATAATTATGCTCAATTAAAAACTTTATTAATTAAAATGGGCTTTGATCGGTTAGACCGAGGTAATCATTCTGAAAAAAATGGCAAACTATTTAGTATTTTTAAATAACACTCTATTGATTAAGTTCAATAGTTTTTTTAATTTAAAAATATTTATGTTAAAAACGTTTCTTTCCTATGTGTTTTTTAGGACTAATTATCTATTTTTTTTCATACAATTTTTTAGGTGATTAAAAATGAAATGGTTGCTTTTTTTAGTTCTTCTTTTATTTCCAATATCCATAAAAGCTATATCAGCCGAAAGTTATATAGTAATGGATGCTGACTCAAGGCGGGTATTAGATGGAAAAAATATCAATAAAGAAAAGTTGATAGCTAGTACAACCAAAATTATGACTTGCCTAATTGCTCTAGAAAATAAAGATATCAATGCCACAATAAAAGTTGGAAATGAAGTCTTAAAATCTTTTGGAAGTGCCATTTATTTATCACTAGGCGAAGAAATATCTTTAAAAGATTTATTATATGGTTTAATGCTTAGAAGTGGAAATGATGCTGCAATTGAAATTGCCTATTTAGTAAGCGGTGATATGCCTTCATTTGTCAAAAAAATGAATGAAAAGGCTTATGAAATTGGAATGAGCAATACGGTATTTGTAAACAATCATGGACTAGAAGAAGAAAATGGTGGATCTAATACTTCAACTGCGTATGATATGGCTCTTTTAATGCAATATGCCTTAAAAAATGAAGTTTTTAAAGAAATAATAAAAACCCAAAACTATAAAGCTCAAACAACTGGAAAAACCTATGTTTGGAAAAATAAAAATAAATTACTATTTTCTTATGATAAACTTTTAGGAGGAAAAACTGGTTATACTAAAAAGGCTTTAAGAACTTTAGTAACTGCGGCTCAAGAAAATGATAAAACAACAATTGTTGTAACCTTAAATGATGGAAATGACTTTGCCGATCACAAAGAGTTGCATGAAAAGATATTTAAAAATTATGAGCGAGTTTTATTACTTGATGAAGAAACGGTTGTCGAACCTAGTAATGAAAATCAATATTACTTGAAAGATAAATTTTATGCCTTATTAACTAAAGAAGAACAAAGTCAAATAAAAATTGATTTTCAAATAAACGACGAGAAAAAATTAGAAGCAGGGGTGGCTAATGTCTATTTAAAAGATGATTTATTAGGAAGTGTTAAAATTTATCGAAAAGTAAAGAACGATGAACAAATAAAAAAAGAGGGTTTTTTTAAAAAATTTTTAAGGTGGTTATTAAAATGGTAAATAAAATATGGGGTGCTTTTATATTAGTTGCAATTGTTTTTATGTTTTTTACAGGTAATGTAGAAACTTTAAACAATACTTTATTAAAAGGCGGTTTAGATGGAATAAATTTATTAATGGAAATGTTGCCTTTATTAGTTTTATGGTCGGGAATTATGCAAATTGCTCAAGATTCTGGTTTATTAAATAAATTTTCTAATTTAGTAAAACCGGTTTTAACCAAATTATTTCCAAGTTTACCAAAAGATCATCCAGCTTTAGGGTTTATTGCTTCTAATATCGCGGCAAATGCTCTAGGGCTAGGAAGTGCCGCCACACCATTTGGCTTAAAAGCCATGGAATGTATGCAAATAGATAATCCCCAAAAAGATACAGCTACTGATGCAATGGTTACTTTTTTGATTTTAAATACGGCGGGAGTAACCGTAATTCCCACCACAGTTATTGCAATGCGAACGATGTATCATAGCGCCAATCCCTCAGAAATCATTATTACAAGTCTTTTAGCAACCATATGCTCTAGCATTGCCGGTTTAACATTTGATTATATTAAAAGGAGAAAAAAATGAGGACAATATCAATTTATATCGTACCAGTTTTTGTAATGGGAGTTTTACTTTATGCAATTATTAAAAAAACTAATATTTATGATTCATTTTTAAACGGAGCGAAAGATGGCTTAATTACCACATTTCATATTGCACCTTCCGTTATTGCGATGGTTTTTGCTATAAATTTATTTTTAAATTCTCATTTTTTAGAATTCCTTTTTTCCTTTTTAAATCCAGTTTTAAATGCTTTAAGTATTCCTATTAATATTTTACCGATGGTTTTTATAAGACCTATTTCCGGAACTGCAACTCTAGCTATTATGAACAATATTTTTTCTATTTATGGACCTGATTCCTTTGTTGGGCGCCTTGCTTCAACCCTACAAGGATGCACTGATACCACAATTTATGTTCTAGCTCTTTACTTTGGCTCAATAAAAGTAACGAAAACTAAGCATGCATTAGTTGCTGGTTTAACTGCCGATTTATGTGGTATAATTGCTGCTTTTATCATTACTTTTCTCTTTTTTGGCAGATAAATTATAAATTTTTTTAAAACTTTAAAATAGTATTAAATAGGGGTATCACACCCTAAAAAGAAAACAATAGTTTGCCTATTTTAGGGGTCGAAATTTGACAAGACTTAATTAGTTTAGTATAATGTAAGTGCTTCCGGAAAAATTAAAGGATGGGAAAAGAATGAAAAAATTACCGTCGATAAAAGCTATTTTATTAGCAATTATCGCATTAAGCTGTTTTAAATTTACAACTATGCGGATAACACAAATAACAGTATTACAACCAACTGCCGCTGTTACAACAATTGGCAATACTTTATTTGAATCAGTGGCAATAAAAAAGGGATTGCTAGATAGCAATAAGCATCTTTTTGATGATAATGAACTTTTATCATTAAAACAAGAAATTGAAGTTGTAACCCTTGCAGCTGCTTCACCAGTTGCCGTATACGATGGCTTAACTTTAGAAGAATTAGCTGCCAAGTTAGATCGAAGTTTAGCAAGTGACTTATCAGGTTATGGAATGGTTTATGCTAGTAATGCTATAAAATATGGAGTTGATCCATACCTTGCTGTTGCAATTAGCTTACTAGAAACTGGTTGTTCTTGGACTTGCAGTCAATTAGTAAAAAGTTGTCATAACGTTGGTGGCATGAAAGGTAGTGGATGTGGTGCTTACGGAAGTTTTGATACACTGGAAAGTGGAATTGAGGCCATGATTAGTAACCTTTCAAGAAATTATGTATCAATGGGTTTAACAACACCAGAAGCTATTGGTCCAAAATATGCGGAAAGTAGTACATGGACAGAAAAAGTAAATAATTATATTCAAAAAATAAAAGCTAATTAAAATGCTATCACGAAATATCGTGATAGTTTTTTTTGACTAAAAAAAGGAAATCATCTCTTTTATAGATATATATAAGTAGAAAGAAGATGATTTTAAAATGAATATAATAGTTAAACAACGTGATTTAAAAGACTGTGGAATTTGTTGCCTTTCTTCTATAATTCAATTTTATAAAGGTTATGTACCTCTTGAACAACTGCGTAGTGATGCCTACGTAGATAAAGATGGAACAAGTGCTTATCATTTAATTGAAACCTTAAAAAAATATAATTTTCAAGCTTATGGTTTTAAAATTACCGCGGAGGAAATTGCCAAATACCCACTTCCAGCAATTGTCCATTTCCATTATTCTAATGGCCTTAATCATTTTGTTGTTTTATTAAGTTATAAAGCCAACACTTTTACTTTAATGGATCCAGCGAAAGGCAAAATAAAAATTAAGAAAGATGAATTTCTTAAAAATTGGACCAACATTATCATTACTTGTTATCCTAAAAGCCAAATTCCCAGTCTTCCTAAACACCCAAGTGTTATAAATCATTTACTAAAAATATTGGAAACAGAAAAAAAATATTTAATCTTTGCCATCTTCTTTAGTATTCTAATTACTATATGCCAAATTTTTGAAAACTTTTTTTCCAAATTAAGTTATAATCAAGTAAGCTATTTTCAACCAAAAATTTTTACAACCATTGCTTTATTTTATCTAAGTCTAGTTATTATCAAAATTAGTTTTGAATCTTTAAGTAGCCATTTAAAAATTACCTTGAATAAAAATGTTAAAAATAAATTAATCTTTGCTTTTTTAAAACATCTTGTATCCTTACCAATGGCCTCTTTTAACAGTTACTCAAAAGGGGAAATTTTAACCCGAATTAAAGAAACTGAAACTATTCAAAATGGTTTTACTGAGCTATTTTATACCTGTTTTTTTGACCTAATTTTATCCTTAATTGCTTTGCTTATTTTATTTAATATTAATGAACAAGTCACCTTCCTTTTAATCGGAGGATTTACGATTTATCTTTTTCTTTCGTTAATTTCTAGCCATAAAATTTATCGCTTAATTTTAGAAGATTTAGAAGAAGAAAGCTTATGGAATACTGCCTTAACCGAAAACATCGATGTTTTTAATTCGATGAAGCACTTAAATCAAACCAATTTTATTTTTAATCGTTTAACTACAAGTTTACTTCAATATACTAATAAAGATTTTCAAATAAACGATACACTACGCAGACAAAGCATGAGTAAAACTTGTTGTTTACAATTAACCTTACTTGGAAGTTTTATCTATAGTCTAAATTTAGTTGGAAAGCAAACTTTAACAATTTATGATGTTTTATTAATTCAAATGATTACGACCAATTTTCTCGAACCTTTAAAAAAATTAATTGAACTATTGCCAAGCTATTACTATTTAAAAGGCTTATTAGGAAAAATTAGCGATTTTTCGTCTTTAAAAACGGAAAGTTTAGAAGAATATGAAGAATTATCAAAAATTAAAATTGAGTTTCAAAATGTTAGTTTTTCTTATAATGGTTTTCAAAATAACCTTGCAAATCTTAATTTTCTTATTCCAAGTTCAAAACATATTTTATTAGATGGCCCTAGTGGCTGTGGCAAAAGTACGGTTTGTAAATTAATTTTTCAAGAAGAACAAAACTTTGAAGGGCAAATTCTTTTAAATGATAAAAATATTAAAGATTATTCTTTAGGAACAATTCGTCACAATATTACGTATTTAAGTCAAAATGAAAAACTTATCAATGGCACGATTAAAGAAAATATTCTTTTTGGTCGACGTGTTCCTGAAGAAGTCTTTGATGAAATATGTCTTATTTGTCATTTAGAACCAATTGTCTGTAATAAACCATTTCGCTATCAAGATTACATAAACATTACTAACCCCAATTTATCAGGGGGCGAGACGCAACGGATTATTTTGGCAAGAGCTTTATTAAATCCATCCATCGCCTACATTTTAGATGAATGTTTAAGTGAAGTAAATCAAGAATTAGAAGAATCTATTTTAAAAAAAATTAAAAAGTTTTTAAAAGGCAAAACCTTAATTTATATCAGTCACAAAAAAACTAAAATTAAGTTTGATGAGGTGATTACTATTGATTTATAACTTAAATAAACCTTTTTCGAAAATTTTGCTTTTAAAAATTATTTTTATCTTATTACTTTTTAGTACTTTTATAAGTAGTTTAGCAATTATCAAAATTCCTAAATATCTGGAATTGGAAGGAATTGTTAGTTGCATTGATAAGGAAAATTTTTGCACTTTTAAAACGGTAGTCAGTGCCTATTTAAATATTCAATTAGATACCAAAACCAAAATTATTTTTACTGAAGAAGAACGAATATTAAAAGTTATTTTTGATGAACCAAGTTATCTCAATAATCAAATAGTTAATGTGGTAACTTTAACTGTTTCAAAAAAACAAGTCAAAAATAATCAAGTTTTAAAGGCTCGGATTAAACAAAGTGAAGAAAGTTTACTAAAGCTTATGTTAAAAACATGGAAAGGAGGTGATACCAATGTTAAATAATGAAACCTTAGCAAATGTAAAAGGTGGAGCAATTAATTTTAATGTTCTTGCACTTGTGGCCGCGGCTGCATCTTTTATCACTGGTTTATTAGACGGTTTAGCTAGACCATTTAGCTGTCGGTAAAAAAAATTAGAAGAAAGGAGGTGAGTAGATGCCTTTAAATAGTGATGCTTTAATTAAAATTGAAGGTGGTTCCGTAAGCTGGCTTATTAATTATGGCAAATACATTGTTCAAGCTCTTGACTATATTATCGATCTTGGTCGTTATGTAGGAAGCAGTCTTCGTCATTTAGTCACTGGACCCAAGTGTTAAAAAAAGGTTGAAATTAATTTTTCAACTTTTTTTCAAATACAAATCATAATATTCATCATAAGTAATTCCTAAATCATGAACCTTGGTGGCATGTTCAACTCCAATATATCTTATGTGCCAAGGCTCTTCAACATAACCCGTTATTTCACTTCCGCCTTTAGGATACCGAACAATAAAGCCATATTTATAAGAATTATCAAGCATCCATTGGTAATCATGATCTGTTAAATTATCATTTAACACACTGCTTCTTATATCACAAGCTAAACCAGTTTGATGTTCGGAATGTCCTGGTCTTGCCGAATAAGTATCAACCACACTAACATCATCGGTTTGTAAGTAATACTCATAAAGGCCTTTTTGATAATCATAACTTCGGTACGTACTAAAAGGAATTAAATTCATATTTTCCAAAGCTGCGGCCGCCATTAATTGTTCTAAGCTCTCAGCGGCAACTTTCCGCATTTTATATGAATATTGCCCAACATTAACTAAATCATCTGGTTCGTAATCGGCAGGTAGGGCATGAAATTTATTAACTAAAACTAGTAAATCATCGGGATTTTCAACAGTTTCAATATTTTCATAAAAATTGTGGTTTAAATGTAAATTAACATAAGTAACGGCTTTATCCCAATCTAAATTTTTTTCTTTTTGATAAGCAATATATTCATCATATAAATCAACATCAAAATTACTTATCTGATAAAAATTATTTAAGTCTAGGTAATCTTTATTCAATAGTTTGGTAACATTTGTTTCACTTAAGGAAGCAAAAATTTTATTAATTTCTTCGGGCTTATAATTTTTATTTAATAGTGTTTCTACTTTATTAGGAAAATCGGGTTGGGAAACATATTCAATTTCTAAATAAGAATCAATATGATCTTTATTATAGGAAGAACTTGAGGCCATAACATCTAAAGTTTTATTGTAATCTTTGATTTTTGTTGCTTTAATACTGGGCCTTGCTTCCTCACTATATTGAGCTAAAATTTTGCTTTTTTGATGGCGGTTAAAGAGGAATATAAAACCGCCTCCCGCGATTAAACAGACAAAACAAATTAAAACCAATTTTTTCATAACACACTTCCTATTCCTTATCTAATTATATCATGTTTAAGCATAAAAAAATACCTTTTTAAATACGATTTAATGAGGTGTCAAAAGTGAAAAAAATTATTAGTTTCTTCTTTTTTCTATTTCTTTTTATGAATGAAGCCATGGCTGAAATTGATATAACACCTAGCAGTAAAAGTGCCATTTTAATTGAAGCTTCGACGGGGCAAGTTCTATATGAAAAAAATGCTGATGAACAACTTCCGCCCGCGAGTATGACCAAAATTATGAGTATGCTTTTGATTATGGAAGCGGTTGATAATGGCAAGTTAAAAATGGAGGAAATGGTTACAATTAGTAAAAATGCTTCAAGTATGGGAGGAAGTCAACTTTTCTTGCAAGAAGGTGAATCTTATGCGGTCAAAGAATTATTAAAAGGAATTGCGGTTGCAAGTGGAAATGATGCGGTCGTGGCTATGGCCGAAAAAATTGGGGGTTCAGTTGATGGCTTTGTGGAAATGATGAATAATAAAGCCCAAGAATTACATCTTTCTAATACTCATTTTGCTAATCCGCATGGCCTAGATACGGAAAATCATTATTCTTCGGCAAGGGATATGGCTTTGATGGCCAAGGAATTATTAAAACATCAAAAAATTTTAGAATTTACAAGTATTTATGAAGATTATTTACAAAAAAATGATGGTTCCAGTATTTGGTTAGTTAATACTAATAAACTTGTCCGCTTTTACGAAGGAGTTGATGGTTTAAAAACAGGTTTTACTAAAGATGCCGGTTATTGTCTTACAGCTACTGCCAAAAAAAATGAAATGCGTTTAATTTCGGTAGTCATGGGAGTTAATTCTTCTGATGAACGAAGCACTGATACGACCAACCTTTTAAACTATGGTTTTAATACTTACGAAATATACACAGCTTTTAAAAAAGAAAATGTTTTAGGAACTAAAAGAGTAGAGTTTGGTAAAAAAGAAACTGCCGATTTAGTTTTAAAAGATGATTATGTTAAATTAATAACCAAAAATGAAGAAAAACCTAGTTATTCTTTTGAAATTGTGGTTGATAAATTAAAAGCCCCTATTAAAAAAGGAGATTCAGTCGGTAAAGCCAAAGTTATTTCTAATAATGAAGTCATTGATGAAGTTGATATAACAATAACCGAAGATATATTAAAGGCTAATATTATTGATTATTTATATCGCAATTTAAAAATTATAACTGGTGGTAAAACTCGTTTAAAAGTGTAGTTGTCAAATTTAAGAAAAATGTTGTCAAGTGATAAAAAAAGGGTAGTTTTCTCTTTTTTTTATTTTATAATTATAATAGGTGATACGATGAATAAAGAACTTGTCCATAAAAAACGATTAAAAAAATCGGTTATTTTTAAAAGCTTTAGTTTAATAACTTTAATTGTTAGTATTATCTTTTTTGTCATGTTTATTAAACTAAATATTTTCCCCGAGTCGTATTTAACAATAATGGGAGTTGTTTTATTATTTATAAATGCCTTTTTGTATTTCTTTTTAAGTCGTAAAAACTATTTAATGCGGATGTTGGGAACGGTTTTAGCTTTTGGTTTAACCATTATGTTTGGTGTTGGTATCAACTATCAACATGCAACCTTAGATTTTTTTCACAACCTTAACTTTTTAAACGTTGAACAAAAAACTTATCATGTAATTGCTTTAAAAGATGGAAATTATCGAACTTTAAAAGATTTAAATAATAAAACGATTGCTTATGTTATGGATAATGAAGCCGTCGCCAAAATGGAAAGCTCTTTAAAAAAAGAAATAACTTATTCCAAAGAAATTTTTGAATCAACTTCATCTTTAATTGATGATTTATTAGAAGATAATGTTGATGCCATTGTCCTAGAAGATGAAGAAAAATCTTTATATCAAGAAATGGAACACGATTTCAAAGAAGAAACTATCGTTATTGATTCTTTTTCTATTGAAACTCCTGTTAAAGACATCAAAAAAGATGTGGAAATAACGAAAGAACCTTTTAATATTTATATAACTGGGGTTGATACATATGGTGAGTTATCGAAAGTTGCCCGAAGCGATGTTAATATTCTTGCTACGATTAATCCTCTAACGCATCAAATATTGTTAACTTCAATTCCTCGTGATTATTACGTTCAACTTCATGACACGACTGGTTTAAAAGATAAACTAACGCATGCAGGTCGGCATGGGGTTGATATGACGGTTCAAACTATTGAAGATTTATTAGATACCGAAATTAATTATTACTTAAAAATCAATTTTACTTCCTTAGTTAAAATAATTGATACATTAGGCGGAATTGATATTGATGTTCCTTTTGATTTTAATGCGAATTATTTAGAAGAAGATGGCACCCAGATATATTATGAATTTAAAGAGGGTCCAGCCCATTTAGATGGAGCCCAAGCCTTAGCTTATAGTCGTGAACGTTATGAACTAAGAGAAGGGGATATTGGTCGAGCTCGTCATCAACAACAAGTAATAAAAGCTATGTTAGATAAATGTTTATCAAAAAATATCTTAACTAAATATGCTTCTTTATTAGGGGCTATCGAAGGCAATTTTGAAACTAATTTAGATTTATCAAGCATTACAGCTTTTATTCAAAATCAACTTGAAACGATGAGTCCATGGCAAGTTGACAGTCAAGTTTTAACGGGAACTGGTTCTAGTGAGTTAACTTATACTTTCCCTGAAGACTATGGATATGTCATGATTCCTGATGAAAACATCGTAAAAGATGCCCAAGAAAAAATTGCTAGTGTTACTAATAAGTAACATCTTTTTTTTAGCTATTTTTGTCGAAACTGTTTAAACAAGAAAAAAAATAATCTATATTAAAATAGGCAAGGTGATTTTATGTTTTTTATTGATATTCGAAAAGAAGGGAGTACGTTGTACGCACATCTAGAAGGGAGATTAACCAAAAGGCATACTCATCAAATCGAAGACTATTTAATTCCCTACATCATCAAAAATGACATTAAAAAATTATGTTGTGATTGTAGTAAATTAAAAAAAGTGGATTTAGAAGGAAAATACGCTTTACTAAACACGAAAATTCAAATGAAAAAACAACATGGTAATTTTCTATTATGTAACATGAAAAAATCAATCAAAGAAAGTTTATTAGGTTATCATTTTAAAATCGTAAATTTAAGAAAAGCGGAGGTTTAATGAATACAGAAGACATTATTAAAGCTAATGTCCCTTTAATTAAAAAAATTGCAACAAAATTTTATAATGTTTCCTTTGAAGATTTATTTCAGGCTGGATGTATGGGGGTTTTAAAAGCTTATAAAAACTATCGACGGAATGGAACAACAAAATTTTCAACCTATGCTTATGATTACATTTATGGTGAAATGTATGATTGTGTTTATAAATCACATAAATTAAAAGTAAGTAAAGATATGCTAAGATTAGCCCGTCAGATTGAAATTGTTAAAAATACCTTAAGTCAGAAATTAAATCGCTTAGCCACGTACGAAGAAATTGCGAAATTTTTAGATTTGGATGTTTCCATAATTTACGAAGCCATTAATTCAAATAATGAAATGATTAGTCTTGATAGTGATGTATATGAAAATAAAGATTACTACGAAAAAATAGCTAGCCAAGAACGTGTTTCAATTGAGGATAAAATTGATTTAAAACAAGGAATCTCAATGCTTAATCCCGAAGAACAAAAAATCATTAATTATCGTTATTTTAAAGATATGACTCAAAGTGAAATAGCGAAAAAATTGAATATGACTCAAGTTATGGTTTCGCGTTATGAACAAAAAAGTTTAAAAAAACTTCGGCAATTTTATGAAGTTGCATAATGGAAAGTACCAAGTGTATTTTCTTTTTTTAATAAAAACAAGTTGCCTAGCAAAAAAATGAAAGATTTTATTTAAAAAAACAACAAACAAGACCAAGGCAAAATAAAAACCTCGTTATTACGAGGATTAAAACATAATGGTGTCCCCGATAGGACTCGAACCTACCACCTAAAGTTTAGGAAACTTTTGCTCTATCCAGATGAGCTACGAGGACATTAACTAAGTAAATTATAACACACGATAAAATTTATTGGCAATTAAAATTAACCGGCACAGCTAAAAAGAGCAAACTTAAATAAATATTTCTTCGCAAAGTTTTTTTGATATAATAAAAACATAATAAGGTGGT
>CANQRX010000021.1 GCA_947626425.1 uncultured Bacilli bacterium | reverse complement strand
GTTGTAAATTATGGAAAAATTGATAATATTTTAAAAATTAAAAATAATAATATATATTTAGAAATAATTGAAAAAATATTAAAAACTGATGAAATAAAGGGAAGTTTAGTTGATAAGTTTAATTTATTAGAAAATATAACATCAGATGTTTTAGTAAGTTTATTATATTATTTTGGTTATTTAACAATTAAAGATTTTGATGTTATAACCCAAGAAATGATTTTAACAATACCTAACCAAATAATGAAAGAAACTTATAATAATTATTTTTTAGATATGCTAAAAAATAAATATAATATCGTAATTAATAAAGAAAAAATTGGGGCAATAAATTTAGAGATATTTTATGAAGGAAAAATAGAAAAATTAACTAATTATGTTAGTGAAATATTAACTGAGTTAGGTAGTCGAACGTTTATGAGGTTTGATGAAAAGTATATTCAATTATTATATTATACCTTATTAAAACATCCTGCTTTAAATGTTAAAACGGAGTATCCAGTTGGAATGGGTTATGTTGATTTAATGATTTTTAGTAATGATGATATGGTAAAATACAATATAATGATTGAATTTAAATACATTAAGAAAAATGAGTTTAATGAGAATTTATTAAACGAAAAAATTGAAGAAGGAAAAGAACAATTAATAAGTTATAATTTAGAAATAAACAATTTAAAGAAATACTTAGTTGTTTTTGTTGGAAATGAAAATAAGTATTTAGAGGAAATAAAATAATAAAAAAATGGAGGATAAGGCATGAATAAAAAAGAAGTTGAAAATATTTTAAAAAATTTAGAAAAACAAATTTTAAATATTGGGAGGTCGCTTTGACTTAGAAACTTTGCAAATTAAAATTAATGATTTAGAAAAGATTTATAATAGTTCTGATTTTTGGAATGATAGTGAAAAAGCAACCTCGATTAGTAAAGAATTGAGTGATTTAAAGAAAGTTGTTTTGGAGTATAACAAAGTTAAAGAGGCTATTGTTGATAATTTAGAATTATTGGCTATGGTAGATGAATCTGATATTACGGAAATTGTTGATGAGTTGCCAGTTTTAGAAAAACAATTAGAAAATTTAGAACTTTCAACTTTATTAAATGGGGAGTTTGATAATTGTAATTGTTTTTTAGAAGTTCATTCGGGAGCAGGTGGAACGGAAGCTTGTGATTGGGCCTCTATGTTATTAAGGATGTATGAACGTTTTTGTGAAAAAAATGATTATAGTTATGAAGTGATTGAAGAACAAAAAGGCGAAGAAGCGGGTTTAAAAAGTGGAACAATTTTAGTAAAAGGTCATTATGCATATGGCTATTTTAAAAACGAAACTGGAATTCACCGATT
This sequence comes from uncultured Bacilli bacterium, assembly GCA_947626425.1. Taxonomy (GTDB): domain Bacteria; phylum Bacillota_I; class Bacilli_A; order RF39; family UBA660; genus Ventrenecus. The sequence goes on along the minus strand of CANQRX010000021.1, from coordinate 15,381 downwards.
AGTCCGAATTTCGCCATTTGATTCTAACAAAAGACGGCATACTTCTTTTGCTTCTGTTTCGGTAACCCCAGAAATAAACCAAGAAATTAATTTAGAAGTTAATGAAAGTGATTTAAAAATTGATGTTTATCATTCTTCGGGAGCCGGTGGTCAATCGGTTAATACTTCTAATTCAGCCGTGCGAATAACGCATTTACCAACGAAAATTGTCGTTACTTGTCAAAATGAACGAAGCCAAATGAAAAATAAAGATATGGCGATGAAGTTATTAAAAAGTAAATTGTATCAATTAGAACAAGAAAAAAAGGCGGAAGAAATGTCGAGAATTAAAGGGGAGGCTCTTAATATTAATTTTGGTAGTCAATCCCGAAATTATGTTTTAGAACCTTATAAGCAAGTTAAGGATTTGCGAAGTGGTTATACAACTAGTAATGCGATGCAAGTTTTAGGTGGCGATCTTTTAGAAATTATGAAATCTTTATTAAAAGGTGATTATAATGAATAAAAAATTGAAAAATTATTTTGGGGTAATTGTGGGTTTAGTTATAATGGCTTTAAGTTTTAATTTATTTCAAAAACCATTTTGTTTTTCAGCCGGTGGTATCAGTGGGTTTTCCCAAATTGTGACATATTATACGCATATTAATGAAAGTATTATAATTTTTATTGGTAATATCTTTTTGATTGTTTTAAGTTTTGTTTTTTTAGGAAAAGAAAAAACCAGAAATACTATTGTTGGAGCTTTGTTATTTCCAGTTTTGATAAGTTTATTAGAACCGGTGGCTAATTTTCTGGATTTAAGTCATTTTGACCCCGTTTTAATTGCCGTTTTTGGAGGAATGGCGACTGGTTTTGGAGCTGGTTTAATTTATAAAAATGGTTTTACTTCGGGGGGAACGGATATTTTAAACCAAATTATTGAGCTTAAATATAAAATTCCGATGGGGAAGTCGATTTTATTTGTTGATGGTTCGATTGTCTTGGCTTCGGCTTTTTGCTTTGGTTTTCCAAATATGCTTTATTCAATTGTGATGATTTCTTTAATTAGTCTTGTTTCTAATAAAACGATGTTGGAATTAAATCATAATAAAGTGTTATATATTTATACAGAAAAACCGAAATTAGTTGAGGAATATTTAATGAAAACTTTCGCGTACGATATGACAATTTTTAATGTTAAAGGTGGTTTTTCATTAAAAAAGCAGAAATTAATTATGACTAGTGTTAGTAAAAGGGATTATTATGCAGTTAAAGAAGGAATAATGTATCTTGATCCGCGGTCGTTTATTATAATTACTAATGCTTATGAACAGTTAAATGCTAATGTCTTACTTCGGGAAAATTAACACTCTAAGTCTTAAAGTGCTAAAAAGGACTTGAATATTGATTAAGAAATTGCTACAATAATCGTGTTTCAAAGGAGAAAAAATGAAAAAAAATAATCTGTTGTCACGTTTAAAAGAAGGGATGAAGGTAATTGTCTGTGTTTCAGGGGGACCGGATTCGATGTTTTTACTGCATTTATTAAAAAACTATCCGCAGGATATTAAAATCGTTGTCGCCCATGTTAATCACAAGACTCGGGAAGAATGTGATAAGGAAGCAGATATGGTTAAAAGTTATTGTGAAAATAATAACTTAACATTTGAACAACTAACAATTAATGAATATCGAAAGGGGAGATTTACCGAAGAAGAAGCTCGGGAAATTCGGTTTGCTTTTTTTAAAAAATTGCAACAACAATATCAGGCTGATTATGTTATAACTGCCCATCACCTAAATGATTTAGCCGAATCAATTATTATGAAAATTTTAAGAGGAAGTACCCTTAAAAGTTTGGTAGGCATTAAGGAAGTAAGTGTAATTGATGGAGTTTGTTTTTACCGACCTCTTTTATCTGTTACGAAAGAAGAGATAATGGCTTATGTTAAGGAACAAAACATTCCTTATGCGATTGATAAAACTAATGATTTAGATAATCACTTGCGAAATCGCCTTCGTCATCAAGTAATTCCTTTGTTGCAAAAAGAAGAAAAACAATTTTTTAAAAAAATGAGCAAACTAAGTAAAGAAATTGAAAATGTAACAAATTATATTGAAAGACAAATTTTAGCTGTTGAAGAAAAAATTAAAAAAAATGGTCAGTATGATTTAACAGAGTTTATAAAGCTTGATGAATTTTTACAAAAAGAAATTATAAAAAAAGAATTAAAACAACTATATCAAGAAAAGGTAAATGTCTGTAATGAAAATGATGTGGAAAAAATAATTAAGTTTCTTAATGGTCCAAGGAAAAAAAATACTTTGCTGTTGCCTTTAAATTATGAATTAAAAATTAATAAAAATTCCTTTTATTTAGAAAAAAAGAAAAATAAGGAAAATTATTGCATAGAATGTAAGGAAATTACAACTTTGCCAACAGGAATAGTTTATAAAATTTTGGATTATCAACAAAAAAGTAATTTTGAAATTCATTTAAATTCTAAGGAAATTAAGTTACCACTTTATATAACAACTCGTCAAAAAGGAATGAAAATGAAAGTTAAAAATCTTTTGGGAACGAAGAAAGTTAAAGACATTCTTATTGATGCTAAAATTGCTGATAAAGATGAAGTACCTATTATGATAGATAGTGAAAATAAAGTAATTTGGATATTGGGGGTTAAAAAATCAGAATATGATAGAGAAAAAAATGAAAATTATGATATAATATATAGATATGAAAGAAAGGAATTGTTTTAATGAAAAAAAATAATAATCAAAATGCTATAAAAAATTTATTTCCTTATTTAATTTTAGTGGTCGTTATTTTTGCGGTTTTAAGTATTTTAAATATGGGAATAACGAAACCTCATGATATTTCGACTGGGGAATTAATGAATGAAATTGCTAATAAATCAGTTACCGAAATATCAATTACCCCAAGCAGTGAGGAAAGTGTTTATTATGTGGAAGGTAAATTAAGTTCTTATAAAGATAATGAACGTTTTAAAACCACTGTTGTGGAAGAACAAATGGCTAATATAATTAAGTATGCCGAATCTAACAATTTAAAAGTTTATGAAACTAATCCTGATCCAGGTAAGATTTCTTGGCTATATATAGTTGTTAATGTTTTACCTTTATTAATATTAGTTGCAGCTACTTATTTCATTTTTGCTAAAATGAGCAGTACGAATCGTGGTTCCATGGATTTTGGAAAGAGTCGGGCAAAATTAAGTGAAAATGGTGGTAAAGTTAAATTTAACGATGTGGCTGGTTTAAAAGAAGAAAAAGAAGAAGTTGCCGAATTAATTGATTTCTTAAAAAATCCTAAGAAATTCCAAAGATTAGGGGCAAGAATTCCAAAAGGTGTTTTACTTGTTGGTCCTCCGGGAACTGGGAAAACGTTATTAGCTAAAGCAGTGGCTGGTGAAGCTAATGTTCCATTTTATTTTATAAGTGGTTCGGATTTTGTGGAATTGTTTGTCGGTGTTGGGGCCTCAAGAGTTCGGGATATGTTTAAAGAAGCGAAAAGAAATGCACCTTGCTTAATTTTCATTGATGAAATTGATGCAGTTGGTCGTCAAAGAGGTTCAGGAATTGGCGGTGGTCATGATGAACGTGAGCAAACATTAAATCAGTTATTAACTGAAATGGATGGTTTTGGGGCGAATGAAGGTATTATAATCATCGCGGCAACGAATCGTCCGGATGTCCTAGATCCAGCTTTACTTCGTCCTGGTCGTTTTGACCGACAAGTTACTGTTAGTCTACCTGATACGCAAGAAAGAGAAGCAATCTTGAAAGTTCACGCGAAAGATAAAATTTTAGCTAAAAATGTTAATTTAAAAAGTATTAGTAAAAGAACTTCTGGTTTTTCCGGAGCTGACTTGGAAAATTTATTAAATGAAGCCGCTTTATTAGCAGTTCGAAAAGATCAAGATCAAATTACTTTAAAAGATATTGATGAAGCTACAGACCGAGTTTTAATGGGACCTGCTAAAACTTCCCGAAAAGTTAGTGATGATGTTAAATGGTTAACGGCTGTTCATGAATCAGGTCATGCAGTTATTGGTTTAAAACTTCGTGATGCCATGGAAGTTCAAAAAATTACAATTGTTCCTCGAGGCATGGCTGGTGGTTATACAGCTTATACACCAAAGGAAGATAATATAACAAGATATACTAAACGTGAGATGATTGCCACAATTACTAGTACTTTAGCCGGACGGGCTGCCGAAGAGTTATTCTTAGACGATATTACAACAGGGGCAAGTGATGACTTTAAACGGGCAACTGAACTTGCAAGAAGTATGGTAACAGAATATGGAATGAGTGATTTAGGACCAATTCGTTATGAATCAAGCACAAGTGAAAATGTATTCTTAGGTCGAGATTACAATAAAACAAAAAATTATTCAGACCAAGTTGCTTTAGAAATTGACCAAGAATCACGGAAAATAATAAATGAATGTTACGCGAATGCGAAGAAAATTCTAAAAGAAAATGAAGATTTAGTAATGAAGTTATCACATACATTAATTGAAAGAGAAACAATTACTAAAGAAGAAATTGATTCTGTTGTAAAATATGGTAAAGTTTTAGAAGCTGATGAATTAAAAGAAATGAAAGAACTTGAGGAATTAAAAGAAAAGGCTAAAGAACTTAAAATTAAAGGCTATGATAAAATGAATGCCGAAGAATTAAAGGATGCCATTGCCGAAATAGAAAAAAAACAAGAAAATGAAGATGAAGAAGAATAGAAATTGCTCTATTCTTTTTTGGCTATTTTTTAATAATTTATAATGCTTTTAATTTAGGAATACGGTAAAATAATGGGCGAGGTGTTTATAATGGAAGAAAATTTAATTATGGCAAAAAGTTTAGAATATGATGAAATTGTTTATGGAATTGGCATTATAGCTATTGATAATTATCGGGCTTATTTAATAAAAAAAGACTTTGATTTAGAAATTGTTTGGAAGGCTTCTTTATGTTTTTTAGACCAAATAAATAATTCGAAAGATTTAAAACGAACTTTAAAAATTTAAGTTCTGTTTTTTATTTTGTTAAAGAAAGTTAAAAGTGTAAACTTAATATTTTTAGAAAATGGTTCTTTATCTTTTATTGGACACTATTATCAAAAAGACTAAATTAGTTAATAATTAGTTCTGTTCATTTTAATTGTATTTTTATTTATTCTATGATTTAATTAAATTATAGGATGGTGGTTTACTTGTATAATGTATCAAAGAAAACTCTTATTGGAGGTGGAATTTTAATTTCGGTTATCGTTGTCGTTATTTTTGCGCTTATGCTTATTAATCATAAGCCAAAGAAAAAAAATCCATCTTCAGAACAGCCTTCTAATGACAAAACTGTTTACGTTAAAGTTAATAAAAGTGATGCAAATAATGCTTTGCAAAATTTTGCTTTAGCATTAAGGTATAGTATTAATTCAATTGAAGAAGCCTATTTACCTAGCGATTGTAAAGATGATTGTGAAGAACTTGGGCAAACTAATAATTTAATAACTAGTGATTATGATGAATTTCAATTTGGTTTTGCGATGGCTAATTATTTTGGAGAGAAATATGGAGTTGTAAAAATTCCTGGGACAAGTCCTAGTGGAGAATATTTAAATGGTGGTTATGCAATTGGTGAGGATGGTTTTAAAAAATACTATCAAAATTTATTAAATTCAACTTATAATGATGATGCTTTTGAAGTTGAAGGTGAACCAACTTTTACTCGTAAAAACGGCTATATTTATGGGGTAATTAATTCTGATTGGGGGTTTAACTCCTTAATTATTAAATTTAAAGAGATGACAGAGGACCGTGATGAATATACATTAAAGTTGGATTGTTTAGAATTTGATCAAAACTTAGTAAATGAAGATTTAGTTTACAGTAATGATTATGTAAATTATCAAAATCCATCGGTAACTGAATATGCGGATAAATATGTTAAACATACTATAACTTTAAAGTTACGAAATATTAATAATATGTACCAAATTACAGGCATGTTGGTAAATAAAAAAGAGTGAAATAATGGATTTTTTCACTCTTTTCTTACAAGTTTTATTGAAGCAGTTTCTAAAGCTTTATTAATTTCTTCTGTGTGGTTTTCTAGAGGTGTTAAAGAATCATTTACTCGATAATTAGTTATAATTACATCTTTATTTGGCCAAGTCACTTCAATTCTTTGACATTTAGGAATTGCAAAAACATTTGATTGAATAAATGAAGCAATATTTAAATCGGGTTTAACTTGACTTTGAAACTCGCTACTAGAAATTAGTTGCCATAAAGATTGATAATAGGGATTTAGATTTAAGAAATTTTTAACGTTTTCAAAATTATAAAAATCAGTACTAATATCTAATTGAGTATAAGAATATAGTTTGTCAATTCGTAGTAAATCACTTTGTAAAGTCATAAAAAATTGTTTGTCAAAACTTAAAAACATTTCTAAAATTTTTGTTTCTTTTTTTAAATCCATAACTTTTTCTTTTTGAGTGCATATGGCTTGGAGAAGTTCGTTATAATAAACAATGTATTGTTCTTGCGTTAAAGTGTCAACTAAAACGTAATTGTCATTTTGTTGACTTTTAACTTGTAAAGAATTTAAAAGTAAATTACAGAAATATTGATTTTTAGTTAAAATATAATGTCCTTCTTTAAAAAAATCTACTTTGTCTTGTTGTAAATGTTTATTTACTAAATCTTGTGTTAAATTCCATGTACTATTCATAATTAACCTCCTTGGCGTTTATTATACCTGCCTTAATTATTTTTGCAAGTTTAAATTGATAGCTATAATATTAGTGTGAATTCTCAAAGTAAATATGTGGTTGTTTTTACAATGAGAATAACTAATTTGGTTAAAAAAAATCGGTAAAAAATATGCCGATTTTTCAGTTGCATTTACTTTTGTTTTTTATTTACTTAATTTATCAGTTGTATTTACTTTGAGAAGTCACCATAATAAAATTATTGAGAAATTTCTATAACATATATTAATTTATATCAATATAGTAACCATTTATATCATTTTCAATAAATGAATAATCTATCAAATAATAATATACACCATTTGTTTTAACAGTAAATTTTGCACAATAATCTTTATTACATATATAATCAATTTGTTTTTCATTTGTATCTTTAGTTAATCCATAAAAGCTTTCTAAATAATTATCAAACCAATCACTGTTTTTATCAAATTTTTTTACTGCTGCTCTTAAAGTATCTAAATATTCGTTATCTAATTTTCCTAAACCTGCATTTGCACTTTGGGCGATTGCTAATCTCAAAGATGTATATGCAACAGCTTCATGATTAGTGAATTTTTGTTTTCTACTGCATCCTGTAAAAACAACAACCATAACAACAAAAATAATAGTTAATAAAATTTTTTTCAATTTATTCACCTCCTTAATTTTCTTATAATTTAATTATAACATACATTTTAAAATTATATTAGAAATTTCTAATTTATCATTTATTTTTTTAATATATTAAAATATTAATGAAGAGGTGATATAGTGAAATTTGTTCCTAAAAAAACAAAAGAAAAGAATCCATCAACCTATAAAACCTTATATTTAAAGGAAAGTTTGGTTAAAGAAATTGAAAAAATTGCAAAGGAAAATGATACATCTTTTAATAATGTTATTGTGAGTATGATAGAAACATGCTTAAATATGAAATAAATAAGTTAATTAAACAAGTAAATGTCCCATCTTTTAAGATGAAATTTAGGACATTTTAATAAAAGCAACATATAATAATACAAAACCTTGACGTACGCAATAAAGTACGTTATAATTAAATTGAGGTGAAAATATGAGTACAATAAATATAACTAATGCAAGAGCTAATTTATATCAGTTAGTATCAGATGTAAATGTTGGATTTAATCCAATTACAATTGTTAATAAAAAAGGAAAAAATGCTGTTTTAATATCAGAAGATGAATGGAAAAATATAGAAGAAACTTTGTTTTTATCAAGTATACCAGGTTATGTTGAAAATATAAATGACATAAGAAATAACGAAAATTGGGAAACTGCTAAGGAATATAAAAAAGATGAGGAATGGTAATCTTTATACAATTAAATTTTCTAAACAAGCTGAAAAAGATAAAATGCGTCTTAAAAATGCTAATTTGGATATGAATTGTAAAAATATATTAAATTTAATGATTGAAGACCCATTTTGTTATCCACCTAGTTATGAAAAATTAACTGGAGAATTATCTGGTTTATATTCTAGAAGAATAAATAGACAACATAGAATTGTATATGAAGTTGATGAAAAGAAAAAAGAAATTTACATTTTAAGAATGTGGACTCATTATGAAAAATTATGATTAAAGTTGTATATAATTGTAACGCTTGTTTTTGTAGACGATAGCTAGAACTTTTTATAGTTTAGAGTTTTAAATATATAAGTATCAATTTTAAGAAAAGTTGATATTTTTTGATTAAAAATAATTTAGTATTAAACTTAAAGTAAGGAAGAATGTAATATTAATGGTCGTAAAGGAATTTTTTAAACAAATAAAGAAAAAATAATTAAAGTTATTTGTTTTTTTAGAAACTTTTAGTGTAACATTTTTATTTAATTATCCTTTGTTTTTTGATATACTTTTAACAGATGTAGGTGAGATAATGGATAAAGTGTTTTTGACAATTGGACCATTAGAAGTTAAATATTATTCTGTTTGTTTATTAATCGGGGTTTTTTTAGGAATTTTTTTATTTTTAAAAGAAAGTAAAAAGTTTCATTATGAAACCGATACAATGTTTAATTTAGCTTTTTGGACGGTAATTTTTGGTTTTTTAGGAGCTAGAATTTATTATGTTATTTTTAATTGGAGTATTTATGCTAGTAATCCCATCTCAATTTTGCAAATATGGGAAGGTGGTTTGGCCATACATGGAGGTTTAATTGGAGGTCTTTTAACGATTTATTGTTATTGTAAAAAGGAAAATTTAAATTTTTTTAAGATTATTGATATGTTAATTCCTTCGGTTTTTTTAGGGCAAATGATTGGTCGTTGGGGTAACTTTTTTAATGGAGAAGCTCATGGTGGTTTGGTAGCTAAGGACTTTTTGGAAAGGATTCATGTTCCTAATTTTGTCATTGAAGGGATGAAAATTAATGGTAATTATTATCATCCGACATTTTTTTATGAGTCAATTTGGTGTTTATTAGGTTTTATTATAGTGATGATTTTAAGAAGATTTAAAAAAATCAAAATTGGTACTCAAAGTTGTTTTTATCTAGCATGGTATGGTTTGGGTCGGTTTTTCATTGAGGCAATGCGAACTGATTCGTTAATGCTTGGTGGCTTTAAGGTCGCCCAGATTGTCAGTGTAATTGCCTTGTTTATCGCGGTTGGAGGAATAATTTATTTATCGCGAAAAGGAAAGTATGAGCTTTTATATTATGAACATAAATAGGAGGTTTTGAAAATGAATAATAAAGAAGTTTTAGCGAAACAATTAAATGTTAAGGTATCGCAAATAGAAGCAGTTTTAAAATTATTAGAAGAAGGAGCTACAATTCCTTTTATTGCCCGTTATAGAAAGGAAGCGACGGGTTCCTTAGATGAAGAACAAATTCGGGTTATTCAAAAGGAATATGAATATTTGGAAAATTTATTAAAAAGAAAAGAAGATGTTATTCGGTTAATTAAAGAAAAAGATTTATTAACACCCGAATTAGAAAATTCGATTTTGGCATGTGAGAAATTGGCAGAAGTTGAGGATTTATATCGACCATTTAAAGAAAAGAAGAAAACAAAAGCTAGTGAGGCGATTAAAAAAGGTTTAGAGCCTTTAGCTAAAAAAATGATGGCTTTTCCAGTTAAAGGAGACATGGAGTCTTTAACAAAAGAGTTTGATATGCCAATGGAAGAAGCAATTACAGGGGCTAAATATATCATCAGCGAGTGGATAAGTGATAATGCATATTACCGAAAAGCTATTAAAAAAGAATTGTTTTTTAATGGTAAATTACATAGTAAATTAAAGAAAAAAGCAGTTGATGAGAAAAAGGTTTATGAGATGTATTATGATTTAGAAGAACCAATTCGCTATGCGAAACATTACCGAGTTTTGGCCATGAATCGGGGAGAAAAAGAAGGAATTTTGTCAGTTAGTTTAGAATATGATATGGAACGGATTGTACAGTATTTAGAAGGAAAAGTTATTAAAAATGATAGTTCGTTTGTTGTTGCGGAAATTAAGGAAGCTATTTTAGATTCTTTAAAAAGACTAATTTTGCCAAGTGTGGAACGGGAAATTAGAAGTATGTTGACTGAAGAAGCCGAAGAAAAAGCGATTGCTACTTTTCAAGATAATTTGGAGCATTTGTTAATGACAAAACCAATTAAAGGCAAAGTTGTTTTAGGTTTTGATCCTGCTTTTCGAACTGGTTGTAAATTGGCAGTTTTAAATCCCCTTGGTCAAGTTTTAGAAATTGCGACGATTTTTCCGCATGAACCTAAAAAGGAAGTTTTAAAAAGTACGGAAATTTTACAAAATTTAATTAATAAATATCATGTAGACATTATTGCGATAGGAAACGGTACAGCCTCAAGGGAAAGTGAAGCCTTTGTGGCCGAAGCTATTAAAGGTAGTCAAGTTTTGTATAATTTAGTAAGTGAAGCAGGGGCCTCTGTTTATTCAGCTAGTCCATTAGCTATCAGTGAATTTCCAGATTTAACAGTTGAAAAAAGAAGTGCAATTTCGATTGGACGCCGGATCCAAGATCCTTTAAGCGAATTGGTTAAAATTGATCCGCAAAGTATTGGAGTTGGGGAGTATCAACATGATGTTAACCAAAAGGAACTCAAAAGTGCTTTAGCTTTTACCGTTAGTAAAATTGTTAATGAAGTAGGGGTAAATATTAATACGGCGAGTGCTAGTATTTTAAGTTATATTTCTGGTTTAACGAAAAAAGCAATTCAAAGTATTTTAGATTTTCGGCAATCGAAGGCTTTTACTTCACGAGATGAAATTAAAAGTTTAAGTGGAGTAAGTTCGAAAGTTTTTGAACAAGCAGTTGGTTTTTTACGGATAACAGATGGAATCAATCCTTTAGATAAAACAAGAATTCATCCGGAAAGTTATGATTTGGCTTTAAAAGTTTTAAATGAACTAAATATTTCGGCATCTTTAGTTGGAACAAGTGAAATGCAAAATTTATTAAAAAATGTTAAGGCCGAAGATTTAGCCCAAAAATTTAACAGCGATGTTTATACCGTTAAAGATATTTTAGAAGAATTAGCTCATCCAGGTATAGATTATCGTGACAAGCTTGATGATGTTATTTTAAAAAGTGATATTTTGACGATTGATGATTTAAAAGAAGGGATGGAATTACAAGGAACAGTAAGAAATGTGGCTAGTTTTGGAGCTTTTATTGATATTGGTTTGCATAATGATGGCTTGGTTCATATATCAAAAATGAGCAAAGAATTTGTATCTAATCCTTTAGATATTGTCAGTGTCGGTGACATTGTAACTTGTTATGTTGTAGGTGTTGATAAAGAAAAGGAAAAAGTTAGTTTGTCATTATTAAAAGAATAGGTTATAATAAATACAACAGAAAAAGTTGTATTTTTTTAAGGAAAGTAGGGATAATTTATGTGTGGAATTGCTGGATTTGTTGGGAAAGTAGCAAAACCAAAAACGGTTTTGAAAAAAATGTGTGATCGCCTTAGTCACCGAGGACCAGATGGTGATGGTTATTTTGTAGAAGGTGAGGTTGCTTTAGGACACCGGCGGTTATCAATCATTGATATTGAAGGTGGAGCTCAACCAATGTTTAGTAATGATAAAGAATTGGTTGTGGTTTTTAATGGAGAAATTTATAATTATTTAGATTTAAAAAAAGAATTAGATGATTATGACTTTCAAACTAATAGTGATACCGAAGTATTACTTGCTGGTTATCAAAAATGGGGGAAAGAACTTCCTAAACACTTACGAGGAATGTTTGCTTTTGCCCTTTGGGATAAAAAGAAAAACTTGCTTTTTTGTGCCCGAGATAATTTTGGAATTAAACCTTTTTACTATTATCAAAATGAAGATACTTTTATGTTTGCAAGTGAAATAAAAGCTTTTTTAGACCATCCCAAATTTAAAAAAGAATTAAATGATCAATTATTACCAAGTTATTTGTCCTTTAGTTTTACTCCGACTACTGAAACCTTTTTTAAAGGGGTAAATCGGTTAGATGCCGGTTGTAGTTTGGTTTATCAAGAAGGAAAAGTAACGATTGATTCTTATTTTGATTTAGAGTTTGATACAACGAAAGAAAGTTATGATGAAGTTGTCGAAAGAATTGGGCAAACAATGGAAGAAAGTGTTAAATATCATATGATTAGTGATGTTGAAGTAGGCTCTTTTTTATCCAGTGGCATTGATTCTTCTTATCTAGTTTCGTTAGCTAAACCTGATAAAACTTATACTGTTGGGTACGATATACCGCGTTATGATGAAATTAGTTACGCGAAAGATTTAACTGATAAATTAAAAATTAAAAATATTTCGAAAAAAATTGGTAAGGAAGAATATATGCAAATTTTGCCTAAGATTTTATATCATATGGATGAACCAGCCAGTGATCCGGCGATTGTTTCTTTATACTTCGTGGCTAATTTAGCAAGTCAAGATGTTAAAGTTGTTTTGTCTGGTGAAGGTGCCGATGAATTTTTTGGGGGCTACAATTCTTATCGCGAAGAAGTGGATATGCAATGGTATAATAAAATTCCTTTTTGCATTAGACATTTAATTAGCAAAATATGTTCTCATATTCCAGCTCGTCGTGGTATTAACTTTTTAGTTCGAAGAGGTGAAAAACTAGAAGATTTTTATATTGGCGTTAATAAAGTTTGGAATGAAAATGAGGTTAAAAAGTTATTAAAGGTACCGGTTACTTTAGAAAATAAAGAAATAACTAAACCTATTTTTGACAAGTTCCAAAAAAGAAGTCGATTAGAAAAAATGCAAGCAATTGATATTCATTTTTGGTTAATGAAAGATATTTTACAAAAAGCAGATCGAATGACGATGGCTAATTCTTTGGAAGGACGGGTTCCTTTTACCGACAAAGAAGTTTTTAAAGTGGCTAGTTCTTTACCAACCAATTATAAGGTAACCAAAGAAAACACAAAAGTGGCTTTACGGGATGCAGCTAAAAAAGTAATTCCCAATGAATCTTATAAAAAGAAAAAGTTAGGTTTTCCAGTGCCAATTAGAGACTGGATGAAAGAAGAAGATGTTTTTCATGAATTAGAGGAAACTTTCCAAGCTAGTATTTGTAAAAAATATTTTCATGTTGAAACTTTAATGGAAATGTTAAAAGCTCATCGTGATGGTAAACAAGATTGTTATCGAAAATTATGGACTGTTTATTGTTTTGTAAAATGGTATCAAGTTTTTTTTGAAGATGAAAGTATATAATAGTTTAGGGTGATTTGTTTGAAAAATTTTATTAAAAAGTATTACTATTTTGGTTTTCTTTTTTTCTTTTTATTAATGGTTATTTTAATTAAAATGGGTTTTACCACCAAAATTGATTTAGCTATTTATAATTTTAGTCAAAGATTTTTTAGTGATTTTATGACTTCATTAATGAAGGTTATAACTTTTTTTGCTAGTCCCATTTGCATTGTTGGTTTTCTTTTGTTAAGTTTATTATTTGTAGGGAAAAAAAGTTTGTTTTTGATTTTAGCGGTGGGCTTAAATCAAATAATTAATCAAGTTTTAAAAATGATTATTGCAAGACCTAGGCCTGATTTTCCGCATTTAGTTGTGGAAGGTGGTTATTCATGCCCAAGTGGTCATGCTATGGGAAGTGTAATGTTTTACGGAGTTCTTTGTTATTTTCTTTGGCAAAGTAATTTAAATAAAGCTTTAAAATTAGGCTTAATGGCTGCTTTAATGTTAATTACTGTCGGAATAGGTTTTAGTCGAATTTATTTAGGCGTTCATTTTTTCAGTGATATAATCGCAGGTATGAGTTTATCATTGTTTTTGTTAATTTTATGTTGTAAATATCATCTCAAAACCAATTAACTAACGGCCTTATTATTGCTTTAATAAAAAAGGTTTTATATAATTAAAAACAAGGAGGATTGTCTATGAAGAAAATACCATATGGAATAAGTGATTATAAAGATTTACAAGGAAGTGACTTATTGTATGTTGATAAAACTAAATATTTAGAAAAATTAGAACAAAGAGGAAAAACTTTAATATATCTAAGGCCTGGAAGATTTGGAAAAAGTTTATTTACGAGTATGATGTTTTATTACTATGATATAAATAGTAAGGACAATTTTGAGAAGTTATTTAAAAATACTTGTGTACATCAAAATCCAACACCAAATAAGAATAATTATTATGTTTTAAAGTTTGATTTTTCAGGATTAACAACTGATAGTAAAAATAAAAAGGAATTAGAAAGTGAATTTAAAGGATGTGTAAGAACAGGAATTATTAATTTTTGTGATCAGTATAATTTAAAATATAACGTAGATGAAAATAAAAGTATTTCGTTGATAATTAAATATTTTTTAAGTTACTTTAAAGGGTTGAAATTAGACCATAAATTATATATTTTAGTTGATGAATATGATAATTTTACCAATGCCATTTTAGAAGGCGATGCCGAACGCTTTAAAAGTGCGGTTGGAAATGGTGGGTTTGTTAAAGCATTTTATGCTGTATTAAAAGAATATGTTGGTTTAGGTGTAATTGAACGTTTCTTTGCCACTGGTATTTGTCCAATAACATTAAATAGTATGACGACTGGTTTTAATATTGCAACTGATTTATCAAGGGAGTATCTATTTAATGAAATGATTGGTTTAACCCATGATGAAGTTAAATCTTTAATCAAAGAAATTGTTAAAAAAGAAGAACAAGAAAAAGTTTATAATTTAATGATTGAACATTATAATGGATATTTATTTAATAAAAATGCCAAAGAAAGAATTTTTAATGCGACGTTAGTTATGTATTTTTTAGATTATTATGAAAATTATGGTAGTATTCCCGAAGAACTTTATGATGCAAATATTGTTGTTAATTATGATAAAATTGACAATTTATTAAAATTACAAAACAACACAATATATTTAGATGTTATTAATGAAATTTTAAAAAAGGAAAAAATTAGTTCTAAAATTATTGATAAATTTAACTTAAATGAAAATGTAAGACGAATTACATTAGTTAATTTATTATATTATTTCGGTTGTTTAACAGTTTTAGAATATGATGAAATAGCCGAAGAAATAGTTTTTACAATTCCTAATAAAGTTATGAAAAATACATATCATGAATACTTTTTAAGTGAAATAACAAAATAT
>CANQRX010000020.1 GCA_947626425.1 uncultured Bacilli bacterium | reverse complement strand
GACAATATTAAATTTTTTAAATTACACATTTTTTAATGTTTTAGTATGTCAGTTTTATAAAAAGGAAAAGTTATGAACTAATAATACAAAACTTGTAAGTGATGAACGTAGAGAAAATATTAAAACATTAGTGCCAAATGCTAATTTTATGAAAAAAGAATTTCAAGATTTATGGAATAAAATAAATGTAAAAACGATTTATGAAGTAGATTTTGATACTAATGAACTTATAGAAAAAGCCGTTAGTTCTATTAACTATAAACTTAATATAAATAAAATGAAAATTAGAGTAACAGAGGGAAGTCAAAAAGATAGTATTACTTCTGTATCGCTTAATAGCAAAGAATCAATGACTGAATCTATATCGAAAGTAGAAGTAGTAGAAGATTTTGCTCCATCTCAAATTGAATACGATTTAGTTGGCGAATTAACAAGAGATACAGGACTAACTAGAAAAACTATAATAGATATTTTAATGAAGATTAGCCCAGAAAAATTTGAAATATACAAATATAATCCAGAAGAATTTATAAGAAAAGTTGCTAACTTAATAAATAGTGAAAAAGCAGCTACTGTTATTGATGGTATAACATATCATAAAACAGAACAAAAATATTCAAATGATATATTTACCATAAATAATGTTCGTGGGGAACTTGGAGAAAATGCAATAGATGTTAAAAAACACATTTATGATTTTCTAGTTACAGATTCAAAAAATGAGACTAATTTTGCTAAAAAGTTAGAATCTGGTGAGGTAACAGTATATGCCAAACTACCTAATGGATTTAAAATACCTACACCTGTTGGAAACTATAATCCAGATTGGGCAATAGTGTTTGATAATCCTACATTTAAATATGTATATTTCATTGCTGAAACAAAAGGAAGTATGGAATCTATGGAATTAAGAGATGTAGAAAAAGCCAAAATAGAATGTGCTAGAAGACATTTTAAATGTTTATGTAACGATACAGTAAAATATGATGTTGTTGATAGTTATGAGAGTTTGATTAATTTAATTGCGTAAGTGTTTGTAATTTATAAATAAAAATTTCCTGTTATAAAACTAAAAAATTAATTTATTTTTTGATTTGAGGTAGTTATATAAAAAAAGATACGTCAGTTTTAATTTAAACGATGACGTACAAAAAATCTTTGATAAGCGCTGGATGAATTATACGATTTGAATAGTGATGAATCAAAATAAAGATTTCAAAATATGTTGCTATATAACAAAAAGGCGGTAAGTAAAAAGAAAGACAGGATTTAAAGGCATCAGAAGATAAAATTATCGTCAATGGCACTGATAAAGATGGGAGGTGCAGTATCTTGTATCAGATTATAAATTTATAGTATTAGATAAATTTAACTTTAATTACGATTAAAATAAATTCAATTAACCAAAATTAAATAAAGCTGCTTAAGATAATAAAGTACCTAATTAATTATTAGAAGACAAAAATAGAGGAGAAAATTGTTAAAATAATTTATCAAAAAGTATTGATATTACTAAATTTAAGTTTTAAAAAAAGTTGATAGTTATATCAACACTCTTTTGAATGTTATAAAGTTTGCCTCTTCAGTTATAGTTCAAGAAAACAAATATCATAATTTTTATTAGACTAATATAATTTTAAAATAAAATTTTAGTGAAAATATACTAAAAACTTATCGTAGAAATTTAAGCGTTTTTCTGATAAAATATCAAATGAAAGTGGTGAAAAAAACATGATGCATAGGAACGAAGCAAGAGCAATAGCAATGACTATATTATATCAAATCGAAATAATGAAAGAAAATCATATAAAATATGATCTTGATGAAGTAATTAAAGAAAACTCTAAAGTTGAAAATGAATTTATTAAAGATATTGTTTATGGAGTTACAACTTGCGAAAAAGAACTTATCGAAACCGCAAATTTATATTTAGTAGATTGGAATATTAAAAGATTGGATAAAGTTGGGGCGGCTATTTTAAAAATGGCTTTTTATGAATTAAAATACATGGATACACCTAGTGTAGTAGTTATAAATGAAGCCGTTGAATTAGCCAAAAATTATAGTGATGCGGAATTAGCTAAAATGATTAATGCCGTTTTAGATAAATATATTAAAGAGTAGTTAAGGAAGTGATGGAAATGGATTCGAATTATGTAACCGTTTCGCAAATGAATCAATATATAAAACTAATGTTTGATAGCAATGATAATTTAAAAAAAGTATATTTAAAAGGCGAAATTAGTAATTTTAAAAGGCATTCAACTGGGCATTTATATTTAACCTTAAAAGACGATAATTCCCGAATAAATGCCATTATGTTTCGCAATAATGCTTTAAATTTATTATTTAACCCTGAAGATGGAATGAATGTTTTAGTTGAAGGAAGAATCAGTGTCTATCCAGTAGGTGGTAGTTACCAAATTTATATTGATAAAATGAGTCAAGATGGACTAGGAAATTTATATATAAAATATGAAGAATTAAAAAGAAAATTACAACAAGAAGGTTTATTTGATCCTAAATTTAAAAAAGCTATTCCTCGTTATCCGATGAAAATTGGCATTGTAACCGCTCCGACTGGCGCGGCTATTAAGGATATTTTAAGTACAATAAAAAGAAGATTTCCAATTTGTGAAACGATTCTTTTTCCAGCTTTAGTTCAAGGAATAAGTGCAGCACCTAGTGTAGCCAAATGTATTAATGAAGCTCAAAATTATGATTTAGATGTTTTAATCGTGGGCCGCGGTGGTGGTTCGATTGAAGATTTATGGGCTTTTAATGAAGAAATTGTGGCAAGAGCTATTTATGCTTCAAAAATTCCTATTATAAGTGCAGTGGGTCATGAAGTTGATTTTACAATCGCTGATTATGTTGCTGATTTAAGAGCGCCGACTCCGACTGGAGCTGCCGAAATGGCTGTTCCGACTATTTTGGAAGTTAAAAATATTTTAAAAACTTTGGAAATTAAAAATTTTAATACCATCAATTTAAAACTTCAAGATTATGCTCATCGTTTAAAGCAAAAAAAGGAAAGCTATATTTTAAAAAATCCGATGGTTTTATATGATGTAAAATTACAAAAATTAGATGCCACGACTGAGGCTCTTTCCAAAAGCATTAATAAATTAATCGAAACTAATAAACTGAAATTAACTAATTTACGTCATAATTATTTATTAAATCATCCCGAAAAAATTGTTTTAGATGAGCAAAATAAGGTAAAACAATTAAAAGATAATATAAACAATAAAATTGCATATATTTTAGAAAAGAAAGATAATAATTTACAATTGGAAATTCAAACTTTGAAGTTGGTAAATCCGTTAAATATCTTGGATAAAGGGTATTCGTTAGTAAAAAAAGATGATAAAATAATAAAATCAACAACTGA
Source organism: uncultured Bacilli bacterium (assembly GCA_947626425.1). Classification (GTDB taxonomy): domain Bacteria; phylum Bacillota_I; class Bacilli_A; order RF39; family UBA660; genus Ventrenecus. Next base: position 13,504 of record CANQRX010000020.1, on the reverse strand, counting down.
TATTTTAGTTAATGATAATTTAGATATAATTTTAAGTAAAGGAAATCTTAAAGTAGAAGTAAAGGAGATAAATTAAGATGAAAGAACAAGAAAAAACATTTGAAACTGCTTTAGTTGAATTAGAACAAATAACTAAAGACTTAGAAAGTGGAACTATTCCGTTAGAAGAAGCAATGAATATGTACACTAAAGCAATGGAATTAGTGAAATTTTGTCAAGATAAATTAGACAATGCTACAGCTCAAGTTAATAAAATCGTTGCCGAAAATGGCCAATTAGAAGATTTTAATTTAAATGAGGAAAACAATTAATCAGAAAGGAAGTTTTAGCATGAAAGCAAAACTAGAAAAAATAACACCACGAGATGAAGATTTTAGCCAATGGTATACTGATGTTTGTTTAGCAGCCAAGTTAATCAGTTATTCCCATACTAAAGGAAGTGTGATTATTTGCCCCTATGGCTATGCAATTTGGGAAAATATTCAAAAAATATTAGACAGCGAATTTAAAAAATTAGGTCATGAAAATGTCCAAATGCCAATGTTTATACCAGAATCGCTATTAAATATTGAAAAAGAACATGTCGAAGGCTTTGCTCCAGAAGTTGCTTGGGTAACGCATGGAGGCAATGAGAAGTTAGAAGAACGTCTTTGTGTTCGTCCTACCAGTGAGGTTTTATTTTGCGATTATTATAAAGACTTAATTCATTCTTACCGGGATTTACCAAAATTATATAATCAATGGTGTACGATTGTTCGTTGGGAAAAAACAACCAGACCTTTTTTACGAAGTAGGGAAATTCTTTGGCAAGAAGGGCACACAATGCACGCGACTAAAGAAGAAGCAGAAAAAGAAACCTTGCAAATGCTTAAGGTTTACGAAAATTTCCAAAGAAATGTTTTAGCCCTACCAGTGATTGTTGGTTTAAAAACCGAAAAAGAAAAATTTGCTGGAGCCGAAAAAACTTATACCGTTGAAGCAATGATGTATGATGGGGTAGCTTTACAAAACGGAACAAGTCATTACTTTGGTGATCATTTTGCTAAAGCTTTTGATATAACGTTTTTAGATAAAGATAACCAATTAAAAACCCCTTATCAAACCAGTTGGGGAGTAACAACCAGAATGATTGGGGCCACAATTATGACCCATGGAGATGATCATGGCCTTGTCTTGCCACCTAAAATTGCTCCAATTAAAACAATTTTTATTCCGATTGGAAACGATGAAAATGTAATGAAAACAATTAATGATATAGCTAAGAATTTAGAAGATAATACTTATCAAATTGATACATCGGATAAAACTCCTGGTTTTAAGTTTGCTGAAGCCGAAGTTAAAGGAATTCCTGTTAGAGTTGAAGTTGGCTTAAAAGATTTAGGAAATAATGAAGTAACAATTGTTAGAAGAGATACATTAGAAAAAATTAAAGTTCCTGTTTCTTTAGCCTCAAAAAAAATTGAGGAATTATTAGAAACGATTCAAAAAGATATGTATCAAAAAGCTTACGAAAGACGAAATACGATGCTATATGAAGCCAAAACTTATGACGAGTTTAAAAATATAGCTCAAAATAAACCAGGATTTATTAAAATAAATTGGTGTGGCGAAACTGAATGTGAAGAAAAAATCAAAGAAGATACGGGGTTAAAAAGTCGATGCATAATTGAGGAAGAAGATGCTGATGGCAAATGTATAGTTTGTCAAAAAGAAGGAAAAAAGAAAATTTACTTTGGTAAACAATACTAATGTTTTTTAAAGGAGATTGTTATGCGTTATAAAGTTGCTAAAAAAGTTAGTATCTATGGCATTTTAGGTAACACATTTTTATTAATAATAAAACTGATCGGGGGTTTAATAAGCCATAGTCAGGCAATGATTGCTGATGCTCTTAACAGTGCTGGGGATATTTTTTCCTCAATAATGACTTTCATTGGGAATAAAATAGCTTCAAAACCGCGAGATACCATTCATAATTTAGGATACGGCAAAGCCGAATATTTTTATTCCATTTTAATTGCGATTGTTATGATTTACGTCAGTGCCAAATTACTATACCAATCGATTATGTCTTTTTTTATTAAAGGCAACTATCACATTACTTATCATTTAATTATTATTTGTCTAATAACTATTTTTATCAAAATTATTTTATATAAATATGCTTATAAAAAAGGAAAAGAAATTAATAATTTATTGATCAAAGCTAATGCCCTAGATCATCGCAATGACTGTTTTTTAACATTAGGAAATCTAATTGCCATTATCTTTGCTTTAAACAATATCTTTTGGGTTGATAGTTTGGTAGGAATAATCATTTCCTTTTGGATTTTAGTTAATGGAATCAAAATTTATTTAGAAGCTTATTATGTTTTATTGGACCGTTCGATTGATGAAGAAACCATCGAAGAGGTTATTAAAATTGTTAAATCTCATCCCGAGGTCATTAAAGTTAATCATATTAATTCCACCCCGATTGGATACCAATATCAAGTTAATTTAACTATTTTTGTTGATGGTAATATGAGTACTTACGAAAGTCATGAAATTGCTAATCATATTGAAAAAGAATTAAATAAAATCGATATTATTTCGTTAGCTGTTATTCATGTAAATCCATGTGAAAAAGAACCTTAATGGTTCTTTTTTTCAATTTCGTCGCCTTTTTCTAACATAGTAGTAATAAAAATAGCATAACCAGTTTTCGGATTATCAATAACGACATGGGTTACAGCCCCAATAATTTTATCATTTTGAATAATAGGGGAGCCACTCATACCTTGAACAATCCCGCCTGTTTTGGAAAGTAATTGCTCATCTGTTATTTCGAAAGTCATATTTTTAGTATCATTATAATCTTGAATTGAAGTTATTTTAATATCAAATTCTTTTTTTTCGTTTCCGGAAATGACGGTTACAATTTTAGCTGGACCAATTTTTATTTCTTCGGGCTTGGCAACCTCAATTTTACTAGCATTAACGTCTTTTTCCCAAGAACCGAAAATTCCATTAACAGTATTTTCTTTTATCGTTCCATACTTATTATCATATTTAAAGTTAGCATTTTTTTCACCAGCTACCCCATTAGTACTTTTAATAATTGAAGTAACTGAACTTTCAAAGATTGAACCTGTTTTAACTTCAACCATTTTTTGCGATTTACTTTCAATTATTTCATGGCCTAAAGCTCCATATATTTTGGTTTCGGGATCGATATAAGTTAAGGTTCCAATTCCCGTTATGTTGTCTTTAACATATAAACCCGTTTTATAAACTCCATCTATCTGAGTTAGTTCCATATTTATATTTAATAAAGATTGATTTCTTTTAATTGTTAAATCGACGGTTTGGTCTTCAATTTCTTTTTCAATCGCGGATGTTAATTCATCGATTGTAGAAACATTGGTATTACCAACTTTAATTATTTCATCACCAATCATTAGCTTGGGATTACTACGTAAGGACATACCATTCACATCATAAAAACCAATTATTAAAATTCCGTTGGTATTTAGATGAATGCCAATATTTTCACCACCTAAAATTACTTGATTAGAATAAGCCCAAACCTGCATTGGAATTAAGCTTAAACCTAATGATATAAGATAATGTATTTTTTTCATAAAATCACCTTACCTAAATATAGTATTGCCAAAATGAGTCAAAAAAAAATGGAAATATATGGTGTCCATTTTAAATTAACGAATTGCATATGCAACTATTCCTGCGATGATACCTGAAACCATAATTATAAGGGTTAACCAAGTAACCGCTAGACGGACTTTTTTATTCATAAACACTTCATTCCTTTCTTCAATTTAAGGATTTGCTAAAAAATTTCTTTTTCAATTTAATACCTTCGATTATTAATTTATCATAAAAATAAAACTTTGTAAATATAGTTAACTAGGTGATTATATGCTAGATTATTTAAAAAAAATTAAATTAAATAAAACATGTCTAATTTTTACTCTAGTTTTATTAATCACTGGCTTTTTAACGGGTTTGTTGATGGGCTTTCCAAATAAATTAGAAATGGAAACTTCTTTAATAAGATTTGCTAATAATATCCAAGGGGTTTCCGTTCCCTTGATTTTTTCCCGCTTTTCCTTTCTATGTTTTGCTTATACTTCCTCGTTATTTGTTATCGGTATTCCTGCATTATTAATCTTTTTTTTCTTTGAAGGTTTTATAACTGGTTTTTTGTTTGCCTCTTTTGGGGCCGTTTTCCATTTTAAAGGTTTTCTTTTCGGACTTATTTTTCTAATTGTTATAAATGGCTTTTTTATTATAGGCAGTCTATTAATATTTATTAAAGCCCTTGAATTAGCAAGAAGCATTATTAGTCATATAATTTATAAAAAAGATAATGAAAAACATATCTTAAATACGTTAATAAAGGGCTTAGCGATTTTATTTATATTAGGATTAAATGATCTCTTTTTATATTTTACCAGCTCACCTTTATTAAATTTTTTTCGTTTTCTTCTTTCTTGATATTTGCTATAATAGGATTTAGAGATGTGATGTTTATGAAAAAAGTTATTGTTGGAATGAGTGGGGGAGTAGATTCAGCGGTCAGTGCAGCCCTTTTAATAGAACAAGGTTATGAAGTTGAAGGACTATTCATGCGTAATTGGGATTCTTTAGTAAATAATGATACATTAGGAAATCCTTCTTTAAATGAAAATATTTGCCCTCAAGAACAAGATTATAACGATGCTTTAGAGACTTGTAAAATTTTAGGCATAAAACTGCATAGGGTCGATTTTGTTAAAGAATATTGGGATAATGTCTTTACTTATTTTTTAAATGAATTAAAAAAGGGAAGAACACCTAATCCTGATTTGCTATGCAATAAATATATAAAGTTTGATTTATTTAAAAAAGAAGCTAAAAAACTTGGAGCTGATTATATTGCAACTGGTCATTATGCCCGATTAAATGGAAATCACCTTTTAAGAGGGTTAGACCCAAATAAAGATCAAACCTATTTTTTAGCCCAGTTAAATATTAATCAATTAAAAGATGTATTGTTTCCAGTAGGCGAATTAACTAAAGATGAAGTAAGAGAAATTGCTTCAAAATTAGGTTTAAATGTTGCTAAGAAAAAAGATTCAACCGGCATTTGTTTCATTGGTGAGAGAAATTTTCAAAAATTTATCGCTAATTATTTAAAACCTAATCCTGGTCCAATTATTGACGTAGCGACTAACGAAAAAGTAGGGGAACATCAGGGCTTAATGAATTATACAATTGGTCAAAGAAGAAATGTTGGTTTAGCTGGCTTTGATAAAAAACATTATGTTTGTGGGAAAGATGTTAAAAAAAATATTCTTTATGTAGCTTTTGATGATGATAGTTACCTTATGAGTGATTCTTGTCTTTTAGAAAATTTTAACTTTATAAGTGATGTCCATCCTTGTTTTTGTACAGCAAAGTTTCGTTATCGAAGTAAGGATGTTTCGGTCGAACTTGAATACCTTTCTAACAATGAAGTATTAGTTAAATACCACGAAAAAGTTAAAGCCGTAACACCTGGACAATTCTGCGTACTATATTTGGGAGAAGAATGTTTAGGAAGTGGGGCTATAAAAACGGTTTTTAAAGACGGTCAAAAATTGGCTTATTTAACGAATGATGATTAGCTTGAGTATCAAAGGATTTGGGTTTTAGTTACGTATTTTCACTTGACATAAAAGTGTTAAGTATTTTATAATTAATTTGTAAATAGAGAGTAGGTCGTAACAGTGAAAGTATTAAATGAGTTATTACAAGAGTTAGGCATTTCCAAAGTAAGACTCGCTAAGTATTTAGGCGTTTCAAGACAGATGGTATATAACTATTTAGAGTTAGACGATATAAATAAATGGCCTAAAGAAAAGAAAATTTTATTATTAAAGTTATTAAATATTGAAGATGGTGATGAAAGTTCATTTTCATCAATTAAAATTACAACTGATTATTTAATGAGTGTAGAAAATCGTTTGAATCAAAGCGTAAAAGTTGCTTCGAATAATGATAGTTATCTTGATTTAAAAACGATATCTAAAGAAAATCAAACTTTGCTTACTAATATCGCTAATTTAATTAAAGAAAAATTATCGGATGAAAAGAAAAGTGAAGAATACTATACAATTTTTACTTATTTATACCATATGCTTCAATCTATTGATAATGTCCCAGAAATAAAATATATTTTTGGCTATATGTCAAAAACAACCGGTTTTACAAAAGTTAATGAGTATAAATTTAATGAAGATAAACAATTCATTTTTGAAGGTATTTTGTTTACAGCCCTTACATTATATAATAATGGAGGAGCATCAAGAAGCCGTTTAACCGAATCACATCGTCGTTGGGAACAAGATATAGATAAGAAAAATGAAGAAAAATTAGGACGTACTGAGCAATTAAATACAATAAAGGTTCAAGCTTTGCAAGAACTTGGTTATTCAAAAATAACGGCTGAAAATGCTAGTGAATTAATTGAAAAAATTGCGGAAATTGAATCTCGAAAAGTTTAAATTATGAAGTAGGGGAGGCGCCTCCCCTCTTCTTTTTTTAATGTATTATGAATAATTGTACTGTAGTAAATTAGTGTTGGTAATTTAATTATTTATTCAATTATTAATTAAAAGTAAATTATAATAATAATACAGAAATACAAATATATTTTTACAAGTGAATTTAAAATTAAATCATTGATTTATGTTAATTTAAAATTCATTATTTGCATCCAAACTTATTTAATCTATATAATTGTTAATTTATGTTAATTTTTATACTAGGAATAATTTGCATCGAAAATATAATATGATGGATAATTAACCATTTAATTAAAATTTAATTAAATATTTGCAACAATAAAATTTTGCAATGAAATTGTTTTAAATGGATAATAATTAATTCGCAACAAAAAATTAACTTAGTGGATATAAGGTTTCATATATCTAAGTTTAGAATCAAAAGTTAAAAGAAATAATATAATAATTTATAGTTAATTAGCTATTTAAGTATTAAATATTGGAGATTTTGGTGATTTTTTTATTCAAAATATAAATTGCATAATATATATTATGTTAACTAGCAATTATTGAAAAAAGTTATAGCTTTTTTTATATACCTACACTTTGGATAATCGCTGCAACCTAGAAAATATCCATATTTGCCATGCTTTTTATTTAAGTTATTTCCACATCTTGGACATATATTTTCTTTTATTAAAACATTTGTTTGTTTTAAATTAGATTCTATAGTTTTTATATGTTTTTTTCGTTCTCGAACATTTGTTATATTGTTTGTGAGAATAATATTTTTAATATTATTATTGATATATGAAACCTTAGTAGCTTTTTTAGCTTTTATATTTAATTTAGTTGTATGGGAAAAACAAACTATCGAAATAAAACAATCCTCGTTTAAATTTAATATATTTGCTAAAGCTTTAATGTGACCATAATTTTGATGTATTGGATTATGAAAATATATTTTCGAGTTACCTCTTTTTCTAAGCCATTGTTCGCTGTATTCATTACCAGTTATATAACCATATAACATCTAAAATAACTATAATAACTGCTAAAGGCCACATTTTCATACTACTCCCATCTTTTTTAATTTATAAAATAAACTCATTGAAAAGTAAAATTAAAATCCCTACTCCCATTCCTATATATATCCAATTATCTTCATGATATTTCTTGGCTTTTGGAAATAAATCATGAATTGATAAGGTAATCATTAATCCCGCGACAAACAAAAGTATAAAACCAATCATAGCATCGGTGATAAATTTACTTAAAAATAAGAATGCTAATAATGCTCCTAAAGGTTCAGCTAAGCCAGATAAAAATGTCATTTTAAAGGCTTTCTTTTTACTTCCCGTTGAATAATAAATGGGAACTGCGATGCTGATTCCTTCAGGAATATTATGCATCATAATGGCAAAACTTAATTTTAAACCTAATTCTAAATTTTGATAAGAACTTAAAAAAGTTACTATTCCTTCTGGTAAATTGTGTAACATTAATGCTAACATTGACAAAATCCCGACTCGGTATAGATCATCTTGTTTTTGGGTAATTTTTTGATTGATAAAATAGATGATTATAACACCCATTATAAAGGCAATTAAACTGAATATTACTCCTTTTACTAAATGAAATTGAGTTAGAATTGAATATGATGCTTCGGGTATTAATTCGCTTACGGAAATACCAATCATTATTGTTAAAGAAAAGGCTAATGAAAAGACGATAAATTTGTTAATATTTTCTCGTTGCCACTTAAATAGAATAACAAAAGCTCCAAGTACAGTTGATAAACCTGCAATTGAAGATATAAAAAAAGGAAATAAAATGTTCATTATTTTCACCTAAAATATTTTATGAAAACTGGTTATTTTATATTCCTTATTTTCGTTTTTTAGTTCTCTCAGAAGTTAATTCTCCAAAATCTGTTGCTTCTGATGTATAAATCTTATCATTATCCATTTCTTTTACTGCATATTTTCTTAATTCTTCTTCATGGTTAAGAGTGCCAATTAAAAGAGGATAATTTTCAGGAAATCCTAGCAATGAACTTGAAATGCAGTTGTTATCTAAATCTAAATTATAATTATTATTGGGCAATAATAAGCCTTTAAAACCTAAATAAGCTTCTAAAATTTTTCTTAATTCTCGATAATTCGCCAGTTTTTCTTTTATTAATGAAAAGTAGTTTGAAAAGTTAGCTGAAACTTTAGCCCGTTCTAAACAATCTAATATTTCTGCATTAAAACGATTGCTATGTTTTACTATATAACCAAATAAATTTTGATCTGAAAAAAGATTTTGAATAAGATAAGTTATAAACTCATCATATTTAATTGAAGTATCTATTCTTAAACTATCATCATTTTTTTCAACTTTTAATAATCTTTCTAAAAGTAAATCTTGGAGCATTAAAGAATATTTCATTTTCCAATTTAATGGTTTAAACAGTAAATTATAGGCATGAAAAGTATAGCTGTCTTTTTTTTCATTATAAGTAATTTTTAAAATAAATAAATCATCTTTGTTTTCTATATTTAAATGATAATGTTTATGATAATATTTATTTAAATAATTAATAAATTCTTCTTTTGTGTATGACATGGTAACTAAATCAACTTGAGTAATATCGATATATTTTATTAAAAAAGGTTTGAAAACACTATTTTCAAAGTAACCAATATAATAACTATTTTTAATCATTTAAAACATCTCCTCTTTAATTATTATTAACCTAAACGATTAGTTGTTATTTTACTAAAAATACCAATCATTGGCAACAAAAATTAGGTATGGTTATCTATTTTTAGTTCATAATAAAAGTGGGAGGTAAAGAAAATGAAAAGAAACGAAAACAATCAAAATCGTTCTAATTCTAGAAACAATAGAGAAAACAATCAAAGACAAAATCAACGTAATTCTAGCAAAAAAGAAGAACAAAATAATAACAAAAGAAATGATGATTAATTTCTTTTAAGAAGGAAACTTACTGGTTTTCTTCTTTTTTTGCGTGCGGGTGACTTTCATAATATTCGTTTTTAATTTCTTCTTTAGATAAATGGGTATATATTTGAGTTGTCGAAATGTCGCTGTGGCCAAGTAATTCTTGAATGATTCTTAAATCTGCACCATTTTGAAGTAAATGAGTTGCAAAAGAATGGCGAAGTGTATGGGGACTAACTTCCTTTTTTATCCCCTGCTCTTCACAAATTTTTTTTAATAATTTAAAAAAGCCTTGTCGAGATATGCCCGATCCTAAGTTATTTAAGAAAAGATAATCACATTGTTTATTTTTCTTTACTAAACAACGACGGTATTCATTTAAGTAAATTGTTAAATACTTTTTAGAGGTTTCGTTTATTGGAACAATTCTTTCCTTACTCCCCTTCCCTTCAATGCGCACACAGTCATTAAACAAATCAATATTAGTAAATTTTAGATGAATTAGTTCACTGACACGCATCCCTGTGCAGTAAAGTAGTTCCAACATAGCTTTTGTTCGATAATCATAAGCCGTTTTTAAAGGAATATTTAATAATAGATCAACTTCTTTATAAGTTAACACATGAGGAAGATTTTGGTTAATTTTCGCTAGCCAAAGATTTTGACAAGGGTTTTGTTTGATATATTCTTGTTTTAAACAAAAAAGAAAGAAATTATTTATAACTACTTGATAATGATTTTTAGTACGAGGACTTAAATTTAAAGAATTTAAATATTTTAAAAAACGTTCAACATCCTGCTCGGTTATATCCTTGGGATTTAATTTAAGATAATTTTGGAAAACATCTAGTTCTTTTGAATAGGAATCAATGGTATTTTTACTTAATTTTTTTTCATATTTTAAATAATCGAGATATTTAGTATAAAATTCTGGCATTTTTATCAACTTCTTTCTACTTTATTAAAGTATATAAAGGAAAAAAATATTTGTCAAACGATTGTTCATTTGATAAAATAAATTTGGTGATAAAATGGAGAATTTAGCAAACAAGTTACGACCCGAAAGTTTAGATGATATTATTGGTCAACAGCATTTAGTTGCTCCGGGAAAAGTTCTTTATAATTTAGTGCATAATAAACATTTAGTTTCTTTAATTTTATATGGAAAACCTGGAATTGGCAAAACTTCTATTGCGAATGCTATAGTTAAGGAATTACAATTGCCTTATAAATTTTTAAATGCAACTATTAATAATAAACAAGATTTTGATAATTGTATTTTAGAAGCTAAATTTAATGGAGATATGATTCTCGTTATTGATGAAATTCATCGAATGAATAAAGATAAACAGGATTTATTACTACCTTATGTTGAAACCGGCTTAATTACTTTGATTGGCTTAACCACGGCAAATCCTTATCACAAAATTAATCCCGCCATTAGAAGTCGAGTGCAAATTTATGAATTAAAAGAACTTTCATTAAATGATATTATCCAAGGTTTACAAAAAGCTAAGACCCATTTACCCAACATTAAAATTGATGATGCAACTTTAAAAGTTATTGCTACTTCAAGTTCGGGAGATTTACGAAATGCCATTTCCCTTTTAGAAGTTGCTTATTATTCTTCTAGTGACTATCATATTACCCAAGAGTTATTAAAAGAATTAGGAACAAAACCAATTTTTTTTCATGATAAAAATGAGGATGGTCATTATGATGTTTTATCAGCTTTTCAAAAATCAATTCGGGGAAGCGATGTTGATGCAGCTTTGCATTATCTAGCGCGCTTAATTGAAGCTGGTGATTTAGATAGTATTTACCGTCGTTTAAGTGTGATTGCTTATGAAGATATTGGTTTAGCTAACCCTTCCATTGGTCCTAAGGTTATGGCTGCTATCTCGGCTAGTGAACTTGTAGGATTACCCGAAGCACATATTCCTTTAGCAGCGATTGTATCAGAGATGGCTTTAAGTCCCAAGTCCAACAGTGCTCATTTGGCTTTAGATGAAGCTTTAAAGGATATTCATAAAGGAACTACTGGTAATGTTCCTGCTCATTTAAAAACAAACTCATCGACCTATTTATATCCGCATAATTATCCGCATAGTTATGTTAAACAAAATTATCTTCCTAAAGAATTACAAAACAAAAAGTATTACCATCCGAAAGATAATAAATATGAAATGAATTTGAATAAATTAAATAAAGAAATGAAAGGTGAAAATTTATGAAAATAGCTTTAATTGGCTGTGGAGTCTACAGCATGGGGATTGCTGCCCTTTTAAATCAGCAAAAAGAAAATGATATTTGGATGTGGGTTCATGATCAAAAGATTATTCCCACTTTAGAAAAGGAAAATAAAGATTTAAAAATTACTTATCAAGCTGATTATCAATCGGTCGTAAAAGATGCTTGTTGTCTTTTTATTTTAACAAGTTCGCCATTTTTTAAAGATACAATTAATAACATAAAACCTTTGCTAAATGATAATATTCCTATTTTTATAGGAACCAAAGGTTTATTAGAAGATAATATGTTATTGACTACTTATGCAAAAGAAAGTTTAAAAAGCGAAGAAGTTTATTTTATGGCTGGTCCTACTTTAGCAAAAGATATTCGCACTGGCAAATATGCAGCTTTTTCGCTATCTAAGGATAATATTCTTTTTCAAAAGATTATGCCCAAAACAGTCGATATTGATATAGTTAATGATGAAGAACTTATCCAATTATGCAGTTTATATAAAAATGTTATTGCGATTGCTTCGGGGATGGTTAGCAAACTATCAAATTCGTATTCGACAACTATAAGTTTTTTAACTAAGGCTTTAAAAGAATTTGCGGACAAATTACACGTTGATGTCTTATCTTATGCAGCTATTGGGGATTTTTATTTAACGGGAACAGTTAAGGATTCACGTAATTACACTTATGGAACCTATTTGGCTAAAGACTTAGAAAGTGCCAAAACGTTTTTAAAAAACAATACCGTCGAAGGAGCTTTAATGCTACCATTATTTTATAATTACTTACATCAAAAAAAGCAACCAATTGTCATAATTGATTTACTATACAATATCATTTATAATGATGTTCAACCTTCAGAAATTTTAAAGTATTTAACAAGAGATTAGTTATTTAATATTTTATTAAGAACATAGCTTGCTAAAATACTTCCCGCGGCCATTGGGACTGGACAAATAGTTCCAAGGCCTTTGATTTTTAAAGGCAACTCTTGACTCCAAAGAACAGGAGTTTTTTTATATTTATCAGGCAAAAGATGGCGCATTTTTTTGGCTAAAGGGTCATTACTAGTTTTATCTAAAGTTGTTATTTTAAATTGCTCAGCATGAAAACGATTAGCCGTTCCTAAACAGGTAATTAAGTTTAAATGATTATCATAAGAAAGTTTGATAAGCTCCGTTTTTACCGTGAGGTCATCGCAAGCATCAATAATAAAATCATAATTATTTTGGCAAATTTCCTTTAAATTTTCCTTCGAAAGATTAATTTTTAAAGGAATAATTTTTGTTTCAGGATTAATTTCTTTAGCCCGTTTCATGGCAACAGTTACTTTAGCTTGGCCTAGGGTATTTAAATTGGCTAGAACTTGGCGGTTTAAATTAGAAATTTCAAACACATCTTTATCGATTACAGTCAGTTTACCTACTCCACTTCTTACTAAACATTCAAACGTATAGCCCCCTACTCCACCTAAACCTATTAATAAAACATGAGCATTTTTAAATTTTTGAATATTTGTTAATAATTCTAAACGGTCAAACATAAACATACCTCCATAAAAAAACCAAAAGTTAGCAAGTGTGATAAAATCCCGCTACATAGCAGGTGGGCATCTCATCTATACTTTAGGATTCTGATTCACTTAATGGATCAGTTTTCGACACCATATAGAGTTCTGATTCCCAAGTATCACCATAGTCGGTTTTATGCAATTCTTACTATATCTTTTGGTAAATTAATTGTATCATAGGTTTGAGGTAAATATCAAGAACAATTACAGAA
>CANQRX010000019.1 GCA_947626425.1 uncultured Bacilli bacterium | reverse complement strand
GTTTTTATCTTATAATTTTCTATTTTCATTTATCTTTTTCCTTCCTATTTTCTATTAAAATTATAAGTTAATAACTAACTTTTTTCAAGATTTTTATTTAACCAGATTTACGATTATATGTTCTTTTTGGCGAATCTTGGTTTATTCTAAATTCTATTAATTTTTCTTTAAGAAGTTCATTTTTTATTTTTTGTAAATTTTTCTTCATTTCTCTTGAAATATTTGGTTGAGTTAAATTAAAAATTTTCGCTATTTCTTCTTGGGTTTTTGGTTCATTATTTCCAAAACCAAAATATGACTTTAAAATTTCTTGATCTTTTGATGGCAATTTTAGCAAACATTGATCAATAAAAGCATACAATTCTTTATTTTCTAATGATTCAGTAAAATCTTCTTTTGTTGAAATTGTATCTATAATATTCGTTTCATTATTATTATCTTTTTTATCATAACTTTCGACTATTAAATGTTTGTAGTTATTTCTCATAAAAATTAGAATTTCATTTTTAATACATTTTAAAGCGTAAGTAATAAAAGCGATATTTTTAGAAAAATCATAAGTATCAACACTTTTTATTAAACCAATCAAACCAGCTGAAAATAGCTCATCTTCTTCATAAGGTGAATTATTGTAAAAATTATTAACAGCATACATTACTAAACGAATATTTCTTTCAATTAAAATTTGTCTAGCTTCTAAATCACCTTGTTGATAGGCAAGAAAATATTGTTTTAATTCTTCATTTGTTAAAGTTGAACTCAATTTATATGGAAAATTTATCATAATACATCACCTATAAGGTAATATAATAACACATTTTTAGATTTTGATAATCTTTTTATTTCATAGCATTTAAAAAACTACTTATTAAATCTATATTATCCAAAACTTCATTCATTTTATCAGTCGCATGTTCTTTATATAAATCTTTCATAGCTTCTTCAAACTGTTTGATAGACCGTGGGTCACGATTTAATTGTTTTATCCAAGCCGAGTTTTGTTTTAAATGTAAATAAAGTTTAGGATTATCAATTATTTTTTGTTGAAGTTCCCTTTCCATAATTAATCCTCAAAAAATTGATTTATGGGTTTGGGAACTTTGGGAACAACGGTCGAAGTCGGATTAGGTGTTTTACCTGTTAATTCACTTACTAAACTTAAAGCTTTTTGGGCTGTTTTAATATGTTCTTGAATTGAGTTCATATCAATTTGTTTTAATTTATTTTGAAAAGAACTAGATAAATCTTCGGTTTTTACTGTATTTTTGGGAGTTAAATAATCTTTCCACGCGACTTCATCTTCCCCATATATATCATAAATTTCAAAAAAGTTTTGCCAAGTCATTGACCCATTTTTAATATAGGTTACTAATTCGGGATGCATTCTCGCAAATAATTTGAATTGTTCTTTTTTATTCATAAAAAAACCACCTACTACATTTTATGTGGTAAATGGATTTTTATAATTTAAAATCATCTAAATTGAATGATTGCTGTTCGTTTTTATTTGCCTCTTCTTTTGCCTCAGGCATTACTTCCTCACTTTTAGTTAAAATTGGTACATTACTAATCCATTCAATCGTTTTTTTCGTAATCGTACTACCAGTTGAGGTTTTATCCATAATTGGAATATCTGTACCTTTTAATTTTAAAACATTACCATCAATTGAAAGTAAGAATTCTTTATCAATAAAGCTAGCTCTAATTTCATAATTATTACTTTTAACCTTTTTAATAATTGGATTACCTCGTTTGGCCCGACCAGTAATTTCTAAATCAGAAGCTTTAATTCGTTTAGCAGTATTTTGATTAGTAAAGATTGTTAAATAATCTAAATTATCAAAAGTTATTAAAGACGTTATTTCATCATCTTTTAAATTCATTGCTTTAACACCGGAACCTCTTACACCAACAACCGGAACTTCAATTTTGGTGAAAGCTGTATAATAACCGTTTTTGCTTGTTAAAAGTAAATGACTTTGACATGGAATACAAGTTAATAATTCATCATTTTCTTTTAATTTCATCGCGGTCATCGCTTTTGAAATTCGCGTGGCATAGTAATCGCTCATTTTGGTTCTTTTAATCATGCCTAATTTTGTAAGGGAAACAAGTTCATCTTGTTCATTATAAATACATGAAGACACGACTTTTTCATCAGTTGCTAAAGTAACTAAGTTATTAACATGTTTGCCTAAATCTTTCCATTTAGCTTCAGGAATTTTATGAACTGGAAGGAATAGATAATTTCCTTTATTCGTAAAGACAAGAATATTATCTAAGGTTGTAACATCATAAAGATTTTTTAAATAATCCCCTGGCTTCATCGTTGGACTTTCATTGTTAGCTGCGAAAGCTTTGGCACTTACTCTTTTGATATAACCTTCGTTTGTTAAAATAACAACCACTTTTTCTTTTGGAATCATGCTTTTCATATCCAATTTAATTTCCGTAACTTCATCTTTAATTTTCGTTCTTCTTGGATTACCGTATTCTTTTTTAATGGCTTTTAGTTCGGTTTTCATCACATGTTTTAATGCACTTTCATTATTTAAGATTTGTTCAAAAAGATACATTTCTTGTTTTAATTTTTCCATTTCTTCATTTAACAATACAATATCGGTATTTGTTAAACGATATAATTGTAATTCAACAATGGCTTTGGATTGTTCATAAGTAAAATCATATTTTTGACATAAATTATCAATCGCATCGGCTTTATTTTTACTTTCCCGAATGGTTTTAATTACTTCATCTAAAATACTTATGGCTTTAACTAATCCTTCTAAAATATGAAATCTTGCTTTATCATGCTCTAAATCAAACTTGGTTCGTCTTAAAATAACATCTTTTTGATGATCAATAAAAGCATCCAGTATTTCTAAAATACCTACTAAACGAGGTCGGCGATTTACAATGGCAACCATATTAAAATTATAATTAATTTGTAAATCGGTATTTTTTAATAAATAATTCAAAACAAGTTCAGCATTAGCTTCTTTTTTTAAATCAATAACAATCCGAGCCATATTTTCATGATCAGATTCGTCAATAACATCATTAATTCCTTCAATTTTTTTATCAATTTTAATTTCGGTTATTTTTTTGATTAATTGTTCTTTAATAACTTCATAAGGAATGGAATGAATAATAATTTGTTGCTTACTACCATTTTTGACAATTTCGGTATCAGCTTTTAAAACGACTTTTGCTTTACCTTTAGTATAGGCTTCAATTAACGATTGTTTGCCTTCAATCACCCCTCCAGTTGGAAAATCAGGACCAGGAATAATGTCTAAAATTGTTTCTAATTGACAATTAGGACTATCAATTCGTTTGATAGTTGCATCAATTACTTCACTTAAATTATGAGTTGGAATGTTAGTCGCATATCCTGCGGATATTCCGGTTGAACCATTTACTAAAAGGTTTGGAAAAGAAGCTGGTAAAACAGTTGGTTCTAATTCCGTATCATCAAAATTATAAGTCATTTGCACCGTGTTTTTGCTAATCGAACTTAACATTGTCTCGGCAATTTTACTTAACCTAGCCTCTGTATAACGCATGGCGGCTGGTCCATCACCATCAATACTTCCATTGTTACCATGAATATCAATAAAAATTTCCCGCATTTTCCATGGTTGACTCATTCTAATTAAAGCATCATAAATCGAACTATCACCATGGGGGTGAAAATTACCCATAATACTTCCAACTGCTTTTGCACTTTTTCGATAAGGTTTATCATGAGTAAAATGAGATAAATACATATCGTATAAAATACGCCGTTGAACAGGTTTTAAACCATCTCTAACATCGGGTAAGGCCCTTTCTTGGATTATTTCTTTTGCATACCGCCCAAAACCAGTTTCCATTAATTCTTCTAAACTATAATCATAAATCTTTTCGACAATTGTTTTTTCTTCTTTTTTCTTTGCCATATAATATCACGTCCTTTTATTTAACGAAAATCATCTTCTAAAGTAAAATCAACATTTTCATTTATCCATTCTTTACGAGGAGTTACTTCATCACCCATTAAAGTATGAATTCTTTTTTCAGCCAAAGCAGCATCGGAAAGATTAACTCTTAAAAGTCTTCGATTGGCTGGGTCCATCGTTGTTGTATAAAGTTCTTCGGCATCCATTTCCCCTAAACCTTTAAAACGTTGAACTTTAAATTGACCTTTTAAAGTCTTTTTTCTTTCATTTAATTCATCATCATCGGCAATATATTCTTTACCTTTCGATGTTTCAATCGAATACAAAGGCGGAGTTGCAATATAAAGCATACCCTGTTCAATTAAAGGGCGCATAAACCGATAGAAAAAGGTTATTAATAAAATTTGAATATGAGAACCATCCACATCGGCATCGGTCATAATTATAACTTTTCCATAATTGCTTTCCGCAAAGTCAAAATCAGCTCCTAATCCAGCTCCAATCGCGTATTCAATTTGTTTTAATTCCGCATTAGCTTCAATATCATGAGTTGATGCTTTTTCACAGTTTAAAACTTTACCTCGTAAAGGTAAAATAGCTTGCGTTTCCCGATTTCGATATGATTTAGCAGAACCACCCGCACTATCACCTTCGACTAAAAAAAGTTCGTTTAAAGCATAATTTTTACCAGTCGCTTTCGCTAATTTTTCACTTAAAACTCGTTCTTTATTATTTTTACCTTTTCCTTGGCGAACTTGTTCCCGAGCTTTTCTAGCAGCTTCTCTCGCCATTTTACTTTTTTGGGCTTTTTCAACAATATTTAAAGCAATTTCTTTATTTTCTTCTAAGAAAAATTTTAAATTTTCATAAGTTACACTTTCCACAGCATTTCTGGCTTCCGGAGTTCCAAGTTTACCTTTTGTTTGGCCTTCAAACTGTAACAAATGTTCGGGAATTTTAACGGAAATTATTGTAGTTAAACCTTCTCTTACATCGTCACCACCTAAGTTTGTGTCTTTGCCTTTTAAAACATTGTTAGCCTTTGCATAATCATTAAAAGCTTTAGTTAAACCGGTTTTAAAACCAACTTCATGAGAGCCACCATCTCCTGTTTTAACATTATTTACAAAAGATAAAATTTGCTCATTATAAGAATCGGTATATTGCATTGCAATTTCCACTTCAATTTCATTTTTTTTGCTTGCAAAATGAATAACATTATGTAATGGATTTTTATTTTCATTTATATATTGAACAAAAGAAACAACTCCATCTTCATAATGATATTTAACTGCTAAATTGTCTTCTTCATCAATGACTTCAATGGTCACATTGGATAATAAAAAGGCACTTTCTTGCATTCTTTCACTGATAGTTGTAAAAGAAAAATTACAATTTTTAAAAATATCTTTACTAGGTAAAAAAGTTACAATCGTTCCAGTTTTTTTCGATTCACCAACTGTTTTTAAGGGACTTAATACTTCACCACCATTATGAAATTTAATTTGGCTTATTTTTCCTTCTCGGTAAATAGTTACATCCATCCAATCAGATAGGGCATTAACTACCGAACCACCAACACCATGCAAACCGCCTGAAACTTTGTAGCCCGCATTTTCAAACTTACCACCGGCATGCAAAACCGTATAAATTACCTCAGGTGTACTTTTACCACTTTCATGCATACCAATTGGTACTCCTCGGCCATTATCAGCAATAGTAATTGAACCATCTTTATGAAGTAAAATTTTAATATAATTACCAAAACCATTAATAATTTCATCAATTGAATTATCAACAATTTCCCAAACTAAATGATGCATACCTCTTTTGTCAGTTGAACCGATATACATTCCCGGACGTTTCCGAACCGCTTCTAGTCCTTCTAAAATTTTAATTGAATGTTCATCATATGTATTGTTTTTAGTCATATAGCTCACCTTTGCTAAGTATAACAATAAATTAAAAAAAATGCAAAAATAGTTGACATTAAACCTTGTCAAAAATTAGTTTTTAAAATCTTTAAATTGCAAAAACTTTATAATAGCCATTTTCTTTTTTGGTATAAATAGCAATTATTTCGTTTTGATACGTTAAAAAAACATTTTGTTCTTCCCTATTTAATTTTAAAATATTGCCATTTAAAACTTGTTTATATTGATTATCAGTAATTTCTAAACAAGGATAAGAAAATAAATCTTTTAAAGTTAAAAGTTCGGTATCGATTGTTATCTCATTTAAAGAAATTGCCTGTTTAATACTAAACGAACCTTGTTTAATTCGGCATAATTTGCTCATCGTAGCAACTGTACCTAAACCTTGGGCCAAATCCATTACTAAACTGCGAATATAAGTTCCCTTACTTACTTTAGTTGTAAAAGTTACTAAATCCCCTTTAACAGATTTAATTTGTAAATCATAAATATTAACTTTCCTTTTCGGTAAAATTACTTCTTGTTTTTCTCTTGCGTATTCGTAAAGTTTTTTACCACCTATTTTAACCGCTGAAAACTTGGGAACTTCTTGTTCATAAGTTTTCGGAAAATTGGCAAAAACTTCTTTAATTTTTAAAGGCGAAATATTAACATTTTCCTTTTTTAAAACTTGACCAGTTATATCATAAGTATCAGTTTCAATTCCTAGTTTCATCGTTGCAAGATATTCCTTATCATAACTAGTTAATAAATCAACCAGTTTAGTATATTTACCAATACAAACAATTAAAACACCCGTTGCTAAAGGATCTAAAGTCCCAGTATGTCCAACTTTTTTGGTATGAAAAACCTTACATATATGATTAACAACATCTCTGCTTGTCATATTAGCTGGTTTATTAATAATTAAAACTCCGTTCATAAAAACCTCCTTTAAAGAAAAAAGGAAAACACTTTTTTATATTTCCCCCAAATACTTATTTTCATTTCCAACAAAAACAACTAAATATTTTTTTAAATTACTCATTTCTAACTTATAATTTTTTAATTGTTCAGTTCCTTCTTCAATTTTTTCTTTTAATAAATTCTCATTAAATTCATTTTTCTTTATATATTTAAATTCAATCATTATATTGTATTTGGCCATTTCATCATTACTAAATATCATTAAATCAACATAACCCATTCCAACCGGATACTCAATTTTAACTTTTAAAACAGGATGCTTTATTAAAGCATAATATAGTAATTGAATATATTTTTCATCAAACTTCATAAAGCTTCGACTACCAAGTTCTGTTAATATTTCACTTACATAGTTAGTTATATTATTAATCGTTCCTTCATTTGTTATTTCTTCAACACTTGCCATTATTTGTGTATCATTTAATTTTAATTTTTCTTGTTCCAATAAATTTAAAAAATAATTAGCATATGTTTCTTTCATTATTTGGTTAGGTATTGTAAATTTTAAATATACTCCCGCTTCTTTAATTGTTAAATAACCAAAATAATATAATAAACTTACTAAAACATTTGCCGTTATATTTTCTAATAAATTAAATTTATCAACCAAACTTCCACTTATTTCATCAGTTTTTAAGATTTTTTCAATTATTTCTAGATATATATTATTATTTTTAATTTTTAAAATATTATCAATTTTCCCATAATTTACAACTATATTAGAATCATATAATTTTTCAGGCATTTCCTGATATGTTTCATAATAATCTAAAAAATACATAACCAAGGTGGCATTAAAAACACGATCTTTAATTTTTTTATTAAACAAATAGCCATCATAGTTTTCCAGCATAATTTTGTATACTTTTTCTTGGTCTTTTTCTAAAACAACCTCTTTGATTAAACATTTAATCTCATCATGCGTTAGACCAATCATATTATGCATATTATAATCGGTTGATAAATCTGTGGCAATATTGAATCCTGTTGTCATACTATCTAAAGTTATAGGACAGATCCCTGTAGCAAAGAAGCGGTCAATTACTCCTAAACCAATATATTCTTTTAATACAGCATAAAAAGCTTTAACATATCCACCATTACCAACAGCACTTTTAAAACGTTCAGTATCACCTTCTAATATCGCATTTGTAAAATTATCATATTCATCGACTAAAATATATAATTTATGGTCTAATTTTAAGCCCTTAAAATAACTTAAAAAATATTTAATTATTGAAGAAACAGTTTTGCTTTCATCTATGTTATATTCTAAATCATAATAATCAAGAAGATTATTAATTCCTGTAATAACACAATCTTTAAATTCACTTTCTAAATCCTTTTTATTTTTATCACCAGTTGTTAGTCCCGAAAAATCAAACTTTAAGACATAATAATTATTTTTATTAGGCGTAGGGTTACTATAAACATAGGTTTCTTTAAACAAACTTTCAAATAAATCCTTACTATTTAAATCATAATAATAATACATCATACTCGTAAATAAACTTTTACCAAATCTTCCTGGACGTAAATAAATTAATGTATCATCATTATTTTCTAGTTTCTCTAAATACATAGTTTTATCAACATAATAACAATCTTTTTCAATTAATTCTTTAAAATTATTTTTTCCATACGGTATTTTTTTCATAAGCACTCTCCTCGTTTCAATTGTACCATAAATAAAATAAATTAAAAGCTTATTTCTTTCTATGGTTAAATAGCAAAAAAAGAAGAAAAACTTCAAAAATTTAATTTTATTTTTCTTCTTCCTTTTGATGGATTTGATTAATTTTCTTTTCTATGTTTGTTGCATAGGCAATGGAATTATCATAAACGAATTTTAATTTCGGCGTTTGTCTTAAATCTAATTCCTGAGCCACAAACTTCCGAAAGAAATCACTAGCTTCATTCATTTCTTTTTCTAATTCTTTTGGTTCTTTATCGGTTAAAGACGTAAAATAAATTTTAGCAAACGATAAATCAGCGGATGTATCTGCACCCGTAATAGTCACGGTATGAAGTATTTTATCGGTTGATTCATCAGCAATTGTTTGCGAAATAACTTTTACTAATTCATTATTTATTCTTTTTATTTTTATATTGTTCATCTTTTAATTTCCACCATTTCGTAAATTTCAATGGTATCTCCTTCTTTAATATCACTATAGTTTTCGAATGTTACCCCACATTCAAAACCTTTTTTAACTTCTTTAACCGAATCTTTTTCTCGTTGCACTGAAGCAACTATTCCATCATAAATAACTATGCCATCACGAATAATCCGAACTTGACTTCCACTTTTTACTAAGCCATCCGTTACATATACTCCGGCAATTTTTCCAACTTTCGAAAAAGTAAAGATTTTTCTAATTTCGGCCGTTCCAATTATTTTTTCTTCAAATTCAGGATCTAGCATTCCTTTCATTGCTAATTCCATTTCTTCAATCGCTTTATATATTATTGTATAAAGGCGTATATCAACATTGTACTCTTTCGCAATTTCTTTAGTATTATTAGATGGAATAACGTTAAAACCAATCACAATCGCATTCGAAGCATTTGCTAAAACAACATCACTTTCCGTAATTGTTCCAATGCCACTGCGGATGACCTTAACTTTAACACCTTGGACATCAATTTTTTCTAAAGCACTTTTTAAAGCTTCTTCGCTACCTTTAACATCACTTTTTAAAACAACGTTAATTTCTTTTTGACCAGCATTAATTTTGGCAAATAAATCATCTAAAGATAATACTTCTTTTTGAGCTTTGTTAGCTTTTAATAAATCTGCCCGTTTACTAGCTATGGTTTTTGCTTCACTTTCAGTTTCAAAGGCCATAAATTTATCCCCAGCACTTGGAGTTTGACTAATTCCGGTTATTTCAACAGGCGTAGAAGGACCAGCACTGACAATTGAAACTCCTAAATCATTTTTCATCGTCCGAACTTTTCCAAACGCTGAACCCACGACAATCGGATCACCTAACCGAAGGGTTCCATTTTGAATTAATAATGAGGCAACTCCCCCAATATTTTTGTCCATTTTGCTTTCAATAACCGTTCCTAGAGCATAACGATTAGGATTAGCTTTATATTCATTAACCTCACTAATTATTTCAATCGTTTCTAAAAGTAAATCAACACCTTCTCCGGTATGAGCCGAAATCTTAACAAAAGGCACATCGCCTCCCCATTCTTCCGGTTGAATACCCGCATTGGCCATTTCTTCCATAACTCGTTCAATGTTAATGTTTGGTTTATCAATTTTATTAATAGCCACGATTATTGGTACATTAGCACTTTTGGCATGATCAATAGCTTCCTTTGTTTGAGGCATTACCCCATCATCCGCGGCCACGATGATAATAACAATATCCGTTATAGATGCTCCTCTTGCCCGCATTTGGGTAAAAGCTGCATGTCCTGGCGTATCAATAAAAGTTATTTTTTGATTATTATGTTCAATTTGATAAGCACCAATATGTTGAGTTATTCCCCCAAACTCGCTATCGACAACTTTACTATGGCGAATATAATCTAAAAGGGTTGTTTTACCATGGTCAACATGACCCATAATTGTAACCACCGGTGGACGTAATTGTAAATCGGTTTCCTTATCTAAAACTTCAAACTCTTCAAAATTGGCAATATCTTGCGTTTCTTCTTTTTTTAAAGTTTTTTCATAATCAAGAGCAATTATTTCCGCATTTTCAAAAGTTATAGTTTGATTTAAATTGGCCATAATTCCTAAACTCATTAACTTTTTAATAATCTGGGTACTATTAACATTTAAAGCCAAAGCTAAATCATTGACAGTCATATTTTCTTTAAAAATAACGACATCTTCTAAAGCATCATTCGTTTTTAACTTTTCTTTATGCTTATACATTTCTTTGCGTTTATTTCGATATTCAACTTTGTTTAAATCAATTTCGCTTCGTTTTTTCAATTTTTGTTTTTTCGTTTCCGGATTCATAGTATGAACATTGGTTCTTGCTACTAAGTCTTCCACAACCTCATCTATACTATCTTCCTCTTCATACGTTGATTCACTATCCGTACTAATTAAATTGGTAGCAAAATCTAAGTTGATAACATCATCATCAGACAAAATCGAGTCAGCATTTTTAGCCTCAATTCCTAAACTTTCACATTTTTTTAATACTTCTGCTACTGATAAAGAAACACTTAATGCGTATTCTTTTACGGTCATAGTAACACATCCTTTCTTTTATATTTCTTTTTCTAATTCTTCATATATCTCCTCGGGTATTTCCACATTTAAAGCCCGACCCAAAGCATTATTTTTTTTAGCTTTTAAAATAACTTCTGAATCTAATTTTAAATAAGCTCCTTTTCCATTTTGTTTGCCGGTTTTATCAATTAAAACTTGACCTTCCGGAGTTCGAACAATTCTAATTAAATCTTTTTTTTCCCATTTTTCTTTGGTAACAACACAAGTTCGCATCGGTTTTTTCTTCGCTTTCATCAAAACCTCCTAAATCATATATTTTTTAATTAATTTTAATTCATTTTCTTTTGTTAAATGACAAGCGGCAGCATGCAAATGTCCTCCACCACCATAGGAAGTAGCTAATTCATTAACCGGAGTTTGCTTATTAATACTTCTAAACGAAATTGTTTCATTATCAACTGCCATAAAAATCAAAACATCACCCTTTTGTTCTTCTTCCAACCTTTCGGCCAAAATGTTTCGATAATCATATAAGCCATAAACAATTACATAAGTAATATTATCCACCGTTTTAAAACAAACTCGACTTAGTAATCCCTTAACATATTGTTCTTCCAGTTCTTTTTGTTCTTTAATCCAGTTTCGTTCTTCCGCACTATATTGGAAATGCTCTTGTTCTAAATTAAGATGCTCCAAAAAATGTTTTAAATAACCGAATGCCCCTAATTTATGAAATAAAGTTTCTAAATAATAGGCATCAAAGTTTTGTTCTTCCTTCCAACCCCATGTATCATGAAGCCTCGTTAAATTTACAAACTCTGTTAAACAAGGAGTTTGAGTTAATTTATTAGTCTTTTTTAAATATTCATAATATAAACTCGTTGCACATCCTTCTAAACTAATTTTAACAAAAGGAAAATTATAATTTTTAACCATTTCTAAATTAGAAAAATGATGATCGATTACTTCTACTTTTTTAGCTACATCTTCATTTTGAGCAATTTGTTTAAGTATTTCAAGACTTGGAACTAAATCGGTAATAAAAATTTGGTCATAATTACTAGCTTCATTACTTTTTAAAAAACTTTGCAATTTTTCATTTAATTCCGTTTTATTTTTACATAAAACATAATCAGCATTTTCAAAAGCTTTAAAAGCCAAGATAACACAGCCTATTCCATCTGGGTCCGCTTGATGAGAAAATATTTTTACCATATAATCACCTATTCCCGATTACCTTCTTCATTGATTTGAGCAAGGGTTTTTATTTCAATTTTATTATATTTAGTTAGTTTACTAGCTAATTTGATATTAGAACCTTTTTTACCAATTGCTAAAGATAAATTTTCATCATCAACAATTGCAAGAGCTTCCTTCTTAATTGGATCAATAATATTTACAGTAACATTTTTAGCAGGCTGCAAAGCATTAGCAATAAATTCTTCCGGATTTTCTGAATATAAAATTAAATCAATTTTTTCACCATTTAATTCTTTATAAATATTGGCAATCCGACTTCCTCTCTCACCAATGCACGCGCCGATCGCATCAACGTGTGGATCAGTTGAATAAACCGCAACTTTGCTTCGCACACCTGCTTCGCGAACTACGGAATAAAGCATAACCGTTCCATCAACTAATTCTGGTATCTCCGTTTCAAATAACCGTCTAATAAATCCATAATGCTTTCTGGAACATAAAATCAAAGGTCCTTTTGTTGTTTCTTCAATTTTTGTAATATAAACTCGAATAGAAGTTCCCATTTTAACCGTTTCCCCAGGAATCATTTCACTTTTAGGTAAAATACCTCTTGCCTTACCAAGGTCAACATAGTAGTTTTTTGCATCTTCCATGGCTAAAAGACCTAGCATTAATTCTCCTTCTTTGTCTTTAAATTCTTCCATAATAGCCGCTCTTTCCGCTTCTCTTATTTTTTGGGTTAAAACTTGTTTAGCCGTACTAGCAGCTAGTCTTCCAAAATCCGCAGGAGTTACTTCTTGTTCAATCGTTTCTCCGACTTTTATATCACTAACAATTTCTCTTGCATCTTCCAAAAGGATTTGAGCATCAACATTAATAGCTGGCGGAACTTTGATAGTATTACCTTCTTCGTCAACTTCTTCATGACCATCATCATAATCATCAACTACTACATAATAAGAGTAAACTTTTATTTCCCCAGTATCCTCATTAATTTTAACTTTTACATTTGTTTTAGAATCAAAATTCTTTTTATAAGCACTCGCCAAAGCATTTTCCATTGCATCTATTACCACTTGTTTACTAATATGCTTTTCATCAACTATATGATCAAGTGCTTTAATAAATTCTTTCGCGTTCATAATTACCCTCTTTCTTTACTTAAGACATCCAAAATATAAGAATCATCAATCAAATCTAATTCGTCTAAAATTGGATTAATAATATTCGTTGCTTCCACAATGGTATCTAAATCTATTCCATTTTCCTTATCCAAAATAATTCGTAAAAAATAATAATTTCCTTCTTTTTCATAAGTTATTTCATCAACAATAATCTTTAATGGTTCTAATTTAGGTTCAATTGCTTTTTGGATTGTTTCTAAAGTTTTTTTCATAACTCACCCTTTCCATTAATAAAAGTGGACTTGTGCCCACTTAAATCTGTAATTTAATTATATCACATGTCACTTAAATGTTCCAACAAAATTTAAAATTTATCAGGAGTAGTTCCTAAAAAAGTTAATTTTAAAACTTGATCATTAAAAAATTTCACTTTATCAGCTTGACCTAATATTAAATAATAATCTTTTAAATGTTCATAAACAAACTTTTCATATCGTTTCCGATTTAAATATTCTTTCGCATTTTTTATTGCTTGCGGATAATGTTTCTTAAAATAATCAAACCGAGAAATTTTTAAATAAGCAGTTGGTTCATGAGTTAGCTCTAAAGCTTTCTCATAAAAATACCGAGATGTTTTTAAATCTTTAATACCTTGACATGCATTAGCTAAACGCAGATAAACAAAAAAGGCATGATCCTCGTCATATTGTAAACATTTATTAAAATAAGGAATGCTTTCTTTATAATGTTTCATTAAAAGAAGTTTCAAACCTTTCGTGTGCAAATTTTTAATTTTTTCATAATCTGAATTTTTCGAAAGTTCTTCTAAATGTTGAAGCCGAAGTTCATAAAAATCAGTTTGTCGATAGATATTATATTTTTGTAGTATTTCACGGTACTGGATAAGTTTTTGTCTTGCTTCATTAAAACAATCGTTATTTAAAAAATTTTTGAAATCCCGTTTAGCCTTAGCAACTTGAATAAAATTTAAAAAAGCATTCATTTGTAAAAGAGTTAATTCTTCATCATTAAGAAAATTCATATTATTTAATTCGTAAGCATTTAAAGCTTGCAAAAAATTTTCTTCTTCAATATATTGTTTAAATACGTCTAAATAATCCATAAAATCATCCCCTCTTGAGGGTATAATATAACACATTTAAGAAAAAATAACAAAAAAACGAATAATCAATAATCATTACTCGTTTTTCTTTTTATAAAATTAAATTATTTAATAGCTTCTTTTAATTTGCTACCAACTTTGAAATCTGGAACTTTTTTAGCTGGAATATGAATAGTTTCTTTAGTTGCTGGGTTGATACCATCACGAGCAGCCCGTTCTTTTACTAAAAATTTTCCGAAGCCAACTAAAACTACTTCACCATCTTCTTGTAATCCTTCAGGAATACTTTCTAAAATAGCGTCTAAAGCCCGTCCCATTTCTGCTTTACTGATGTTAGCTTTTTCAGCTGAACGTTCAATTAATCCTTGTTTTGTCATAAAAAATTCCTCCTTAATAATACATTTTATAACAATTTTTCAGTAAGAGTATTACCCTTACATCATAAAACTAACAGAAAACATTCCTAAATGCAAGAAAAAAAGCACTTTTTTGTACTTTTTCTTGCTTAAATGACAAATGCAATAAGATTGCTTGACCCTTTGTTGACAATTTTAGTGACAGTTTGACTTAATTTATAACGAGTATTTTCAGGCATGATTGATAACTTTGCTTGAATGCCTTCTTTCACTATAACATCTAAACTTCGCCCAAAGATTTCACTTTTCCAAATACTAGATGGGTCGGTTTGATAATCTTTCATTAAATAATTGATTAATTCTTTACTTTGAAGTTCACTGCCAATAATTGGTTCAAAGGTACTTTCCACATCAACTTTCATTAAATGAATGCTACTAGCAACGGCTTTTAATTTTACTCCATACCTAGTTCCTTGTTTAATTATTTCCGGCGTTTCAAGTTTCATATCTTTTAAAGTTGGATAAACAATCCCATAACCAGTTGATTTGGCCATTTTTATAGCTTCTTTCATGTTAGCTAGTTCTTCTTTTCCTTCAGCATAAGTTGTAAAGACTTTTAACAGTCCGGCCTTAGAAGTTGCCGCATCCCCCACCAGGCCTTTTAAAACTGATTTGTACAATTCATCGCTACTTTCTAAACGAATTTTAACAACTCCTGAAGCAGTATCTAAATTAGAAATATAGGCTTTATTTATAAATTCAGAATCGGTATAATAGTCCAAAATTTTTTCCACATCCCGAACTTTATGAACTTCGGTAATACTTTCTTTAACCTTTTCAATATAATGCTTTTTAATTTCATGTTGATTTGATAAAACATTGACCCATTTTGGAATTTCAACTTCAATATTAAGGATTGGAAATTCATACAAAGCTTCTTTTAAAATTTCTAAAATTTCCGCTTCACTCATTTTTTCAACTGAAATTGGCAAGACTGGAGCATGATAAATTTCCCGTAAGTCATTAGCAATATTTTTCGTTTCTAAAGCATTTGGATGCGTTGTATTTAAAACAATGATATATGGTTTACCAATATTTGATAATTCAGTTATAACTTTTTCTTCGGCTTCTAAATAATCATTTCTTTTTAATTCGCCAAAAGACCCATCAGTCGTAATGACTATCCCAATCGTTGAATGATCTTTTATAACTTTTTCCGTTCCAATTTCAGCGGCTTCGGCAAAAGGAACAGACTCACTAAACCAAGGTGTCTTAATCATCCGCGGATTACCATCAGCATCTTCAAACCCAATGGCATTAGGAATAACATAACCAACACAATCAACAAGCTTTATTTCCGCTTCAAAATCATCAACCTTAATTTTAGCGCCATTACTAGGAACAAACTTCGGTTCAGTTGTCATAATCGTTTTACCTTGAGCACTTTGAGGTATTTCATCTAAACATCTTTTCTTTTCATATTCATCAGTTATACTAGGCACAACTAAATTTTCAATAAAACGCTTAATAAAAGTTGATTTACCTGTTCGAACTGCCCCAACTACTCCTAAATATATTTCGCCATTGCCACGTGTAGCCATTGATTGCAATAATTCTTTTTTGTCCATCATTATCACCTAATAAAACTTATGTCACCATTTTTGATTTATGACACTTTTTTTAAATCAAACAAAAAAACTCTAAAAAAAAAATAGATGGCTTATCCATCTTAAAACATTTTCCCAACATCTTGAGGCACTTTATCATTTATAATCGTGGAAATAATTTTTTCCTCTTGTTCTTTGGTAACTTTTTTGCCAGTCATTTTACTAAGGGTACTAATGACTTCTTTTAAGGTTGTCCGATCTTTCATATTTCCTTGTTGCAATTTAGTTGCTAAAGAAAGAATGGTATCTTTATTAACTTTTGTCTTTTTTTCAACTTTTTCAAAAAAAGAATCTTTAAATTCCATTTTTAACCTCCTACCCTATTATATGTTTAATTTACTTACTTAGTCTTTCTATTTTTAAATGAGGTAACTCTACTATAGCAGTATTCATTTTTAAATTTTTTTTGAAGCCTTAAAATAAATCAAAAGAAAATTGACACTTTTCTTGTGTATAAGCGAAAAAATTTAACTCAAGAACAACTAGTTCAAAAATTAGATAAACATCAAAAAATATTTCCAAATGAGAATGTAGATTAAGTTTTCCAGATGTATCCTTAAGAATTAAATATAAGTTATCAAAGAACTTTTAAAGGGTAAAGTAATTCCAGTGAATTCAGTTTACGTGAACAACAAACAATTTACTATTGATAATATACCAAAATATTTAATAAACTATTTGGCATTTACCTAATCAATAAAAGAACTTTTTTGAAAAAATTAACATATTATATAAAACTGTTTAATCTTATATTAAAGTTGTTCGGAAACTAATTTAAGCTCTATCAAGATTGTAGAAACCACAAAGTAGTACGGCAAATTTAGCAA
>CANQRX010000018.1 GCA_947626425.1 uncultured Bacilli bacterium | reverse complement strand
CCATCACCCTTCACATTTAACCTTATTTTACCACATATTTTTAACCTGTAGTAGTTTTTGGGGGCAAATCATACTATCCAATTAATTAAAAAACAAATTTCTTTTGAAAAACTATGCACCTTGTGGATTATTTAAGTTTTTTTATCTAAAAATGATTTAATAATTATTGAAGATCAAACAATAAAAATGAATAACTGTAATATGTCATGACAAGTCAAAGTCTTAATAAAAAAGCTAAATAGGAACTAAAAAATTTCTTTCTAAATTTAAGCGAAAACTGGAAAATAAAATACATTTTCTCTTTTTTTTGCTATAATAAGGGCTGAAAAGGAGAGTGAAAAGATGAAAAAAATCCTTATTTATGGTGATTCCAATGTTTGGGGAGATAACTTTTTAACTGGTCAAAGAATACCTGACGAAAAACAATGGGTAAATATTCTTCGAAAGGATTTAGGGCCTAATTATTTAATATTTCAAGAAGGCCTTCCTGCTCGTTTAGCTGGTAATGACGAAAAGGAAAAAAAGCATAAAAATGGTAAAGATTCCTTCTTAGCTATTTTTCGGACAAATGCTCCATTGGATATTTTAGTTATTGCTTTAGGGACTAATGATTTACAAATAAAATATAACAAATCATCAGAATCGATAATTAATGACTTGTTATGGTATACAAATATTATTAAAGAAAGTTTTGCTGATTTAGAAGATCGCCAAAAATATTTTGTTAATAACAGGTTACCTCAAATATATTATCTTTTGCCTCCGAATTTTGATTATCAAAATAATGCTAAAGATGTTTTAAATGCGGAAAGTGAACAAAAACGCCAAGAAATTATTAAATATTTTCAAAAAAATGTTGCTAATTCAATAATTGTTGATAATTTACCGTTATTTAACGACGGAATTCATTTAAATTATGAAGGTCACCAAAAGGTAGCAGACATCGTAAAGGAAGTGTTAGTCTCTAATGAAAAATGAAAAACAAAAAATGCTTAATGAGTTAAAAGCTAAATTACAAATTTCGATTAAAGGTTTAGAAAACTATGAAGGAGAGCCAGCTCTTTTTATTTCTAATCATAATTGTTTAAAAGATATTTTTTATCTGCCTTTAGCTATTCCTAAAGATTGTATAAGTTTAATTAGTCCTCGTTTAATTTTTAAAAAAGATATCGAACGGCAAGCCACTGTTTCAAAATATTTATATGCTATGCCTGTTGAAGCTCACGGGGGACCACTTTATGCTAATATGTGTTTAGAAGCTGCTTCAACCTTACTAAGTCAAGGCTTTAACTTAAATATTTTTCCGGAAGGTGCTTATATTGATGATCAAAACCATGTTTATAAAGGAAGGACTGGAGCTTCAAGAATTTTATTTGCCTCTCGTAAGTTAAATCCTTCCGTTTCCTTAATACCAGTATCTATTGCGATTAGTCAGTCTAATCCTGATTTAGATAATTTTGTTTTTTCTTCTACTGATATTGTCCAAATTGAAATTTTGCCCCCAATTAATTATGAAGAATGTTACTACAATTACCTTCAAAGCGGGACTAAGGAAGAAAAAAATGCTCTTTTACATCAAGTTATTAAGGAAGGAATGCAACAAATTGCTTTATCTTTAAACCGTGAATATGTTGATGAATATATAAAATTAAATCCGAAAGGAAATGTTATGTTTGCGGATGGTCAAAAAATTCCTTTAGACCAAAGTTGCCAATCATCTTATTTAACTAAGTATCAACAAGATTTAACAAACCGTACCCAAAAATTACAACGAATCTTAAAATAAAGGAGGAATCTATGGAAAAAGCCCAAGAAGTTGAACGTAGTATCATTAAAAAATATCATAAAGATATTTGGACTCGCTTTATAAAAGCTATCAATCAGTATGAATTAATCAGCGAGAACGATAAAATAATGGTTTGCATCAGCGGTGGTAAAGATTCTTTTTTACTAGCTAAATGTATTCAAGAATTACAACGTCATGGGAAAATTCATTTTCAAGCTTATTTTGTAACGATGGACCCGGGTTATTCAGAATATAATCGGGAAAAAATAGTGAACATGGCCCAAACCTTAAACATTCCTTTGCAAATCTTTCAAACCAATATTTTTGATGTTGTTAACAAGGTTGCATCTAAAAGTCCGTGTTACTTATGTGCTCGTATGCGCCGTGGTCATTTGTACAACAAAGCTCAAGAACTAGGCTGTAATAAAATTGCCTTAGGGCATCACTTCGATGATGTTATTGAAACAACCTTACTTTCGATGTTTTATGGTTCTGAAATAAAAACAATGTTACCTAAATTACCAAGTGACAATTTTGAAGGCCTTGAACTTATTAGACCATTATATCTTGTCAAAGAAAGTTCCATTTTATCTTGGTGTGCTTACAACAACTTATCATTTATCAACTGTGCTTGCCATTTTACCGAAAGTAATTTAAATAATGAAAATAATAGTAAACGTTTAGAAATTAAAGAATTAATTAAAAATTTAAAAAAAATCAATAAAGATGTAGATAATAACATTTTTAAAGCTCTTGATAATATCAATTTAAATTGTGTTTTAGGGGTTAAAAAAGATGGGCAATATCAAAGTTTTTTAGATAATTATCCAAAATAATTGGAAAAAATAACCAAATAAGCTATAATGGTTTTAGAAAAGGAGTAAATTTATGAAAAAAGATGAAATAACTTTAAAAAATACGAAACAAGAAATACTAGATGCTTTAAACGAAGCTTTACAACGCGAGAAAAATAGCGCCAAACAAAAATCAAATCCTGTTGAAGAGGAAAAAATAAGAAAAGCCCAAACGGCGGTTAATGAAACTAAAAAAAATGTGGAACAAAATATTTTTTCTACAGAATTAGTTAACAAATTTAAAGATTTAGAACTAGCTATTAGTGAAGAAGAAGAAAAATTGAAAAATCTTTATGGTGTTGAAAAAGAATTAAATAACCTAACCTTAGTTGTTAATGCTGGTAAAGACTTTTTAGAAGAATTAGAAAATCGGAAAAAAACGGAAACCGCGAAAATTGAAGCTCAAATTAAAGAATTAACGGAAGAGTATGCCAAAAAAAGTTCGGAATTATCTAAAGAATACGAACTGCAAAAACTTACTTTAAAAACGGAAAGAACTCGCGAAAGTGAAGAATATGATTATAATGTCAAAAGAGAACGCCAATTAGCTAATAATGCTTGGGAAGATGAAAAAAAATCTCGGGAACTTACATTAAAAAATCAAGAAGAAGAAACAAATAAATTATTAAAAGAAGCTCAAGAAAAAGCTAAATATTTAGCCGATTTAGAAAAACAAGTTCAAGATATTCCAACCCTTTTAACTAAAGAATATGAAAAAGGCAAAAAAGAAATTACTTCTGAATTAGAAAAAGAACATAAATATGAAATTGAAATTCTAAAAAAAGACTATCAAAATTTAATTGATCGTCAAACTGATAAAATTGAATCATTAAAATTAGAATTAGAAAAAGCTAATGAATTAAATGCTAGCTTGCAAGAAAAAATGGATAAAGCTTATGCTGAATTAAAAGAATTGGCAACTAAAACTGTTGAAGCTAATGGTGGTGTTAAAATACTTGGTCAAAATAATCAATTAGAAAACAAATAAGAAACAATTTAGGTAAATTTAATTGCTTACTTGTTTCTTTTTTTTAATTTCTTAATTAAAAAACTAGAATATTATAATTCTAGCTAGTCCAAGCTGCCTAATTTTAGAACAGTTTTTATTCCTCTTCCTCATCATTTTCACCAAAACAATCATCTTCTAACGGTGGTAATTTATCAGGATTAATTTGAACCCAAGTTGCCGCACAAGAGCATAAAACCTCACACAATTTACCTTTATTGTTGACTGTATCCAATACATCATGGCCATCTTGTAACAAATTAACTAAAATCTCGGCTGATTCAACATCTTCTTTATCAAATGCATTACCCATTTCTAAATAACGCGGAAAAAGCCTTAACATTTTTCGATGTTTATCATCCCAGTTAGAACTGTTGTTTTCCCATATTTCTTTATTTATAGTTCCGGCGATTAAAATTGCTTGACCTTGGGCACTGTCAGGAACACCATTCTTAGGAACTAAAGTGTTCCAAAATTCATTAAATATTTCTTCATCACTTTTTTTAACATCTTCTTTATTTTTAGCTTTTTTCTTTTTAAAAATTTCAAATAGTTTCATTTCTTTACCTCCATAGTAATAGTTTACTAAATTGTTAAATAAAAGTCAAAAATCACCGAAAGTGTGCTATCATGGAATATGAAAGAGGTAAAAGTATGGATATTGGAAATAATATTGCAACATTACGAAAAAATAAAAATTTAACTCAAGAAGAGTTAGCTAATATACTGAATGTTTCGACCAAAACTATTAGCAGTTATGAAACTAACCGTAACATTCCTAATATTGAAACATTAATATTGCTTGCTAAAGCCCTTAATTGTTCAGTAGATAGTTTAATAGGTTTACCTAATAACAATCAAGAAATTAATAATATTTATCAAACTAAAAATACTAAAAATTCAATTTTAAAAGCTATGTTAATAGGCATAATATTAATCTTACCAATGATATTTTTTCTATGGGCTGGATATGTTAGTTTATCAGCTTTAATGGCTGGTATTTATGCTAATACCAATTTAGAAAATTGTTTAAATTTAGCTAATCTAAGCACTATCGACCAAACAAATTTATTTATTGAACCTTGGAATTTATTAAAAATATACGCATTTGAATATGTCATTTATAGTATTTTATTTATAATAAATTTTATTCTCTATAAAAAGAATTGCAAAATAATTTTAATAGTTTTAAATTCTCTAATACTAGTCATTTTACTGATAAATATATTATTAAGCATACTAGATGGTGATTTTTATAATTATGATTATTTAATGTATTTAGTATGTTCTGTAATAGGTATTATTTTTGGGTTTAAATTAAGCAATAAGCAATAAATAGTTTTTATTCTAAATTATTAATTTTATTTTTAAATCATTTATCCTATTAAAATTTTTTCAATGTTAGGAAAATAAGTTTGGACATAAAAAACTTCTAATTTTCCTTATTTAATTTTGGGATTAGAAGTTTTATCTTGGCAAAAAAACTAGATCTTAAAACTTTGACTTCATCTAAATTTTTAATTTCTATATCTTTCTAGTTAAGGATTTGCCATTTTTAAAATTGACGTCTGACAAACAATTAAAATAAGAAAATCTACACATTGCTTCATTAAAATAATTTTTGATATTGTCAGCAAGCGGATTATAAAATTCATCTAATGCGTTTTTATATGCCATTAAAGTTTCTTTTGTTTGTAACATCATTTCCAGCTGTGTATTAGAAGATAAATTCTCTTGGCATTTAAAAATAAAATCATCATATTTTCCTCTTTCCCTAATTTTAACAAGTTCTCCTTGTGGACATAGGCCTAATTGTTTGGCTTTTTTCATATCGGAAAGCCATTCATCAACTAACCATGAACAATGTGCAATAATAGGTGGGATAAAAAACTTTTGGTCATCTAATGTTTCCATTTGATAACTAATGCTTCCATGTTTTAAGGCTTCCTCCAGTTGGGCGAAAGAACCTGTATAAGAAGTAGAATAAACATCGCCAAAATAATCTTCTTTTTTGTCTAAATTTTTACCAAACAAAGATAATTTTTGCTTATTTTCGTTTTTCATTAAACTTTTATCAATAACATTAAGCCGTTCAAGTTCGTAAATAAAATCTTTCATCGAATATGCTAGTTCTCTTTCAAAAGTGTTATACCAATCAGCTTCTTCGATATAATCTAACATTTCAGAAGCCAAATTATTAATTTGTCTTAAAGAAGTAGAGTAAATCATTTGAGTTGGTATAAAGACACTTAATAAATATTGAGCATTTTTTTGAGCAAGGCTTTGAATTTCAGAATCATCATAAATATGTCCGTACTTTTCTTTAATTTTAATTTTAAATACATTAATCCATTGATTATATAGTATTTTTTCAGATTCATTCATTGCTGAATTTTGCATATGTGCATGTATTTCTGATTTTTTGCTTTCATAATAAGTTTGTTCATTACTTAGGACCATTGCTAAAATTTTCGGGATATTTTGGAAATTAAAACTTATTAAAATATGGTCATAAATATTTTGCTCATTTAAAGCCATATTAACCCAATCGTCATTTTTTCCTTCAATATTTTGGGCCTGTTCAAGTCTTTCAGTATTTGAATTAACACTATCTAATTTAAACGATTTAACTGCCGCCTCTTTGGCAAACGTTCCATCCTCATTTAAATAAAGATTAGGTAAAATATTAACTTTAATTTTTGCTTTTTTCATTTTGTCCTCCTAATATTTTCCCTTTTTATCCCTTTTCATACCGATTATAACACATATACTACTGGTTAGTAAATTGAGTTGCAAATAATTTTTTTCGATAAATGTGACCTTTTTTGAAAAATAAGTATCTTTAATTATGAATCGATTCAAAGGAAGTGATAACATTACAACTAATCACCCAAAAGTTAACATAGATGAAATTATTGATTGTTACAGTAATTATGTTTATAAGATTATTGATAATATCGTTGGCAAGTCGTTACCGTATCAAGATAAAGAAGAATTATTATCTGACACTTTTTTCCTTCTTTGGAAATATCAAGACAATATCCAAACCGATTTGAAATCTTATTTAGGAACCATTGCTAAAAATGTCGCTTATAAAAAAATAAAAGCAACTAAAAATTTTGTTCTTTACGATGAGCGATTCACAGGTTATGAAATTAATTTTGAAAACAAGATTGATTTAGATAGAATGTTAGCTAAATTACCAACCGAAGAACAAGAAATTTTTAATTTATATTACATAGATGGCTATAAAATAAAAGAAATCGCCAAAATCAAAAAAAAATCTTTAAGTGCTATTAAAATGAATTTATTTAGATTAAGAAAAAAATTAAAGGAGGCTATTAATGAAAAATATTGATATTGAAAGGATAAAAAATAAGACTAATAATAAAATTGGTTATTATAATTTTCAAGAAGAAAATTTGCAAAAAAGACGAATTCAACAATCTTTTTTGACAACGTTATGTATTGTTTTAATACTAACTATTGGCACATTTACCGTTAATGCGGCGACGAACAATGGAATAGTAAAATTGGTTAATAAAATTATTAAAGTAAATAATCAAGAAACAACCGCGGATATATACGAAGTTCCATCGCAAAAAATTTATAGTAAATGTGAGGGAAAATATGTTACTACGGAAAAAGAAAAGTGCGTAAAATATTTGCCAACTAAAGATTATGATGGAAATGAAAGTACGATATGTTATCCAATAGATACTGAATTTGAAGACATTGAGATATTCTATGATGAAAACAATCATTTTGCCGGTTTTCATATTACAGGTGTAACTAACGGTAAACATTTTGATGATTATTTAAAAGACAGTAACTAAATTAATGAAAAATATCTTTGTTTAAAAGGTATTTTTTGTTTACTAAAAAGAATAATTTTTCAATCAAAAAAAGAACTCTTAGTTGCTAAAAAGTTCTTTTGGTTAAAGATGTTTTTTTAAATTTTGAAAATAAACTTAAACTCTTTTTTTACAATAAATAAATCCTAAACTACCAACAATTATAAGACTAATTACGAAAACTAAGCTTATATCCGATGTATCTGGTATTTGTTCATCCAAAATTTCTTCTGCCATTTCGGGTGTCCATACTTTATCGTTACCTTTACTATCAATTAAAGTCATTTCTTCAGGATCTACTTCGATGATCACAAACTGATCATTGGTTCCATCTTCGTCCCAGTCAAAGCCATATTTATAAGATAACATGGTTCCATTTAATAACACTTTTTTTAAATTTTCGGGGGTTATTCCTACATAATCACGAAAAGTTGTTTTTTTATTTTCGGTTACTTTGTTGTCGGGAGTTGTCACTTTAAAAGAAGAATCGCTATCATCAGTTGGTTCAGAAATTTCAAAGCCAATCCATGCGGCTGGACCCGGTCTTTCGCCATCGGCCGTTTCTTCCGAAGCTTCCAACATTTTAAAGGTTGCTGCTTCATACCGAATTGTTGTGGTGTTTCCTTTGGTTTCTATTGCTCCTTCCCCAGTAGTTAAAGAATCACCTGCTTCCTTAGTTATATCTTTAACAGTTCCGTATTTACTCGCGGCTAAAGTAATGGGAATAAAACCAAACATCATTGTAATAATGAAAGATAAAAAAATTGTTTTTTTCATAAATTAACTCCTTTTCTCATAAAAATAATTTAGTCATTCTTTATCTGAGGTGATTTTATTGAAAAAATATATGACTATCGAAGAATACTACAAGACTAAATGTCCCAAAAAGGGTAATAAAAAACTGTTTATTTCTTTAATGATGATGTGCCTTAGTCTGATTATCTTCTCACTATACACTATATTAAATTGGTATGACGATAATTCCAAAATAAAACAAATAAATACAGAAATTGACAAAAATATTAAATTAAAAACAAATCAAAGTCATGAAGAACTTGTCAATTCCCCAATAGACTCCAATAGCAACTATTATTACTATGCCACTTTTCCTTTTTTAAATGTTGATTTTTCCTATCTTTTATCTAAAAATAGTGATACCGTTGGCTTTTTGCAAGTTAAAAATACTAATATCCATTATCCCGTAGTAAAGACAGTTGATAACAATTATTATTTAGAACATTCCTTTGACAAAAGTGAAAATAAAGCGGGTTGGATTTATATGGATTATCGAAGTAACATTGATTCTTTAGTTGATAATACAGTTATTTATGGCCATTCTAGGTTAGATGGAACTATGTTTGGAACCTTAAAATATGCTTTAACACCTGATTGGCAAGCTGACAAAGACAATTATGTTATATACTTATCAACCTTAAAAGAAAATATGATTTTTCAAATCTTTGCCATTTACACCACAACAAGAGAAAATTATTATC
The DNA here is from genome assembly GCA_947626425.1 of uncultured Bacilli bacterium. Taxonomy (GTDB): domain Bacteria; phylum Bacillota_I; class Bacilli_A; order RF39; family UBA660; genus Ventrenecus. The sequence goes on along the minus strand of CANQRX010000018.1, from coordinate 8,441 downwards.
TCACTCCCAATTTTTTCACCGCAGAAAAAAAACAAGCTTGGCTCAATACCATTAAAGAAAGAAACATTGCTCCCGTTAATACCGAAGTAGACGTAAACGATAAAATTCTAACCCTTTCAACTTGTCAAAATACTCATGGAGGTCGAATTGTTATTCATTCTAAGTTAATTAAAAGACAACAAAATTAAATTTTAAAATAGCCAATTTTTTCGTTTTAAAAGTAGTAATTTATCAAAAAACAAAAAAAATTACAGTATGGAGTAATTTTTTGACAAAAAAGAAAAGACATATTATAATAAGCATATATAAGAAGAAAGGAAAATTATTATGGTAATTCGTGAAAGATATTTAAAGTTAATAAGACCATTTTATAATCAAGACTTAATAAAGGTCTTAATTGGAATTAGACGTTCGGGTAAATCAGTTGTTTTAACTCAAATTATTAAAGAAATAAAAGCTACCAAAGTTGATGACGACCACATTATTTATCTTAATTTTGAGGATTATGATTATGAAGAACTTATGAATCCTAAAAAATTACATACTTATCTTAAAGAAAAAATAGTTGACCAAAAAAAGTATTATTTATTTCTAGATGAAATCCAAAATGTCGAATCTTGGGAAAAAGTAATAAATTCCCTTCGAACAACCCAAAACACTTCTATTTTTATAACTGGTTCTAATAGTGATTTATTATCTAGTGATTTAGCAACTCATATTGCTGGAAGATATGTTAGTTTTAAAATAACTCCCTTTACTTTTAAAGAAGTTTGCGAACTTTTAAATATTGAAAATAAAACCAAGCAAGAAGAAACATTTAAAGATTATATTAAGTGGGGAGGAATGCCTCAACGATTTATGCAATTAGATGATATTTCTAAAAAAACATATTTAAATGATTTATATGATTCAATTATTATTAAAGATATTGTTAAAAGATTTAATATTAAAGATATTGATTTATTAAACCGAATTGTTGTCTATCTTTTAACTAATCCAGGGCAGACTTTTTCCCCAGATAGTTTAAAAAAATATTTTGAAAGTACTTCAAGGATTGTTTCTTTAGAAACTTTGTACAATTATTTAGATTACCTTTTAAGGGCAAATTTAATATCCAAAGCTGAAAGATATGACATCCGTGGGAAAAGAATTTTAACTGGAAAATACAAATACTATTTAACTGATTTAGGATTTACAAACATTTTAAGTGAAGGAAAAAAAGAACAAATAGGTGCCCGTCTTGAAAATATTGTTTACAACGAATTAATTGCTCGAGGTTACTTTGTTAATATTGGTAATTTAGAAAATGGTGAGATTGATTTTATAGCAACAAGGTTTGAGGAAAAAATATATGTTCAGGTGACTTATTTGCTTGCTGATGAAAAAGTGATTGAAAGAGAATTCAATGCCTATCAAAAAATAAAAGACAATTATCCTAAATATGTATTATCGATGGATAACTTTGATTTTTCAAAAGAGGGAATTATTCATAAAAATATTATAGATTGGTTATTAGAAAAATGAAATTATAAAAAATTTTTAAAAGTTCGATACAAAAAAGTGGTAAAAAAAGAAACTTTTTGCACTGACAATACAAAAACTTTTCTTTTTGACACAAAAATAGTATAATGGATAAAAAGGAGATTAATTATATGATAGAACGTGAAGAATATTTAAATGTGTTAAAAAGATTTAAAGATAAAAAAATAATTAAAGTTGTCACCGGAATTAGAAGATGTGGTAAATCGACATTATTGGAAATATATAAAGACTATCTATTAAAAAATGGGGTTTTAAAAGAACAAATAATTTATATTAATTTAGAAGATTTAAAATTCAATTTTTTAAATGATTATATGGATTTATACAATTATATTAATGATAATTTAGCTGCTGATAAAAAAAATTATGTTTTTATAGATGAGGTCCAAATAATCGATAAATTTCCTAAAGCAGTTGATAGTTTATTTATCAAAAACAATGTTGATTTATACATAACAGGTTCTAATGCTAATTTATTATCTAGTGAGCTTGCAACACTTTTGTCGGGAAGATATATTGAAGTAAAAATGCTACCATTATCTTTTAAAGAATATAAAAGTGCCTTTAAAAATTTGAATAACGAAGAGTTATACAGAAAATATATTTCTAATGGTTCATTACCATTTACAATTTCATTAGAAACCGAAGATGATGTAAGTATTTATTTAAGTAGTATTTATAATGATATTATCATCAAAGATATAATGATAAGAAAAAAAATAACTGATGAAACAATGCTAAGAAGTGTCGCGAATTTCATTATGGATAATATTGGCAATTTAATTTCTATTAATAATATAGCTAATACCATGAAAAGCGATGGAAGAAACATTAATGTCCGAACTGTGGAAAGATATTTAGAAGGGTATACTGAAGTCTTTTTTCTTTATAAAGCTTCAAGATATGATATTAAAGGCAAACAATATTTAAAAACTGGTGAAAAATATTATGTTGCCGATTTAGGCTTTAGATATTTTATCTTAGGACGTAAAATTGGTGATTACGGTCACATTCTTGAAAACGTTGTTTATTTAGAACTTTTAAGGAGAGGTTATGATGTTTTTATAGGTAAAGTAGATGAATATGAAGTCGATTTTGTGGCTATTAATAGAGATGGAAAACTTTATATTCAAGTCGCGGATACTTTAAAAGGATATGATGGAAATGATACAAAAATATTGGAAAGAGAATTAAGACCTTTGCAAAAGATAAATGATAATTATGAAAAAATAATATTAACATCGGATCCTATCCCATTAGCTAACGAAGAGGGTATAAAAATAATAAATGTCTTTGATTGGCTACTAAATAAATAATAATAAATTTTTTAAATTTGATTTTAAGCATTAATTATTAATTTCCTTTCATAGATTTTCCACCATTAATTATGCTAAAATATTCTTAGTTTTAGAAAGGAAAACCTAATGAAATATATTAAAGATAACTATGTAATTGATTTTAATCTTGAAATTTTATCTATGATTCAAAGTACCGTTTTAGAAAATGCTTTGTGGTTAAAAACACAAACAACTTATGCAAATATGTTAAAAAACGATTTTAATTTTAATATAAAGGAAATTAAAAAATTACAAAAATATTTTACGGAAAATAAGCTTTCTTTTCATGCTTTACCCCAAATATTAATGACTATGGATAATAATTTTAATATAGATATTACCGAATTACAAAAACAAAGATTTAAAGTTGTGAAATTGAAAAAATTAGAAAAATTAATCAAAAAATTATATTTGAAAGTAAATATAAAATCCTTATATAAAAAGTATGAAAACTTCTATATTTCTAAATTAAATGAAATTAATAATTTTTTTAAAAATGTTGATATTGATTCTATTTATGATTTTTATGGATATAAATTAGGTAATATAAATATCGTAATTAGCTTTATAACAGGAAATTTTGGTATTAAATATCAAGATAATTTGTATTGTATTAAAACTTTTAAATTAGATGAAAATAATAGATTAATATTAAATAATACGTTAATTCCTTTTTTGTTTCATGAATTTTCGCATCCATATCTTACAGAAATAATTTCTAAAAATAAAGCCAAACTAGATTTTATAAAAAGGATTATTGGAAGAAGTTTTAGTAAGAGCAAATGAAGTTTATTTATCAAAAAAATACATGGGTGAAAATCAAATGAATATTTATATTCAAAAACAATTAAAAAATAACATTTACTATTTTGAAGAACTTGTTAATCTATTAGAAATAAGATTTAAAAATTATAATAATTATGAACAATTTTTTATAAACGAAATTATCCCATTTTATGAATCAAAATTTTCAAAGGCAAAATAATAAAGAAATAATTCTCAATATAAGCGAAGCAAATTTTAGTTTAATCATATTATACGAGGGTGATTTATTATGAATCAAGGAAATGACTGTTTTAATAAAAAATGTGGGTATTCTTCCGCTTCTTGCTGTGGTTATTTAGTTGGAGTTCCAGGACCCACTGGTCCAGCAGGTGGTCCAATAGGGCCCACTGGACCCCAAGGCATCCAAGGTATCCAAGGAATTGCTGGAATTAATGATTAAATGGTGAGATAGGCCCGCAAGGCCCAACTGGGGCAACTGGACCTACGGGACCCCAAGGCAAGGCCTACCAGGCGCTACAGGGAGTACAGGCCCCACGGGGCCTCAAGGCCTAATTGGGCCTACTGGTCCATCAAGTATCTTAAATTATGCCGATTTTTATGCTTTAATGCCACCTGATAATAGTACAACTGTTGCTCCTGGAACTGATGTTAGTTTTTCAAATGATGGTCCTATAAGTGGTTCAAACATTTCAAGAAATGGGGCAAATTCGTTTAATTTGACGTCTATTGGGGTTTATCAAATTTTGTTTCAAGTAGGCGTTGATGAGACTGGGCAATTAGAATTAACTTAAATGGCAATCCGATTCCTTATACCGTAGTCGGACGAGCCACGGGAACTTCGCAAATAGTTGGCTTATCTTTAGTGCAAACCTCTACTTCAAACTCAACTTTGACGGTTAGAAATCCAGCTGGAAATCCAGCAGCCTTAACTATAACGCCTCTTGCCGGAGGAACATCACCTGTATCAGCTCATTTAATAATTGTGCAAATAGCTTAGTTTCGATGATAAAAGTATCTTTAAAACATTAAATAAGTATTATGCAACAGATTTAAGAATTGCTCAAATAAAAATAATAACCCAGAATTTAAATTTATATTGTTTATAACGAATTAATAGATTAAACTATGAAGTATACATAGGATACTAAAAATGGCAAAGTAGATTTTATAGCCAATCAAATGGTATATTAAAATGGCAGATATTACCATTGAAAAATTTGGCGCATATAAGTTCATTGATACTAGGCCGTAAGCCTTTACATTTAGCATATAATATATTATAATGTCAGTGAGAAAGAAGGTATGTTAAATGAAAAAATTACCAAGTAAAACAGTTAAAGAAATGCTTATTGCCTCTAGTGTTGTCACGGCTGGCGTATGTGCACTTGCTATTAATAATGGCATTGAAAGCGACGACTTATTAGTAAACAATGATGTAATTGAATTAGAAAAAGCTAATGTTTTAGAAGAAGCCGAAAATCAAGTTAAGGAAGCCAATGCTAAAGTTGAAGAGGCTAATCAAGAATTAATTAAAGCAACGGAAGCTAAAGAAGAAGCGGAAAGTGAAGTTCAAGAAGCTACTGAAGCTATTGAAAAAGCCGAAAAAGATAAAATCGAAGCTGAAGCTCAAGTAAAAGTTGCTAAAACTGAAGCTGAAAGAAAAGTAGCTCAAGAAAAAGTTACAGCTGCTGAAAACGAAATTAAAAAAGCTACAAATACTAAAAAAGCTGTTGAAACTAAAGTTCAAACAGCCATTGAAAATGTTAAAAAAGCAGAAGAAGTAAAAACCGAAGCTTTAAATAATGCTAAAAAAGCGGAAGATAATCGAAAACTTGTTGAAGAACAAGTAAAAAAAGAAAATCAGGTGACTACTTCTAAAGAAGAACAAAAAAACGAAACTAAAGTTCCTGAAAATGTCCAAAAAACTGAACAAGTCCAAAAGGTAGAAACTAAAAAACCTGAAACTAATGAAGTTGAAACTCTAAAACAACCAGAACCTCAAACAGAAACTAAGAAAGAGGAAAACTTAATTCAATCTGAAATTAAAACTGAAACCAACCATGTTGAATCATCAACCCAAACAGAAACTAAAACGGAAGCTAATCCAGTGGAAACTCGAACTCAATCTGAAACTCAAAAAGAGGAAGAACCAACAACAGAAAATAGAACCTTACCTCAATGGGCTCTAGATGCTGCTGCAAAAAGTGAACAAGCCATAAAAGATGAAGAAGCGAGAATAGAAGCCGAAAAAGCGGAAGCTGCTGCTAAAGCTAAAGCTGAGCGAGAAGCAAAGGCTGCTGATGAAGAAAGAGCAAGACAAGAACGGGAAGCTTGGGAAGCTGAAATCAAAAAACAAAGCGATGTTGTTAACGGGTATGATACTTATGATAGAGAATATCATTTTAAAAGTGCTCCATCTAATGCTGCGGAAGAAAAATACATTCAATCTTTAGACCGAGTTAAATCAGGTGTAACGGGAATAGTAGAAACCCATGGAAGCATAACGGTAAACAAATATGGTAATCTAAAAAATGGCCAAATTTGGTGGGTTGAAATGAGTTGCGATTTATCAATGTGTGAAGGATTTACAGGACATTTCAATACGGCTAAAGTAAGTGTAAGACTTGAAGGATTAAGAGATAGTGTAGATAGTATAACTCTTACAGCTCCAACGGCTAAAGCTGGCTACAAATTTGTAGGCTGGAAAAATTATACAGTTAGATATAATGGTGAAATTGATATCAAAGGCTACGAAGCTGTATACGAAAAACTTTAATGTTATTTGATTAATAAGGACTGTTGAATAATTAGGAACTTTGTTTTGAGGTTCCTTTTTTTAAAACCTAAACTTCAAAATATTATTTAAAATGCTAAAATATAAAAGAAAGAGGTGAAATTATGATTTATATAACTGGAGATACGCATCGCGATTTTTCAAGACTTTATGGTTTAGATAGTAATGAAGAAGATATGTTAATAATTTTAGGAGATGCGGGAATAAATTATTTTTTAAATGAGGACGACGAAAAAGTTAAAGAATATTTAAATGACTTTAAATTAAAATTATTTTGCATTAGAGGTAATCATGAAGAACGATGCGAAAATATAAAAACATATAAAGAAAAAGAAATGTTTGGAGGCAAAGTTTTTATCGAAGATAATTATCCTAATCTTATTTTTGCTAAAGACGGTGAAATTTACAATATTGATGGCAAAAAAATCCTTGTTATCGGAGGTGCCTATTCAGTGGATAAAGATATTCGTTTATTATATGGTTATAAGTGGTTTAAAGGTGAACAATTAAATGAAGAAGAGCAAAAAAGAATCTTTCAAAAAGTTAAAGGTCAACATTTTGATATTGTCTTAACCCATACTTGCCCAGTTAAATATGAACCTAAAGAAGTATTCTTAGAAGGTTTAGATCAATCAAAAATAGATAAAACGATGGAAATTTTTTTAGATAAAATTGAGGAAAATATTGATTATGATAAATGGTATTGTGGTCATTATCATACGGAAAAAAAGATTGATAAATTAGAATTTATGTTTGAAAAAATAAAAGTATTTTTTAAAAGATTAAATGGGATTGATAACAAAAAAATTTAAAAAAAGGGTAATTATTTTATCTAAAATGCACTGATTTAAACTAACTCACTCTAAAAGTGGGTGCAAAAAGGTGTAAATTTATTTCAAAAGTGGGTGCAAAAAGGTGTAAAAAAAGTTATAATCTTGTTAATTAGGAGTGAGAATAAATGAAAAGAAAAATATATAAACAATTAATTGAATGGAAAAATACTAAGTCTTTTAAACCTTTAAATTGTTTTGGGTGTAAGGCAATGTGGAAAAACGTACATTCTTGATGAATTCTGTAAAAATGAATTTAAAAATTATAAGAGAATAAATTTACTATATGATGTAAACATTGTTAAATTGTATGCCACGAACGAATCATCAGAGAAAAAATATAATGATTTAAAAGCATTAATAGATTTTGATAAAAAACTTTTATATTGAAGATGACATTAATGATACTCCTTTTAGAACTATTTTAAGCGAATGGTTTAAAGGAAGAGGAATTCCATCTTGGCGTGATAAGCTCGATTTATTATTACATCGTTTAAATATCACAGCTCCTTCTGAACTTTTAGCTAAAGCTTTTGGATTGTCCTTATCCGATCAATACTGGTTAAAACCTGAAGGTAGCAATATTTTGTATGATGATATTAATTTCTTTGACAATGATTTCGAATATGCTGAATTTATGGCAGCCTCTTTAGCGGAAAATAGTAAAACAATAACTAAAGAAGCCTCTTTAAAAACTCCTAATAACACTACTGATGGGATGCTTAGAAAAGCATGGATTATTGATAACGGTACAAGATATTTATTAAAAGGTGGTTATAAAAATGAAGTTTTGCAACCATTTAATGAAGCATTAGCTAGCGAAATATGTAAAAGACTTGGTTTTGATCATGTAGAATATGTGATCGATACTTATAAAGATATAGTTGTATCTAAATGTCCTTGTTTTATAACTAAAGATACTGAACTTATTACTTGCTATCAAATTAGAAATAATATGAGAAGACATGATAGTATTGAAGATTATGAAGAATATATTAAAAAGTTAGAAGATAACGGTATCGAAAATGCTCGAGAAAAAATTGAAAATATGTATATTTTAGATTTTCTGATTATGAATAGACATCTTGCGAAACTAAAAAAGGCATTCAAGGTATTGTAAATTAACCAAAAAATGGTAAATTTATTATAGGT
>CANQRX010000017.1 GCA_947626425.1 uncultured Bacilli bacterium | reverse complement strand
GTTATAACTAAAAATTATAAAATTTATATCAAAGTAATCAAAATTAATTGATTACAAAAAATATTATACGAGGAGGTGTGATATGCCAAACATATATGGAATGACTCTTACTGATTTAGAAAATTATTTTAACGAGAACAATGAAAAACCATTTCGGGCTAAACAAGTTTACGAATGGTTATATCAGCAAAAAAATGCTGATTGTTTAAGTTGGAGTAATATTAAAAAAGAATGTCGAGAAAAACTAATGAGTGATTTTAGTTTTAATAAACTTACTTTAATTAAACGGGAAATTGATGACTTAACGGAAAAATATTTATTTGAACTAGAAGATAAAGAACGAATTGAAGCGGTTTTAATGGCTCATGATTATGGATTAAGCGTTTGTGTTTCTAGTCAAGTTGGTTGTAATATGGGTTGTGCTTTTTGCGAATCGGGACGTTTAAAAAAGATTCGAAATTTACAAGCTTATGAAATTGTTTGTCAAATTTTAATGATTGAAGAAATAACAGGTAAAAAAATTCATTCCGTGGTTATTATGGGCATTGGCGAACCTTTAGATAACGAAGAAAATGTTTTTAAATTTATTAAAATTATTAATCAAGACATTGGTTTAGCCATTGGGTCTCGGCATATTACTTTATCTACTTGTGGTTTAGTTCCGAAAATTAAAGATTTATACGATTTAAAACTGCAAATCAATTTAGCTATTAGTTTACATGCTCCCGATGATGAATTGCGAAATCGTTTAATGCCTGTCAATAAAATGTATAATATTGACCAATTAATGAGTGTTTTAAAAGAATATATACGAGTTACCAATAGACGAGTTACGATAGAATATGTTATGCTTAGTATGGTGAATGATACACAAGAATGTGCTTTAAAGTTGGCCGCTTTATTACAAGGGATGAATGTTTATGTTAACTTAATTCCTTATAATGAAACAAACCACTTAGAATTTAAAAAAAGCAGTAAAGCACGAATTGACTTGTTTTTTGACACTTTGAAGAAGAAAGGTATTAATGTAACCGTTCGGAAAGAGTTTGGTCGAAAAATCAGCGCAGCTTGTGGTCAGTTACGAAGCAAAGAGGTGTGACATGAAATCATTTTATTTGACTGACGTAGGAAAAGTGCGAAGCCATAATGAAGATAGTGTAACCATTATCAAAAATAGTAACGAAGAATATTTATTAATGGTTGCCGATGGAATGGGAGGACACAGAGCGGGAGAAGTAGCATCTAGTCTTGCCGTTACTCATTTAGGAACGCGTTTTAAAAACATGAGTAGCATTGGTTCCAAATTAGATGCTGCTAAATGGTTAAATGATAATGTAAATGAAATTAATCAAGCCATTTTAGATTATGCCAATAATCATGAAGATTCGAAAGGCTTAGGAACAACTTTAGTAATTGCTCTGTTAACAAAAGATTATTTATTATTTGGCAATATTGGTGATTCTTCGGGTTTTGTTTTAAAAAATCATAAATTACATAAGATGACAAAAGATCATACTTTAGTTAATTTATTGGTGGAAGCAGGTAATTTAACCGAAGAACAAGCCAAAAATCATCCGAAAAAAAATGTGTTAATGAAAGCTTTAGGAGTTTGTGAAAAAGTTGATTTAGATTTAATTGATGTGGTTGATACCAATGTCGATGGCATTCTTTTATGTTCAGACGGACTAACTAATATGTTAACTTTTGAACAAATTGAAAGAGTTTTAAAAGAAGATATAAGCATCGAAGATAAAGTAAAAAAAATAATTCGGAAATGCAATATGCGTGGTGGTACCGATAATATCTCGGTTGCCTATTTAGATATGAAAAGTGGGTGTGAACTATGATCATGAAAGGTCAAAAGATTAGTGATCGATATCAAATAATTAAATCAATTGGGGAAGGCGGAATGGCTAATGTCTATCTAGCATATGATACGATTTTAGATCGTGATGTAGCTGTTAAAGTTTTACGAGGTGACTTAGCAGGTGACGAAAAGTTTGTCAGACGTTTCCAAAGAGAAGCACTCTCAGCGAGTAGCCTTGCTCATCCAAATATTGTTGAGGTCTATGATGTTGGAGAAGACAACGGCCTATATTACATTGTTATGGAATATATTGAAGGTCGCCATTTAAAAGATTTATTAAAAAAACGGGGGAAGCTAACGGTTAGTGAAGTAGTCGATATCATGCTTCAAATAACCGATGGGATGAGTGTCGCTCATGATTCTTACATTATCCATCGAGATATTAAACCACAAAATATTATGATTTTAGAAAATGGTTTAGTTAAAATTACTGATTTTGGAATTGCCATGGCTATGAATGCTACACAGTTAACCCAAACTAATTCGGTCATGGGTAGTGTTCATTACTTACCACCTGAACAAGCAAGTGGTAAAGGATCAACTTTGCAAAGTGACATCTATTCCATGGGAATTGTTATGTATGAGCTTTTGGCGGGCAAATTACCATATAAAGGGGATAATGCCGTTGAGATTGCTTTAAAACATTTAAAAGAATCTTTGCCCCCAATTAAAGATGAATTACCAAACCTTCCGCAAAGCATTGAAAATATTATCATCAAAGCCACAGCTAAAAATCCCAAAAATCGTTACGAAGATGCTCGGGAAATGCATAATGATTTAATGACTTGTTTAGATGATGAACGGATAAATGAACCCAAAATTGTTCTACCTTATCCCGAAAATATTGATGATGCCAAGGTAAAACCGAAAGTTCCAAAAGAAGTAGAAAAGAAAAAAGAAGAACAAGAAGAAGCAAAAGAAAAGGAAGATGTTGTTTTAGCAAAACAAATTACCGCGAATGATTTAAAAAAGGATAATAAAATTTTAATTATTTTGGCTTCTATTTTTACTTTCCTAATCGTCGCCATTACCACGGTAGTTGTTTTGGTTCCTGCCATTACAACAAATAAAGAAATAATTGTTCCTAATACTGCCAATTTAACAGTTGAAGAAGCTATTAAAACTTTACAAGATGCCGGTTTTAATGTCGCGACTGAGCAACAAAAAATTTCTTCCGATGAAATTGAGTTTGGAAAAGTCGTTAAAACTAGTCCTTTAGAAGGAACAAAACGAACCAAAGGCACAAGTATTACTCTTTATGTCAGTGAAGGTGATGCCAAAATTACTCTTGATGATTATAAAGGCAAAAATTACTTAGAAATCAAAGGTAAATTAGATGCTTTAGGAGTTCAAGTAATTGTTGAGAAAAAGGATGAAAAAGATAAAACTAGTGAAGAAAATATTATCATTGATCAAAGTCCAGCTGCCGGTGAAAAAGTTAGCAAAGGTGATTATGTAACCTTATATATTCCGGAAGTTGATATTTATCCTGATTTTACAAGTGGTAATTACACTTACGAAGATGTTGTTTCTTATTTAGAAAAATATGGAGTTACAATTGTTAAAGTCGAAGAAGAATCAGATAAGACTCCAGGAACAGTTATTAGACAAAGTAGAAGTAAAGGAACTAAAATTGCGAAAGGAACAACGATTACTATTACGGTTGCTAAAGCACCACCAAAAAAAGAAGAAAAAGAGGATGAAGAAGATGATGAAAAGAAGAAAGAAGAAACTTGTGAGGGTGGTTTATGTTAGAAGGACAAATTATTAAAAATATCAGTAATCAATATACAGTTTTAAGTAATCAAAAACTCTATACGTGTGTACCAAGGGGAAAGTTTCGGCAAACGGGAGTTTCTCCTTTTGTTGGTGACAAAGTATTATTTGATGAAAAAGAACTAATAATTAAAGAAATTTTGCCAAGAGCCAATCAGCTCGAACGGCCAACTGTGGTAAATGTTGATTATGCCATTATTGTTACAAGCTTAAAAAAACCTAATTTATCATTATTTTTACTCGATAAAAATATTGCTTATTGTTATATAAAAAACATTAAACCAATTATTTGTTTAACCAAAAAAGATTTATTAAGTGCTTTGGAAATAGAAAATGTTACAAAAATTAAAGAAGACTATGAAAAAATCCATATTCCTGTCTTTTACAATACCGAAATTGTCGAATTAAAAAAATTTTTAAAAAACAAATTAGTCGTTTTAATGGGCCAATCGGGAGCTGGGAAAAGCAGTTTAATTAATAAAATGGATCCGCATTTAAACTTACCAACCAACAGCATAAGTAACCATTTAAATCGGGGTAAACATACAACAAGACATAATCAAATATTCTTCATTGACGATGTATCTATTTGTGATACACCTGGTTTTTCAGCTTTAGATTTACCTAATGATAGTCAAGAAATCCAAAAAGGTTTTCCCGAATTTCAAGAATATTCTTGTCAATTTTCTGATTGTAAACATATCAATGAACAAAATTGTCAAATCAAAGAACAAGTCAAAGCTGGTAACATTTTAACTAGTCGTTATCAAAGTTATTTAAAATTATTAAAAGAAGGTGAAAAATGAAAATTTCGGTTTCCTATTTAAAAAATATTAAAGGGGCAAAAGAAGCCATTTTAGATTTAAACAAAACAACAGCTGATTATATTCATGTTGATGTGATGGACGGGGTTTTTGTCAAAAATAATAATTTTAATCAAGAAGAAATAAAAGAGATATTTGCCAATAATCAAAAACCTTTAGATGTTCATTTAATGTTTGCTAATCCACTAGGTGTTATTCCTTTTTTTCAAACCTTAAATCCCCAAATTATAACAATTCCAGTGGAAAGTGAAAATGTTTTTGAGTCTTTAGCTTTATTAAAAAAAGCTAATTGTTTAATCGGTTTAAGTATTAATCCCGATACACCTTTAGAAAAATTAAAACCATATATTAAAGAAATTGATTTAGTCTTAGTCATGAGTGTGCATCCTGGGGCGGGTGGTCAACCATTTATTGAACAAACCCCCCAAAAAATTGAAGCCTTACATAATTGGCAGGAAAACATTTTAATAAGTGTCGATGGAGGAATTAACGAAAAAACTGTTAAAAAGCTAAAAAATGTTGATATAATTGTTTCAGGCTCTTATGTTTGTATGAGCGATAATTATGAAGAAAAAATTAATAATTTAAGAAAGTAGGTTTTATTTATGGAAGTAGAAAAAATCAAAAAAGAAGTTAAAGAATCTTTTTTAGTAACATTATTATTAATTACCTTCGCAGTTGTTTTATGCATTAATCCCGACAATTTTATAAACATTGCGATGAATGTTTTAGGTTATTTAGGTATTTTAATTGGTATAGTGGAAATTTTTTGGTATTTAAAAAAAGGTGATAAAAATAGTAACTTTTTAAAAACTGGTGGCATTTATGTTTTACTTGGCGTTGTTGTTATTTTAAAAGCTAGTTTATTACAAACCGTTTTTACATTGTTATTAGGTAGCTATATTTTAATTCAAAATATGACCCGAATTGATACCTCACTAAAAATCAAAGAAGAAAAACAATCAACTTGGCTTATCGTTCTAGTTTTATCTATAATAAATATTATTTTAGGATTTATTTTAATTCATAATCCTTTAATTTTAAGTGATAAATTAAATATTTCCATCGCAGGACTTGTCTTATTTAGTCAAATAAGTATAATATTAGAAAATGTTCTTTTGTTATTAAAATTAAAAAAATGCAAAGAATAAATATTGAGGTGAAGTAGTTTTGAAAAAGCCAAAAATGCCAACATGGCAAAAAGTATCATATATAATTAGTTTTATTGTTTTAATTGTTTTATTCATTTACTTAGGTGGAAAAAATTATGATGTTAAACCAAAGACCTTACCAGATAATGAATTATTCACCAAAGAGTTTGGAATATCTAATAATAATCTTTTTGTTTATAAAACCAATGAAGAAGTACTAGAAACCCTAAATTCTGGATCAGGCCTAATTTTCATGGCTTTTCCCGAGAATGAGTGGAGTAGTTTTTATGCCGATATGTTAAATGATGTTGCTAAAGAACTCAATGTTAAGGAAATTTATTTTTATAATTTCTTAAAAGATCGAAAAAATAATAATTATTGTTATGAAAACATTGTTGATCATTTATCAAAATATATTAGCATTTTAGATGATGACACCACCAACCTTTATTCACCAACCTTTGTTATTGTAAAAAATGGCGAAGTTACATATTTTGATAGTGAAACTTCAATTTTGGATGGTGAACAAACTATAAATGAATATTGGACTAATTTAAAAGTTCAAAATAAAAAAAATATCTTAAAAGCGAAAATATCTGCTTTTCTTTAAACAATGTAATTGTTATAATAACATTAGAAAGGATTTTTTATGAATACAGAAGAAAAAATGAAAAAAGCTATCAGTGCCTTAGATAGTAATTTATTAACAATCAGGGCGGGTCGAGCTAATCCGGCGATTTTAAATGGAATTATGGTTTTATATTATAATACTCCAACGCCAATTCAAAGTTTAGCCAACATTACAGTTCCCGAAGCACGGCAATTATTGATTAAACCTTTTGATAAAAGTTGTTTAAAAGATATTGAACGAGCAATTAATGAGGCAAACTTAGGATTAACACCAATTAATAATGGCGAAATTATTACTTTAACAGTTCCTGAATTAACCCAAGAAAAACGTAAAGAATATGTCAAAAAAGCCAAAGCTTTAGGTGAAGAAGCGAAAATCGCTTTAAGAAATATTCGCCAAGAAGCAAATACCTCTATTAAAAAGTTAGAATTACCCGAAGATGAGGAAAAAGAAGAACTAGAGGAAGTCCAAGACTTAATCAATAAATATAATACAATTGTTGATGAACATTTAAAAGTTAAAGAAAACGAATTAATGTCAATTTAGATATTAATTTTTTTTTATTTAATAAAAGACGTCCAAAACCCATTAATTATGCAGGACAACTAAAAGAAGAAATAGCAATAAATAATTTATTAAGTTAAAATTTTTAAAATTTATACTTATTTTTATACTGTTAAGCTCTTTTCTTTTTTTTGATGATTTTTCATCCATCTAATGAAAACTAAAATTTACATCTTAAAATATCCATGATACAATAGCATTATAAGAATAGTATGGTGATACAATGAAAGATAAAAATAAAATAGCGGGGCAAATAATTAAAACCCAAACCAAAGTTTTAGCTTATGTTGTAGTGTGTTTAGTAATCCTTATTATGGGGTCAAGTTATGCTTTATTTTTTCAAGTAAAGCATAATACAAATAATCAAGTTATCCAAGCCGGAAGTTTAAGTATTACATATACTGAAGGTTCAAAAATTGATTTCACAAAAAATCCCGAATGCTTTGAACCAATGACAGATGATGTAGCTAAAACAATAACTACATGCACTTATACATTAAGCGTTAAGAATAATTCAGGTTCTTTACCAAGCGTATTTAAATTAAATATAAATAAGGATACTACTAACACTGCTGATTTAACAAAACTAAAAGTATTAGTGAAAAAACAAAGCGGAACTACTTTTAATGCAATGAGTAATTTTCCTAAAGCATTAACAAATACAGCTACTAATACATTATTTACCGAAAGCATTGCCTCCAATACGACAAATGTATATCAAATACAAATTTATGCAGATGAAACAAAAATTGATGATACAAAAGATGATGGGCAAACTATAGCATTAAAAATTGAAGGTGTTGGCGAAGTAGATGTAAGTAAGGCAGATCTTAAATAATAATACAAGTTCAAAATATTTTGGCCGATTAGTTAATTATCTTTTTATAATTTCGAAAATGTGGTACAATAACATTATAAGAATAGTATGGTGATACAATGAAAGATAAAAAGAAAATTGCTGGGTCAATAATTAAAACCCAAACCAAAGTTTTAGCTTATGTTGTAGTATGTTTAGTAATCCTTATTATGGGGTCAAGTTATGCTTTATTTTTTCAAGTAAAGCATAATACAAATAATCAAGTTATCCAAGCCGGTAGTTTAAGTATTACGTATACCCAAGGAACAAAAATTGATGCTACCACAAATCCCGACTGTTTTGAGCCAATGACAGATGATGACGCTAAAGCTAAAACAAGCTGTACTTACACATTCAGTGTCAAAAATGCAGGGACTTTACCAAGTACTTTTACATTAAATTTAAAGAAAGGTAATGATAATACTGCAAATTTAAGTGGCTTTAACGTTATTGTTAAAAAAAAGACAACTGGTACTACATTTAGTGATATAAGTGGTTTTCCAAAAACATTAAATAATGTAGACACTAATAATTTATTAACTGAATCAATTGAGGTTGGAGCTACAGTCAATTATTCAGTTCAAGTTTATCCGGTGGATGGAAAAATTAACGAAGATACAGAAGATGGAAAAATAATTTCTTTAAATATTGATGGGTATGGCGAGGTAGATGTAAAAAACGCAAATCTTAAATAAACTTCTTATCTAATAGTTTTCAGTAAAAATATTTTGCCACCTAAGTTAATTTTCTTTTATTAATTTACATCTTAAAGTATACATGGTAAAATAATATTATAAGAATAGTATGGTGATACAATGAAAGATAAAAAGAGAGTTGCTGGGTCAGTAATCAAAACCCAAACCAAAGTTTTAGCATATGTTGTTATTTGCTTAGTTATTACTATTATGGGTTCGAGTTATGCTTTATTTTTTCAAGTAAAACATAACACGACTAATCAAGTTATTCAAGCTGGTAATTTAAGCATTACCTACAGTAATCAAGGTACTCAAATTAATTCAACAGCAAATGCGGCTTGTTTTGAACCGATGGACGACGCGACGGCCAAAACTACAACAAATTGTACTTATACATTAAGTGTTAAAAATGCTGGGGACTTACCGAGTACTTTTAAATTAAATTTAAAGAAAGGTACGGGTAACGCGGTTGCCCTAAGTAAATTTAAAGCAATTGTAAAAAGAGGAACAACTGGTGCCACTTATACAGAAGTTACAGGTTCGCCTAAGCAGTTAACTGATACTGATATTAATACCATATACTCTGAATCAATCCCAGCCGGAACTACTATTAACTATTCCGTTCAAGTTTATCCAGTTGACGGTCAAATTGATGAAGATACTGATGATGGCAAAACGCTTGCTTTAGAAATTCAGGGTGTGGGCGAAGTTGATGTAAGCAAAGCTAATTTAAAATAGCTTTATTCTCGAGTCAAATGACTCTTTTTATTTTGAAAAATTTTAATGAATTAGGAAAATTTTATTTAATTTTTGAACGTTTAATTTTTTGCTTGATTTTATTCATTAAGAAAATACTCCGGTTTTTTCTGATTTTACTTGTAACAAACTACTTTGAGTGCTATAATTTGGTTAGTAAATGAAGGGAGGGATTAAGATGAATTCAAATAAAGTAATCGTTAAAGATGGTAATATTGACAACGCATTAAGAAGATTTAAAGTTAAATTTGCTAAAAGTGGTGTCCCTTCTGAACTAAAAAAGAGAAAACATTATGAGAAACCTGGCGTAAAGAAAAGAAAAGCTCGGGAAGAAATGAAACGAAATGCGAAGAAGCATAGAAGAGATTAGAATGTTTTAACATTCTTTTTTTCTTAAGGGGAGGTTATTATGAATTTTTATATTTATACTTTAGGTTGTAAGGTTAATGCTTATGAAAGTGAATTAATGAAAGAATTATTATTAAAAGATGGGTTTGTTTATGATGAAAACGACCCTCAGATTATAATCGTTAATACTTGCAGCGTTACAAATGTTGCCGACAATAAATCTTTAAAAATGGTTCGTCATTTTCACAAAAACTATCCAAACGCCTTGCTTGTTGTCTGTGGTTGTTCAGCTCAAAATAAAGGCAGTGAATATCAAAAATTAGGAATTGATATTTTAATTGGCAATCAACAAAAAAGCCAAATAGTTAGTTTAATTAAAAAATATTTAGAAAATAAAGAAACTTATTTTTATATAAATAATAATCGGCAATTACCATTTGAAAATATGCAAATCAATCGTTTTGCTACTCATACAAGAGCTTATGTTAAAATCGAAGATGGTTGCGATAACTTTTGTAGTTATTGTGTTATTCCCTATGTTCGTGGGGCTTGCCGGAGTAAAGATTTTTCGCTAGCTTTAGAAGAAATTAAAACTTTAGTTTCAAATAATCATCAAGAAATAGTTTTAACTGGAATTCATACAGGTTCTTATCACAGCAAAGAAGGTAAAGACCTAAGCGATCTTTTGCATGAAATGGGAAAAATTGAGGGTTTAAAAAGAATAAGAATATCATCCATTGAAGTAACCGAATTAAATGATAAGTTTTTAAAGGAATTAAAGAATAATTTAAAAATTTGCAATCACTTACACATACCTTTGCAAGCTGGTAGTGATGAAATATTAAAGAAAATGAATCGAAAATATAATTTAGATGAATTTAAACAAAAAATTGCACAGATTCGGGCGATTCGGCCTGATATTGCCATTACCACGGATATTATTGTTGGGCATCCTTATGAAACCGATGAATTGTTTGAACAAACTTTATTAACGTCTCAAGAATTAAAGTTTGCCAAAATTCATGTCTTTCCTTATTCACCTCGTCAAAAAACAGTTGCAGCGACAATGCCGATGCAAGTAAGTGAAGAACAGAAAAAAAGTCGCAGCAAACGCTTAATTGGGTTATCTAACACTTTAGAAAGTGAATATTATCACCAATTTCTTAATCAAAAACTCGATGTTTTAATTGAAACCGTTAAAGATAATGTTTCTTATGGGAAAACCGATAATTATTTAAAAGTTAAAATTTTTGAAAAATTAAAACCAAATACTTTTGTTAATATAACAATTACAAATTATGATGATGGCTATTTAATTGGGGTTGTTACCGAAAAATCTTTAATATAAGAAAGAGGAAAAAGCATGATAAATGAAGAAAATTTGAACGAAATTTATGAAGCAACACTTAAAGGTGAAGTATTAAAAACTAATCAATTAAATAGATGGGGTTTAAATTCTCATGATTTAAAAAAATTAGTCGAAAATGAAAGTTTAATGAGATTGAAGAGGGGATATTATTCATTAAAAACAGTTGATCAGTTATATCTTTATGGTAAAAAGCTTATTAATAATAGAGAATTTGAAAAGGCTAAAATTTGTTTTAAAAAATGTTTAGAAATTGATGGTAATTTTGTAAATGCTGCTTTTCAATTGTTTATCGAGGCTATTAGAGAAAATAAATATGATGAAGCTTTTAAGTATTTAGATATTTTATATAACAGTTCAGACAATTATCTTTACCGACAGGATTGTAATCTTTATTTATATTTATTAAACAATATAACTTTAGTTCCTGATCGTTATCTTGAGTATGTTAAAAACCTCCAATTTTCTGATCTAAAAATTAAAGGTAACAAGCCAAATTTCGTCTTGGACTTGCAGAATAGTATTCGAAAATTTATTTATTATAAAAAATTTAATGATGCTTTAATTAAAAGTGATGAATTGCTGAAATTACCAAAAACAAAAACGATTCGTAATATTCTTATCAAAAGATTAATTATTAAAGCTAAAGCAAAGAAAGTTGAGGATCTTAATTACCTTAAAACTTTAATTCAAAATGAGGAATATGCTAAAATTAAAACATTTTACGAAAATTCAGCTAATTATCAAGAAACGTGTATTTTAGATAAATATATAATAATTTTAGTGGATTTACTCCTTAAAATGAATAAAACTGGCGAACTTCCTAAATTAAGCACGGCTAAGTCTGATGATGTTTTTGAAGCAATTAATAATGGTAATTATGGACTAGCATTATCTTTATCTAAAAACTATGACAAAAATAAAAGTGTTATTTATTTGTTGTTAGAAAAAATTGTTTTAAAGATTAAAACTTTAAAAAAAGAAATTGTTATTAAAGAAGCAAACAAAGACTTAAATGCTTTTTATCGTGAATTATTAATGTCTTTAAGGCAAAATAATTTAGATCAATTCTTAATTATGGTAAAAGAGTTTTTGAGAAAAATTAATAAACCTCAATACGAATTTTTAGTAAAAAACATTATTACCATTAGTTTTTTAAATTCGGATGATACCTTTAAAGAACTTTGGAAAACTTTAAATATTATTGAGAAGAAAAGTAATCCTTTTAATAGAAATTATTTTGTGCAAAAATTTTATAAGGAAATTCTTAACAAACGGCAAGAAGTTGCTAAAATATATTTTAATATTTTAGAAGGGGCTAATCAAAATTTAAACTTAAATCTTAATATCGAATTTTTTAAATCATTATTAGAACAACCTAATTTTAATTTCCAAGAATCGCCTTTTGAAAATAACTTAGAAGAAGAAAAAATGATAAGACGAGAATATGAAAATTTAATTCATAAAGAAGGGGTAACTTTGTTAAAGGAAATGACTAATAATGAGTTATTACAATTGATAGATATAGTTGAAAAATATAATTATCTTGATTATTTTTTAATTAATGTTGATTGTCATATCAGAATGGTTTTGAGATACAATCCTTATGTAATTAAAACAGTTGCTTTTGATGATTTAATTTCTTTAGGTGACAAAACCTACCAAGAAAAAAATTATAGGGAATGTATAAATATTTATAAACATATATTAAAAACAACTAAATTTCCCAATTTAAAAACCTTTTCTCGTTTGGGTTTAGCTTATTTACAAACTTATCAATATGATTTAGCAATTGAATACTTAACGATTGCGAATGCTATATCGCAGATGATTCATGCTGGTTTAGATTATACTAATTTAATAATACAGTTAAAGGGTGATGAAAATGCGGAAGATTACAAGCCTCATATCAAAGACCAAAGTTTTAATTTTGACGAAGAATATTATGGTTTAGCCAATTTTGAAGAAATTAATAATTATATTTTAACTAGCCAATTAGATGTCGAAAGTGCTTGTCAAAATCTTCATCTTTCTTTAGAAGATATTGATTTAATTAAATTAATTTATGCCAAAATGTTTTATCAACAAGGTAGTATAAAACAAGGAGATTTATTTTTAAAATCTTTTGAACGGAGTAATAATAAAACTTCAAAAACGAAAAATATTTATCAAGAAATTAAAAATAATTTAAAACTTTATAAAAATAAAAAATCTGATAGTATGCAGTTGTCATTGTTGTTAAAACCTAGTAAATAAAAAGGAGGATAAAATGGAGTTAATACAAATCGGGGCTCGAACCTATTATCTTAAAAATGCAACTAACATTGGAATTTATAAGATTGATGAGGAACATGTTTATTTAATTGATACCGGCAATGATAAAGATGCTGGCAAAAAAATATTAAAAATTATTGAAGAGAATAATTGGCAAGTTCAAGGTATTATTAATACGCATTCTAATGCTGATCATATTGGCGGAAATAAGGTTATTCAAAGTCGAAGTAATTGTGAGGTACTCGCTCATAAAATTGAAAAGGTTTTCAGCGAATACCCTTTATTAGAACCATCATTTTTATATGGAGGTTATCCGTTTAAAGAACTACGAAATAAATTTTTACTGGCTCAAGAATCAAATGTTACGGAAGTTGAAAACAACTTGCCCGAAGGTTTAGAATATTTTGAGTTAAAAGGACATTTTTTTGATATGATTGGCCTTAAAACGAGTGATGATGTTTATTTTTTAGCCGATAGTCTTTTTAGTGAAGAAACAATATCTAAGTATCATATTTTCTTTATTTATGATGTCAAAGAATATTTAATAACTTTAGACTTTTTAGAAACCTTAAAAGGAAATTTCTATGTTCCTTCTCATGGGTTAGTAACAAATGATATTACTTCTTTGATTAATCTTAATCGCCAAAAAATCACCGAAATTGCCTCAAAAATTTATAATTTATGTAGCAAAGAAATGACTTTTGAAGAAATTTTAGCTCAATTGTTTACTGACTATCATTTGACCATGAATGCTAATCAATATGTTTTAGTTGGTAGTAGCGTCAAATCTTATTTATCCTATTTAAAAGATGAACAAAAAATAACTTATGAATTTAAAAATAATAAAATGGTTTGGAAGCAAGCTTAAAAGCATCCTTAAACCATAATTTATGATATACTTTAAGAAAAAGGAGTGAAAAAATGAAAAAAATTTTAACGGGTTTAAAACCAACAGGGGAAATAACTTTAGGAAATTACATTGGTTCAATTAAACAAATGGTTGAACTACAAGATCAATATGAATCTTATCTTTTTATCGCGGATTTACATGCTTTAACAATTTATCAAGATCCCAAAGAAATTAAAGAACGAATTAAAAAGTTTATTGCCATGTATATCGCGTGTGGAATTGACCCCGAAAAAAACACGATTTATTTACAATCTGAAAATGAATTTATTCCCGCCATTTCCTATTTATTAGAATGTACAACTACTTATGGGGAAGCATCACGAATGATTCAATTTAAAGAAAAAAGTCGTCAAAATGCTAATTTTTCGGTTGGCCTTTTAACTTATCCAATTTTAATGGCCGCGGATATTTTATACTGTGACAGCGATTTAATTCCGGTGGGTATTGATCAAAAACAACATGTGGAACTAGCCAGGGATGTTGCAAATCGTTTTAACCATACATATGGGGATACCTTTGTTTTACCAGAGCCTTATATAAGTAGTACGGGAGTTAAAATTAAAGATTTAAAAGATCCGACGAAAAAAATGAGTAAATCGGAAACTAATCCCCAAGGGGTCATTAGCATGTTTGATGAACCAAGTGAGATTGTAAAAAAAATTATGAAATCAACAACTGATAGCGATAATAAAATATATTTTGATGAAGAAAAGAAACCAGGAATTTCTAATCTTTTAAACATTGCTTCCTCTTTAACTGGTCAAAGTATTAAAAAACTTGAAGAAACTTTTGCCTCAAAATCTTATAAAGAATTTAAAGAATATGTTGCTCAAGTAACTAGTGAGCATATATCATCTATTCAAGCCAAATACCAAGAATTAATCGAAAGCGATGAACTTGAACAAATTTTAAATGAGGGAATTAAAAAATCTCGTCAACTTGCCAAAGCTAAATACGAATTAATGAAAAAGCAAATGGGAATTGTTAGATAATGAATACTCACGTTGAAATAAATTTAGATGCAATTAAAAATAATTGGTTGGAAATAACCAAAGAATATCCTGAATATTCGTATTTTATCGCTGTAATTAAAGGTGATGCTTATGGTCATGGCATGTATGTAGCTAAACAACTAGAAGAATGTAGGGCAACTTACTTAGCGGTTTCCTCTTTAGAAGAAGCAATCGAAGCTCGAAAGTATGCTTTCAAAACTCCTATTTTATGTTTAATTCCAATACCTATTGAAAGGGTAGGGGATGCTCTTGCAAATAAAATAACCCTGACTATTACGGACTATGAATATGCTAAAAAATTAGTTTCTTTAAATGTTAAAAATGTTAAAGTTCATTTAAAATTAGATACCGGAATGAATCGCTTAGGTTTTAAAGATAAAACGGAATTTATGAAGACTTATATTTATTTAAAACGTCATAAAATTATGGTTGAAGGGCTTTTTACTCATTTTGCGACGATTGGAATGTATGACCCTTATTTTGATCAACAAGTTGCTAAATTTAAGGAGTTAACAAGTGATCTTGATTTAAAAGAAATTCCGATTGTGC
This sequence comes from uncultured Bacilli bacterium, assembly GCA_947626425.1. GTDB lineage: Bacteria > Bacillota_I > Bacilli_A > RF39 > UBA660 > Ventrenecus. The sequence continues at coordinate 2,265 of CANQRX010000017.1, read as the reverse complement.
ATGTGGGAAGCAGTGTCATTTTACTAACTCATCCGAAACTTGATTTTTGTAATGGCTTTCGCGTGGGAGCTTTGCTTTATGGGTACAATGTTGCCCCAAGTTTGAATACTCATCAACCAAAAGATCGCTTACGGCTTTTAAAATTTAATTATTATCACCATAAAAATCAATTAAGCGAGTTTCATTTTAATAAAAAAATAAATGTTCAACCTGCTTTAAGTTTCGTTTCATATTTCGTGCAAATTAAAGAAGTAAAAAAAGGCGAACATATTGGATATGGAGCGAGCTACCAAGCAACCGATGACATGATTATTGGCATTTTACCAGTTGGCTATAATAATGGCATTGGAACTAATCCTAATCGTTATGTTTTAATTAATAATAAAAAATATTTTTTCGTGGGTGGAATTGGAATGAATATGTCCATGGTTAAAATTGATGAGTCGGTTACTTTAAAAAGTCCCGTTTATTTAGTAAATCAAGACTTACCAATAACTTATACGGCTTCTGTTGAAAATACATCATTTGTTTATGCCTTACTGCAAATTGGTAAAAATAATAACCGTGTTTATCTAAAAAATAAAAAAATTGTTTATCAATCAAATAGGGGTGAAGAATATGAAAACGTCTAAATGGCTAATGCGAAAAATAAAAGGAATTAATCGGCAACGAATGCAAAAAACGATTGATATAATTGCTACTAATTCTAAAAAAAGCAAACCATATATTTATTTTGATTTATTTAGAAACTTCTTAACCAGAGGGATTGGGTATACTGATTATTTTCGCGGGAATTATATCGAGTTAACTAAAGATGAAAAAAAGACTTTTGTAACCGTGAAATCTTTTCACAATCTGCTTGCTTATTTAAACAATCCTCAATATGAAATAATTTTACATGATAAATTACTTTTTAACCGTTTTTTCGCCGCTTATTTAAAAAGAGACTACTTAGATTTAACACGGTGTAGTTATGAAGAATATGAAAACTTTGTAACTAAACATCCCACTTTTTTTGCCAAAAATCCAACTGGCGAAGGCGGACATGGAGTATCAAAAATAACTACTCAGAATAAAAATATTAAAAAAATATATCAATCTTTAAAGGAAAATAACCAATTTTTATTAGAAGAAGCTATTATTCAAAGCGATGATGTTAATGAAATAAATCCTAATGTTGTCAATTCGTGGCGCGTTGTAACTCTTTATAAAGATGGGAGAGTTACTATTATCGGAAATGCGTTTCGAATTAATCAAGATGATTCCGAAGTTATTGGTTGTACGAATGACCTTTATTTTTCCTTAAATGAAGATGGAACAATCGGCACAAATGTTATCGATGACTACGGCCATATTTATGAAGAACACCCTTTAACGAAAAAAAAGTTTAAAGATGTAAAAATTAAAAATGTTTCCGAAGCCCTTTTGATGTGTCAAAAAGCGGCCCAAGAATTACCCCAAGTAAGATATATTGGTTGGGATATTGCTTTTTCCAAAAAAGGACCCGTTATTGTGGAAGGAAACGAATATCCTGGTTATGGAATATTACAATTTTACTTATTAAAAAACAGTCGAACAGGTCATTTAAAAGAAATTGCCGATGTTTTAAAAGACGAAATGCAAAATATTAAATTATAATTTATTTGCAAGTTGAAATTATTAAAACATTGTGATTAAATGTATATGTACGATAGTTAGGAAGATGTTTATGAATAATAAAAAGGGATTTGCAACCATTGAGGTTTTAGTTATAGGAGTTATATTAATTGTTTCGGTTTTAATAATTGGAACTTTTACTTCAAACACTTTATCTAAAACCAAGAAGGAAGCTTATAAAACCGAAGTTTTAAGAGCTATTCAAGCAGCCCAGACAGCTTATCAATTAGATTTATTAAATAAAAAAATCGAAAAAAATGCCAAAGTTTGCTATTCCATTGATTGGTTAAAAAATAATAATTTATTTTTAAAAGAAGGCGACGAAAAAGACAGTTATAAGGGGAGTGTTTTAGTCACCGGTAGCGAAAATGAATTCAAATATACAATTTGGTTAGAAAATAATGAATACATTGTTTTAAATGGAACTTTAGAAAATTTAAAATTAAATGGTAAAGAAAATGAAGATGGCGTGATTACTCCTAAAAAAGATAATCAAGCATCATTTAACTGCCAACATTCCGCTAATCAAATATTACGTGAAAATGCCTAGAAAAAGGGCTTTTTTCTTGATATACTAAAAAAAGAAAGAAGTGATAAAATGATTTTAGG
>CANQRX010000016.1 GCA_947626425.1 uncultured Bacilli bacterium | reverse complement strand
CCAGAGAAAATTTTTACTTACCTTATAAAAGTAATAAAAATTTTTAAATTTTTCTCTTGTAGCGAGAAAACTGTAACGAATTTGATATATTTTCCATAAATATCCCTCACTTTCACAATATAATTGTAACAATTTCATTATATAAATTGTCAATGCAATTTAATTACATTGTCATTACTATTTTATGCAAAATATCAATAATAATTTAACAAAAAAACTTAAAAAATAAGTTGTTTATTTTTTAATTGTCGATAAATTTTAAAAGTTTATAACTAATAAAATGAGAGTCAGAATAAAATATCTTGAAAAAATGAAGTTATTAACTTATAATTTTAATAGAAAATAGGAAGGAAAAAGATAAATGAAAATAGAAAATTATAAGTTAAAAACAAGTAAAAAAACAAAAATATTAATTGGAAGTATGGTAGGAATAATGGCTCTAGGGGGGGGGGTATATACTAAATAGAAGTTTAGGAAAATACCAAGTCGAACAAAGTTTTCCCATAATGAATGGCAAAATTCAGGTTAACAGCGGAGACATATCAATCATCGCGGTTAATATAGATGGTGTAGCAAGCGATAAAATTCCCACAAAAGAAGACGGAAAATATTTTGAAAGTGCGGAATGTTCAAATGGAGCAACGGGAGCATGGGACAGAAGTAATTGGCGGTTTCTGATAAGTAATCTTACTGAAAAGAAAACAAAGTGTACATTAAACTTTGTTTCCCAAAATAATATAAAAGAACAAAGTTCTGAAAATAAAATGGAAGATTTATTAGAACAAGAGAAAACCAAAAGTAATCCGAAAATAACGAGTGATGATAATAATATCAGATATATTGGGTCTAATCCTGCTAATTATGTATATTTTAACTGTACTGAAGGTACAGAACAAAATGATCAAAATTGTGAGAAATGGCGAATCATCGGCTTAATGGATAATATTCAAACAAAAGAAGGAAAAACAGAGCGATTATTAAAAATCATAAGAGAACCATTTCGAAAAATTGTTGACGGAAAAGAAACTGGAGATGTTTTTTTGCTTAGTTGGGATTCATCGCCTGAGGAAATAAATGATGGCGATGGAGTGAATGAATGGAGTCAAGCAGATATCCAAAAAGTTTTAAATACCGATTATTACAACGGAGTAAATGGCAATGAAAAATGTTATGGCTACTGGCATGAAGCAACAACATCCTGCCCTGATTGGACATTAGTAGGCTAAAAAAAAACTGCCCGAGATATGATTGAGGAAGTAATTTGGAATACTGGGACCGCAGAAACGTACAATTGGGAAGATGGCAGTTTAACGCCTCAACTATATCAATGGGAACGAAGTGAAAATACAGGCAAAGACTGTAGTCCACTTGGAGATTATTGCAATGATGATGTAGAAAGAAAAAACATATGGGAAGGCAAAGTAGGTTTAATGTACCCATCAGATTATGGATATGCCGCAAGTAATGGTGGTTTAATTGTTAGGGGTAAATGCTTATATACACCACTTTATACATTGTACAATGTCCAAAACTGTTACCGTACTAATTGGCTTTTTGATACTAATAATGAACAATGGACAATGACGTCTGTTCCAGATTATGACGAGGCTTATTGGGTGTTGGCCATTTACAGCAACGGTGCTGTAGGGAAAGTCAATGCTTCCGCCGTTGGTTATGAAGAACCAGTGACCCGTCCTGTCGTATATTTAAAGTCTTCTGTTAAAATTATTGGGGGAACAGGCGAAAAAAGTAGTCCCTACGAGTTAAAATTAGAGGCTTAAAACTCTTTAAAAGTATTAACATCTTTGAAAATTTTATAAATCTTTCTTTTTTTTTATTTTGATGTTAAAATGTTTTTAATAGATTAATTAACAGAAGGGAGTTTTTTAATGAAAAAAAGATGGTATTTATTAGTTTTAATCTTGCTATTTTCAATTGGAATATTAAATGTTAAAGCAATTTCTAATGCTTATTCAAACAATATTATCATTGAAGCCTTACAAAACAATGAATGGCAAGTTAGTAAAAACTCCAATTTATATGAAATTAATATTTTGATAGGTACTTATAGTGGTAGTAATTCAATCCATGATGAATTTTTAGGTGACCCTCCAAATTCCAATGTTGTAGTTTATCTATGTAGTCAAAAAACATGTTCGTATGAAAATTATAATGAAATTATTCCTTTTAGAATTAATAAAAAAGATGATAATGTTTGGTTATCAGCTAATAATATTTCTCAAGATTTATATAACTCACTTCATAGTTATAAATATCATACATATGAAGCAATAACCAATAAAGAAACCTCTTCAGTAACGACGCAGTTTAATCAAAATCATCTTGTTGAAAATTTAGAAACAACTAGCAGTTCTTCTTATGCTAATAATGCAATAATAAGTGCTTTACGAAATAACAATTGGGAAGTTAGTAAAGATGGTGATTTATTCGAAATAAATATTTTAATTGGCAAAAATGGTACAGGTAATTATCGGCTTGATGAATTTTTAAGAAATCCTCCTAACTCCAATGTTGTTGTCTATTTATGCAATAAAAAAAATTGTTCCTATGAAAACTATAATGAGATTATTCCTTTTCGAGTTAATAAAAAAAATGATGAGGTATGGCTAACGGCTCAAAATATTACTTTAAATTTATATGACGCTCTTAAAACTTATAAATACCATACATATGAAGTTATAACCAAAAAAGAAACAACTACATCTAATAAAACATTTAGTACTAGTACTCTTCATGAAAATTTTGGTTCTAGTGGTGAATCTGGTGATGATGTTGGAAAAAACCATAATCCCTTAATAATTAAAAATAAAAAAACGGTAACAATTCCTGCCAAAGATGATTCTTATTGGAATGATGTTGGTGATAATAAATGTTACTATATTAAGTTTGATTTTTCATCGAAGACTGATACTCCTAATGCCAGATATAAAATCATCCCTAGTGATGAAGCTTGGAGTAATATTTTTTGGGCTAATGATCCGAGTTCTAATTTAGCTACCCGTTTAGTTGCGGATTTATACGATAATGATATTTTTCAAGTTTCTTCTGCTAATACTTATGCGATATGTAATTCGCAAGGGCAAACATTTTCCTTTGAATATAAAGACGCTGAACAATTGAATTGTGGCACAACAATGCAAGTGCAAGCCGTCGAAGCTCAAAATGGTAAAGATGCTTGCAAATTAAATACCTCTAGTGATATAAAAAGTCATAAAGCTGAAGAAGGTAAATTTAATCCTGATAATTTATGTGGTCGAAATGACGAATATTGTAATTTAGATTTAACTTTATTTTGTACTGACGCTCATGTTGCGCGAACCTTTAAGTTTTTAGGAATTTTAATTTCCTTAGCCAAAGTTTTAGTTCCGGCTTTAATAATTGGCTTTGGAATTATGGATATTGTTAAAATCGTTATCAGTGGTCAAGAAGCTGATGCTAAAAAATATGCCAAAAATATTTTCATTAGAATTGTTATAGGTATAGTTATTTTCTTGTTGCCAACCTTTTTAATAACAATATATAATATAGCTCAAGGAATATCTTCAAATGGTGAAGCAGTTGTGGAAAGTAGCGAACTAGCCGTTCCTGTTGATTTTCAAAACTGTGTAAATTGTATTTTAGATATTAATAAGTGTGATATAGAATAGGAAGTGTTATGATGAAAATTGATTCGGTTGAATTAGAAAAAATCGCGGTTCGGCAAAGCCAGTATCCCCAAGATATAAAACCTGAATTTTTATTAGTTGGAAGAAGTAATGTTGGAAAATCAAGCTTTATAAATGCCATAATTGGCCGAAAAAATTATGCGCGAACTTCCAGTAAACCTGGCAAGACGCAAACCCTAAACTTTTATTTAATAAATAATCAATTTTATTTAATTGATGTTCCTGGATATGGTTATGCAAAAGGCTCTTTTGAAACTAAAAAGAAATTAGGCTTAATGATTGAAGAATATATAAAAAGTCGTGGCAATTTAACTCATGTTTTTCTTTTAATTGACTACCGTCATAAACCTACTGAAGATGACATTCTAATGTATAATTTTTTAAAATATTATCGATTAAATGTAACTGTGGTAGCCACAAAATACGATAAAGTTGGAAGTTCCCAACGAATTAACCAAGACAAATTAATTATGAATACTTTAGGTTTAGAAGAAAATGGCTTTATTCATTTTTCTTCAACAACCAAAAAAGGAAGAGAAGAAATTTATAAAATTATTAAAGAAAATGCCAGTTTAAATTGATGAATTATTTTTATCTTTTTTAAGGATAAAGTTTATGCTATAATTGGTTTAGTTAAATGAGGTGATAAAATTGAAAAAAAAATGGCTTTTTCTGGTTAGTCTATTTCTTTTTTTAATAATCCCTTATAAAGCTATGGCAAATACCTGTTCTACTTATCAATGCATAGTATGCACTTATAAAGTTTTTAATTATAAAGTAACATACCAAGTAAGTTCACTTGGCAGTAATGTTGAAGGTCAAGTAAAAGTTATCAAAAAAAAGAATAGTGGTAAAGATTTTAAATTTAAACAATCCTTAGAATTTATTAATTTTGTTAAAAATAGATCAAAATTATATTGCCCGGCTATTTATGCAGCCAAAAAGGATAGTTCGATTACTATTAAATCCAGTAAAACAAGTGGCTATTCCAAAATTAAAGCAACCGTTAGTCAAAAAAATGATAATCCCTTAACTAAAGAGGCTCTTGAAGAAAAAAAACAAACATTTAACCAAAATAATACTGATTGGGGTGACGTAAAGGATTCGAATTTAGAAGAAGTATGTAGTAGTCCTAGCTTTCGAAAACCAATGAAATTTATTGGACTGATAATTAATTTTGTAAAGATTTTAATTGTGGGCTTAATTATTGTTTTAGGAATAATAGATTTAGTTAAAGCTAGTACATCACCAAAAGATAATCGCTTTTTCATTGCTATAAAAAGTATAGCTATTCGTGTAATCGCAGGAGTGTGTATTTTCTTTTTACCAGGTGTAATTCAAGTTCTTTTGGATATGGTAAATGAATGGAGTGAATATCGAAATGTTTGGTGTTGCTGTACTCAATGTCTATTAGATGCGGATAATTGCGATGTTAATAGCTGTAGCAGTGAAAGTTGTCAAATTGGAGGTTAAAAATGAAAAAAGTTTTATTATTAATATTATTTGGTAGCCTATTTTTAATAGAAAATGTCAATGCTTTAGAAATAGGAAATTTAGGGGGCATCGCCCTTGGTGCAGTCAATTTTTGTACCAAACTAAAATCACCATTAAAATTTATTGGCTATATTGTTTTTATTGTAAAAATAATTGTCCCTATTTTATTACTAATTTTTGGGATAATTGACCTATTTAAGGCCGTAACCGGTGGAAAAGATGGGGAAATAATGAAATCAGTGAAGTCATTTGCTTTTCGCGTTATTGCTGGAGTTTTAATTTTCTTTGTCCCAACTATTATCAGTTTCGTCTTTTCTTTAGTTGATGGATTTGATGAAGTAACCAGTGATTACAATGTTTGTCAAACTTGTATATTAAATGTTTCTCAATGTGATGACGCTGAAGAACAAGCCCAAAACGCGAATTAATTTTGTGGAAGGAAAAATCCTTCTTTTTTAAAACTCAAAAAATCTTTTAAACCGACCATTTTAAAATAGATGTAAAATATCCTTTTTCGTGTTATAATTTTGGTAATTAGAAGTGGAGCAATGTCTATGAAAAAAAGAAAACTATTATTAGGATTACTAATTTTATTTAATCTTGTTTTTACAAAACCGGTAATGGCTGCCAATCCTTACTGCACAGGATTTAAAAGTGGATTTAAACTAGCAGGTGAGTTTGTTAGAGCTCTTAAAATTATTGCTCCAATTATAATTATTATTTTTGTAATAATTGATTTGGTTAAATTAATTACAACTGGAAAAGATAGTGATTTAACTAAATCATTAAAATCAGCAATTTCACGGGTTTTATTGGGTGTTTGCATTTTCTTTTTACCGTCAATTATTGAATTTGTTTTTTCCCTTGTTGACAGCTGGACAGTTAGTTACGAAAACAGTTACCGTGAATGTATTGTTTGCCTTTTAAACGTTTCAGAATGTGAATAGGGTTGGGTGGTATTTTTGCAAAAGAAAATATTAAAAATTTTAATTTTTAGTTTTAGTATTATTATTTTTGGGTGTATCATCACTTTAAATAACCAAACCCCTATTTCCAATGAAAGTTTAGCCGTTAATTTGTCGACAGCCAAAGACAATGAAAAAAGAATTCTTTTAGAAGCCGCCCATGGGTTAGGTGGAAAAGGTTGCAATCATGCTTCTTATACTTATAATAATAAAGAATATTTTGAAAATTATGAAGCTCGAATTATGATTGATAAAATTGCTGGTTACTTAAAGCAAGCCAATATTCCTTATGAAATTTCTAATGAACTTGCCGGAGATAGTTACTTTTCAAACAATTGGGACAGTAATTGTTATCCAGCTGATACTTCTTGCTGTGGCTTCGTTCAAGGAACAATAGGTAGTTATAGTACCCGTACTTATGAACATATTGATTCAGTCGGGTCCGAAAATTATTTATTTGCTCTCGAATTGCATTTTAATGGTGGTACTGCAAGTTACAGCGCCGTTTTACTTGATGAATTAGAAGAGCCATATACTTCCAATGGCAAAAAAATAACTGATGCCGTAGATCAAGTATTAGGCACAACTGATTCCATGGTAGTCGCTGATTCACCGATGGTTGGTTATGAACTAACAGCAATTAATAACTTGTATAATGAAAGAGGCATTCCCGTTTATTATTTAGAAACTTTCTTTTTTCAAAATCAAAGCCAATTTGCTAAATATATAAATTCCAAAGATGAATTAGCTCGGGCCATTGCTCAAGTTTTAATCGAATTAGCGGGAAGTAGTTTTCGTCTAGATGCTTCTATAGATGGATCTAGTGGTCACCAAAATACGGCAACTGGTAGTACAAGAAGGGTAGTCGATAAAAAAATTACGGGTGGTTCTTTAACCGATTATTATCCTAGTTATTCACCAATAATAGCTAGTGACGAAGATTTTTCTTGTAAAGCTTTGTTTTTTATGGATGCAGAAACTAAAGAATTTAATACTTTAGGCAAAATTGTTCAAGATATTTTTTCTATCATGAAATGGGGAGGACCCTTACTTGCGATTTTGTTAACCCTTTTTGATTTAATAAAACTCATAGGTGCTGGTGATTTAAAAGGCTCAAGCAAAAAGTTTATTAAAAGAACAGCCGTAAGAGTAATCTTAGGCATCATCATTATGTTTTTACCATTTATTTTAGATTTTTTATTTAAAGTTTTTGGTTTATATGATTTAAGTCAATGTAATATCCAATAAAGGAGGTCAATATGAAAAAATATTTAATTATCTTAATAATAATTTTATGTTGCCCTTTACTAGTCAATGCTTATAGTTTTGATGGGGTAGATATTGATAGTGAAGTATTAAATTTGTTAAATGAATTACAGCTTACTTGGCCAACTGGATTGCAATTAGACCGAATTGAATTAATCAAACAAGCTGCTAGCTTAGTTAACAAAGGAATAGTTTATGGATATGGTGGGGGTCATGGAACTTGTAATGAAAATCCCCAAGCTCTTGATTGCTCTGGATACGTTTCCCTTGCTTTTCATAAGGCTGGTTTAAATCCTGGTGGTTGCTCTTGGTCAACAATTAATTATAACAGCAGTAAAGATTTTCCAATAATAAGTGAATCCCAGTTAAAACCTGGAGATATAGGTTTAAACAATAGCGGGCTATCTTCTGTCAATCATATAGGCATTTATATCGGCCAAAAACAAGGCAAAAATTATTGGTTACATAGTAGTACAGTAAGTGGCAAAAGTGGTCCCCAAGTGCGTGTTGGTAACGGGCGTTTTACAGTTTTTCGAACTTATGCAGGTTTTGATGATACTGTAATTTCCTCTGACAATGGCTCAAGTTCCGATAAAAATGGAGCTGATTTAGAAAATGTAGGTGGGGGCAAAGAATTATTAACTATCGATAAATACCCCAATTATCCATTAATTAATTCCAGTGATGATTTTAAATGTGAAACTATATTTTTGACTGTTTCTAAAGATAACACGGTGGCCAATAAACCCTTAAAAACAATTTTAGATGTTATATTTGTAGCCATTCGTATTTTTGCCCCTGTTTTTGCTCTTTCTTTAACAATTAATGATTATATAAAAGTATTATCAACTAATGGTGAAGGTTTAAAAAAAGCAAATATTAGAATGTTTAAGCGCATAGCCTTAGCAATTTGTATCTTGTTTTTGCCTTCATTATTAGAACTGCTTTTTCAAGCATTTGGCCTATATGATTTAAGCAATTGTATAGTCACATAAGGAGGTAAAATGAAAACGAACTTAATTTTGTTAATTTTGGGCTTATTTTTAATCCCATTTCCTACTAATGCTTTTAGTAAAGAAAATTTTAAAATGCTTAGTAATTATCAAATAAAAAAGTTTGATGAAATAGGAAGCACCGAAGATAAATATCCTAATTTATCTCCTAATATTTCTGAGGGCGATTTTACTTGCGATACAATATTTTTAAATGCAGATGGTACCGAAAAAGAATTAAAAAAAATCTTAAAAAATTTATATACAATTTTAAGAATCGGTGCCGTAATTATTGCCATCGCCTTATCCTTCATGGATTTTATAAAATCTTTAGGTAAAGGTGATAACGATATTTTAAAAAAACTTTTTTCCAAAGCAATTAAAAGACTAATCATCGCGGTTCTTATTATGTTTTTACCTAATTTATTAGAATTAATTTTTGAAATATTAGGTTTGTATGATTTAAGTAATTGTGGAATTGGCTAGTTTAGTGTATAATTATGAAAGAAAGTGGTGTTAGATGCGAGTTAAATTTTTATTTATATTGACTATCTGTAGTACTTTGATTTTTTTTCAAGCTGATGTAAAGACAATAGCAGCTAAAAATCAAGAAATTACTAAAGCCACGATCGGAAAAGGAAAACCCCAAAAAATTTCTATAAAATATGATGTTAATGATCCAGAAGGACGTTGTGGTGACCCCCAATATGACAACTGTATGTCAGTAGCAACGATAGAGTATCCAGATGAAACTATCAAATTATACATGGGAAAACAAATGGATTCTCGTCATAAATTACTAAGTGGGTCTTGCCGTTCTCATGCTTTAACATGTGCAATTAATGGAATTAAAGGGACTACAATTTCAACATTAGATTTACAAAATTATTTATATGATTCCCCACCTAGTTATAATGGTGTTTTAAAAGCCAATAACTTTGAACAAACTTTAAAACATTACGGAGTAACAGGGGAATTGTATTTAGAAAATATTAATATTGATGATGGTGTCAAACGAATGAATGAAGCTTTAGAAAATGGGCAATTGGTGATGATTTTTGTCTCGGGACATCGCTGTTCTAATCTCGCAAGTACTCATCATGCCTTATTGGTTTTGGGAACAGATTCAAGTGGTAAAGCTATTTGCATGGATAGTGTTGGTTATTGTCGAAGCAATACCAAAACTCCAACTGAATTAGTTAAAGATTGTATGAGTCCTGCCAATATTGGTAAAAATTATTTTCGAATGTTAATATTTTCATGGGATAATGGAACAAGTGGAGACTCTGAAAAAGAATCACCTGATGAAAAAGACAAAAAACCAGGTAGCACCGAAGATAAATATGATGACTATGATATTCCAATCAACTCTGATGACGATTTTACTTGTGATACAATCTTTAAGAAAAGTGATGGCAGTGATACAGAATTAAAAAAAATTTTAAATTTTGCTTTTACAATTATGCAAATTTTAGCCCCACTTATGGCTATCGTTTTATCGATAATTGATTTTATAAAAAATATTCCATCGGCTGATAGTCAAAAAACCAAAAAATTATCATCAAAAACGGTTCAAAGAATAGGTGTGGCTGTGATTATTGTTTTTTTACCATATGTATTAGAATTATTATTTTCTATCTTTGGATTATATGATATACATAATTGTAATATTGGTATGTAAGGAGGGTAACGATGAATAAGTTTTTGTTAATAGCCGGAATTGGTAGTTGGCTTAATGATATGTTTCATAAAATATTATTACTAATAGATGGTGTCATTTATTGGGCCGTTTCCCAAACTTATCAAATTTTTATTCGTTTAGCCGATGCCAGAATTTTTCAAGATGAGTTTTTTAGTAATTTTGCTAAGCGAATATACGCGATTTTAGGCGTAATTATGCTATTTTATTTAGCTTATACATTATTAATGGCGATTGTTGACCCCGACAAAGTTTCTCAAGGGGATAAAGCTTTAACTAAAATTGCCAAAAATATAGTTATTTCTTTGGTTATTTTAGGATTATTACCAACCCTTTTTGATTATGCTTATCGAATCCAAGCTATTATTTTTAAAGAAAATGTAATTGGGGCGATTGTCTTCGGTATGGGTGGTAACACGAATGAAGCAAGTATTGAAGAATATGGTAATTACATGGCTTTTACTGCTTTAAATCCCTTTTTAAATCCAGCAAACTACAATGTTACTCTCGACGATGGCTACAGTTATTATGATGCAAAATATGATATGATTAAAAATGGTGATTTTACAAAAGCTTTACCTGCCATGAGCGAATGGACCATTGAGGATCAAGATTTAATAAGCACCACCAAAGCTCAAGAAGAAACTGAAAAGTTAGCTATTGGGGATGCGGTAAGCCCAGGTTATAAACCAGGTATATCTACCCTTTGTGGGGTCGCCTTACTCTATATAATTCTTTCCTTTTGTTTAGATTTAGGGATTCGCGTTGTAAAATTTGCCTTTTGTCAATTAATAGCTCCTATTCCCGTTATATTTCGCATAATGCCAGCTAAAAAAAGTGTTTTTGATAAATGGTTAAAACTAACGTTAAGTGTTTATTTTGAAGTCTTTATAAGAGTTGGCTTAATGTTTTTAGTAATTTATTTTTTCAGTGCCATTGCCGATGCCGATATGTTTAAATATGTTTATATGGATTCTGCTGGAACCTATCATGTTAATGGCGTTCAAGCGACAATAGTTTTGGTAATAATTTTAATGGGCTTATTAGTCTTTGCAAAACAAGCTCCTAAACTAATAGGTGATATTTTTGGTATTAATTCCGGTAATATGAGTTTAGGAATTAAGGATAAATTAAAAGCCGGAGGTTTCTTTGCGGCCGGTTCAGTTGTTGGGGCTGGAGCCACAATGGGTGCTAGAGGCTTAGTAAGAGGACTTAGTGCTTCAAAAAATCAAATAGTTAAAAGTGGACCTATGTTTAAAAATGCTGGAACATCCCTAAAAACTGGATTTTCAGATTTATCTTATGGGTATTGGGGAGATGCATTCAAAAATTTTGGAAAATCAGTAAAGTCTGGTGCCCATGGTGTTGTCACTGTTGGAAAAACAATCATTCCAGCCGTTGGAACTATTGCTTCAACTGCTACTTCCACGGTTGAAGGTATAGCAAGAACTGCACCTAGTGCCATTAAAAATAGCAATGTTCATGATATGGTTAATGCAACTAAAGAAGGTGTTAATAAGACAAAACAACATCAAGCTCAAAGAGCTGTTTACCGAGCTACTCACCCTGGTATCTTAGGACCAACAAGAGGACATGTCTCTGATGCTGCCCGAGGAGTTGCAACATGGGCTGGTGCTAAAACAAGTATGGAAACTATTCAAAATACTCAATCAGTTATTAATGAAATCTTTCAAATTCGGATGGATATTGACAAGCGAGCTGGAGAATTGTTTGAACGCGAAAAAAGAACAAGAGAGATTGAATTTCAATTTATTGATCCAACAACGAAAGCTCCAGTTACCAAAATGAATAATTACGGAATTTTAGAAGAAGTATTACTTAAAGCTCGAACGGGAACAATTAAAGAATTTATTAATGCGCGTGGTGAGAAAGTTGATGCAACCGCGTCAAATATAAACCAATTAGAAATTGATTTAAATGCGATGAAAAAAAGGGCCAAAACCGATATCATCAATGGGGTTTCAACTGATGGTAAAAAGAAAGTCGACCCAAGCGATTACGATGCAAATTTACAAGCTAAAATTGGTCAATTAATGGCCGCAACAAGAGCCAATGCTCAAGCAATTGATCACAATGTTGTAAATAAAAAACCAGAAGCTACAAGAGCAATCGAATTTTCTCGACTACACTATAATGATAATGTTGGAGACTTAATGACTAAAACAAGTCTTAATGATTTTGTTTTAGACTCACATAGTTCATTAAAAGACGTCAACGACAATTTAAATATTAAAATAAGCAGAATCTATCATCAACCAAATAAGGGTAGTAAAAAATAATAAGGGGTGAATATATGGACAATTATTTAATACCGGCCAATACCAAAAAATCAAAATTAATTTTAGGCTTTTTTACACCGATTGACCTTGCAATTTTTGGAACAGGCTGTACGGTAACAATTATAATGCTACTAATTTTTCAAGGAATGAATTTAACCACGGCAATTATAATTTTAATGCCGGCCTTGATTTCTGGTTTTTTAGTAATACCGGTTCCAAATTATCATAATGTTTTACAATTAATTACCAACATTGTAATGTATTCGATGGGCCGTAAGAAGTATTATTGGAAAGGCTGGTGTATTAAAGATGGCGAAGAATAAAAAAAATGATTTAACAAGTAAATGGACTGAAGATTGGGTACCAATAAAAAATATTATGAATGGCATGATAGAACTCGAAAATGGTGAATATGTTACCGGAGTAAAAGTTGCTCCTAAAAATATCTTTATTTTGGATGCAAGCTCTAGGGATAATACCATTCGCCAATTGCAAAATTTTTACAATACTTTAAACTATGAATTTTGGTTAATTGTAGCCGACAGACCTGTTGATATTCAAGTTTATTTATCACAATTACAGATAATGTTTAATAATGCGACAAGTGCTATTACTAAAAAATTAATTATTCAAGATATTAATAAAGCAAATATGTTTATGAGTGCTCAATACAATGTTGTTGATACGGAATATTATTTACTTTTCAAAGATAAAAAAATGGATGTTATACAAAAAAGACTTCATCAAATGATTAGCAATTTAGCCAACTGTGGATTAAACAGTAGTCAAACTAGTAATAACGATTTACGAGTTATCTTAGATAATTTCTTTAACGGAGGAATGAAGACCTCTTTTAGTGGGATGGTGAGTCCAGAATGAATTTAAAAGCTCAAATAGCTCCAAAAGGAGTTGAATTTAAACCGACAGAATTTATGATGAGTGATAAATATTGTACGGTGTTAACAATTGTAAGTTATCCAAAATTTATTTCGCAAGGATATTTAGCTAATTTAACTAATATGTCTGGAATTAAAATTGTGGCCAAGCACATTCCAATCGAATTATCAACTCTCCAAAGAATGATTAATAAAGAAATTGCTGATTTAAAAAGTCGTTATCAATCGGAAAGAGACCGGACAATTCAAGAACGAATCCGCCAAGATTATGAATCACTAGAGCAGTTTGTTTCGATGCTAGTTGCCACTCAATCCCGAATTTTTGATTTCCAATTACATATTTTTATCAGCGCTGATACGAAAGATGAAATGAATGCCCGAAAGTTACAAGTGAGAAACTATTTAGATGCTTTAGGAATGCGAGGAATTCCTTTAATGTTTGAACAAGAAAAAGTTATTAAATCAATGTTACCAATTTTTCCTCGTCAAGATATTGAAGATCGCATTGGCGCCCCAATTCCGTCTGTTACCATCGCGGCCATGTATCCTTTTATTTTTGATAGTATTAAAGATCCTGGCAATAGCACCTTATTTGGCTTAGATTTTTCTGGTGGTGTAATTTTATTCAATCAATTTTTATATCAAATTAAAAAAGAGCACAATCGTAATAATGCTAATATGGTTATTGTTGGTACTAGTGGTTCCGGTAAATCAACTGCTGCGAAGTTATTAATTAGAAGTCATTTACGTAATGAATACAAGGTTGTCTGCGTTGACCCCGAAGGTGAACTAAAAGAAATGACCACAAATATGGGTGGCGATTTTCTTGATTTAGGCAAAGGTGGCGATTTCGGAATGATTAATCCCTTAGAAATTGTCATTGACGCGGATGAAGAAGAAATAAATCAAGGCTTAGGTTATACAATTTTAACAAGAACATTACAACAACTAAAAGCCTTTATGAAGTATTATAGCCCTGATATTGAAGATGATGTTTTAACAATGTTCACTGAAGTAGTTCAAGACACCTATAAACGATATAAAATTGATTACGATACCGATTTTACTAAGTTTACAAGCGAAGATTATCCAACTTTTGACGACGTATACGCGACGATTAAAGGCCGGTTATTATCAATGACTGATCGAACTCATGAACGTGACATTATGGAACGATTAGAACTAAAAATTCGCCCATTAGTTAAAGAATTACGTTACTATTTTACAGGACATACGACCTTAGATATTAACAGTGATTTTATTGTTTTTAATATTCGTGAATTAATGAATTCAGATGAAAATGTTAAAAATGCATTATTCTTTAATATTTTAAAATATGCTTGGGGATTATGTTTAGATCCAACTGTTAACACTGTCATGTATGTTGATGAAGCTCATGTCCTATTATCAACTAAAAATGAATTAGGTGCCGAATTCCTAGCCAATATGCAACGAAGAAGTCGAAAATATAATACAGGAACTATTATTGTTACCCAACAACCAACCGACTTTGCAGCCCCAAATGTCATAACGCATGGTAAAGCTATTTTTGATAATGCTTCATATTATTTAATCATGGGTTTAAAAAAGCAAGCAATTGAAGATCTTTCAAGATTAATTGATTTAAATGAAAGTGAAAAAGAAAGTATCAGAGATTATACCCAAGGCGAAGCTTTATTTGTTTGTGGTAACCGAAGAATGCGTGTGAATGTTATTTTAACTCAAGACGAATTAGATTCCTTTGGTTCTGGAGGAGGTTTATAAGCCTTCTTTTTTTGCTTTTATATTATCTTTTATTATGTTATAGTATAATTCGGAGGGTAAAAAATGAAAGAACAATGGAAAAATTTTAAAGAAGGAAAATGGACGACTTCAATCGATGTCGCTGATTTTATTCAAAACAATTATCATCAATATGATGGGGATAGTACTTTTTTGGCAAAACCAACCCCCAAAACTTTAAGAGTTTTAGATTGTTATGAAAAATTAATTTTGGAAGAAGGCAAAGTTCATGTTTTAGATATTGACACAGAACATATGTCGGGAATAAATAACTTTGAGGCTGGCTATATCAGTGAAGATGATGATGTTATAGTCGGTTTACAAACAGATAAACCTTTAAAAAGAATGATTAATCCTTATGGTGGGATTAGAATGGTTTACGAAGAATTAAAAGCTTATGGTTATGAATTAGATAAAAATGTCGATAAATATTTTAATGAATATCGAAAAACCCATAATCAAGGAGTATTTGATGCTTATACCAAAGAAATTAGAAAAGCTAGACACGTTGGCTTATTAACTGGTTTACCAGATGCTTATGGAAGAGGCCGAATTATCGGGGATTACCGGCGAATTGCCTTGTATGGTATTGATTTTTTAATGGCCGAAAAGAAAAGAGAATGGGAAGATGAATTCCAATCTGATGGTGTAATGAGTGATGACCTTATTCGCATCAGAGAAGAACTTTCCATGCAATATCGTGCTTTAGAAGAAATGAAAAAAATGGCTAGTAAGTATGGCTTTGATATTTCTATGCCAGCTAAAAATGCCAAAGAAGCTATCCAATGGACATATTTTGGTTATTTAGCAAGTGTTAAAGAAAACAATGGAGCAGCAATGAGCTTAGGAAGAGTTGATGCTTTCTTTGATATTTATATCGAACGTGACTTACAAAATAAAACTTTTACCGAAGCTGAAATTCAAGAAATGATTGATCAATTTGTTATTAAGTTACGAATGGTTAGACACTTAAGAACTCCTGATTACGATGAACTATTCACAGGTGATCCAACATGGGTAACATGTTCAATCGGTGGCTTAAATAAAAAAGGCCAAAGTATGGTTACCAAAACTTCTTATCGGATTGTTAATACTTTAAAAAATTTAAAACCATCACCAGAACCAAATATGACAATTTTATGGAGTAAAGACTTACCATTAAACTTCAAAAAGTTTTGTACTGATATGTCTATTGAAACGGATGCTATTCAGTATGAAAATGATGATTTAATGCGACCTATTTATGGCGATGATTATGCCATTGCTTGCTGTGTTTCCGCTATGCGTCTAGGTGTTGATATGCAATTTTTTGGTGCCCGTTGCAATTTAGCTAAAGCCTTACTTTATTCTATAAATGGGGGAATTGACGAAATGAAAAATGAGTTAGTCATTCCTGGTTTTGCTAAAATGACAGATGAAGTTTTAGACTATGAAAAAGTAAAAAAAACTTATTTTCAAATGTTAGAAAAAGTTGCTAAAATTTATTCTGATAGTATGAATATTATTCATTACATGCATGATAAATATGCTTATGAAGCTGGGCAAATGGCTTTACATAATTCTTTAGTGCATCGGTATATGGCTTATGGAGTGGCTGGTTTGTCGGTTGTTGCCGATAGTTTATCAGCAATTAAATATGCTAAGGTGAAACCAATTCGTAATGAAGATGGAATTGCCATTGACTTTGAAATTGAAGGGGATTTTCCTAAATATGGTAATGATGATGACCGAGTTGATAATATTGCTAAAGAAGTTTTGGAAAAAATGGCTAGTGAACTAAAGAAACATCCAACTTATCGTAATGCCGAAGTAACAATGAGTGTGCTAACTATCACTTCAAATGTTGTTTATGGTAATAAAACGGGAGCCACTCCAGATGGCAGAAAAGCTCATGTTCCTTTTGCCCCAGGTGCTAATCCAATGCATGGTCGTGATGAAAATGGAGCGATTGCTAGTTTAAATTCGGTTGCCAAATTAGAATATGAAAATTGTTGCAAAGACGGAATTTCCAATACTTTTTCAATTATTCCTAGTGCTTTAGGAAAAGATCGGGAAGATCAAGTTAACAATTTAGTTTCATTATTAGATGGCTATTTTGGGCAAATGGCTCATCACTTAAATGTCAACGTTCTAAATCGCGAAATGCTAATTGATGCGATGGAAAACCCTGATAAATATCCTTTACTAACAATTCGGGTTTCCGGTTATGCCGTGCGGTTTAATCGTTTAACCAGAAAACAACAAGAGGAAGTTATCGCAAGAACTTTCCATGAGAAAATGTAATGGCAACGGCAAGTATTGATTCCATCGAATCTTTCAGTGTTATTGATGGTCCTGGAATTCGCAGTGTTATTTTCTTAAATGGTTGTATGTTACGTTGTAAATATTGCCATAATCCTGAAACATGGATGAAAGGACGCGACAATATAACGGACGATGAAATAGTCCAAAAAATCGAGAGATTTAAGCCTTACTATGGAAATAATGGAGGAGTTACCTTTTCCGGTGGCGAACCCTTATTACAACCCCAGTTTTTAATTAGTTGTTCTAAAAAATTAAAAGAAGAAAATATCCATATTGCCCTTGATACGGCGGGAGTAGGCATTGGATCTTATCAAGAAATTCTAGAAAACATTGATTTAATAATTTTTGATATTAAACATACCGATAAAAATTTATACAAAGAATTAACAGGCGCCGAAATGAAAGAAGTTCATAATTTTTTAAAAGTGGCAACCACCATGCACAAAAAATTTTGGATTCGCCAAGTTATTGTTCCAAACATGATGGATAATGAATCATATTTAAAATCTTTAAATGAATACATTAAAAAGTATTTTTATAAAGAAGATATTTTAAAAATTGAATTTTTACCATTTCATACTTTAGGTAAAGAAAAATATATTAAATTAAATATTCCTTATCCTTTAAAAAATATTACCGATATGGACGTAGCAAAATGTCAAAAATTATACGAAAAATTTATGGAAGAGTATTATAATAAAGAGAACTAAAGCAAAGTTCTTTTTTTTAACTTTTAAGAAAAACTTATAAGGAATTTGAAATATAGTTAATGTTATAGTATGATTTAACCCCATAAACAATTATTTTTAATCTTTAATTATTTTGCAAAACTTGGAAAATTTATTCCTAGTTGAA
>CANQRX010000015.1 GCA_947626425.1 uncultured Bacilli bacterium | reverse complement strand
AATTGACGAAAATCCCCACAAAGAGTCTAAAGAGCAATAATCTAACAATCTACATATACATCCTATAAATATACCAATTAAAAACACTATACTATAAGACTTTAATGTATGGCTTAATTTTATATTTTCCATAGCAACACTCCTCGTACAAATTATTATTTATACAACTTAATTTTATAAAAACGATTCAACAATATAATTTATTTTCTTCACTATCCCAAAGAATAATTATTTCACTATTATCGTCTTACTTGAAGTTTCAATATTCCCCAACAAAATTATAAATCTAGACTATCTTGATTTAACAAGAATTCTTGTATCCCAATTATCAATATGCCTTCTTCTGTATACCAATGCTTAATATTATCCTTTACTACAATTATTTTTTTAAACTCATCTCCAATATTAAGTAATGGCTTTTCTTCTTGAATAGTTTTTTCCCTTTCTTCTAAATGTAAAGTACACTGAATATAATATCTTTTATAAGATTGATTACACACAAAATCAACTTCTAATTGCTTTCTTTTTTTACTTTCATCTCTAATTTCAACTACACCTACATCAACATTATAACCTCTTATCATTAGTTCATTATAAATTATATTTTCCATTAAATGATTTTCTTCTAACTGTCTAAAGTTAATTCTCACATTTCTAAGCCCAATATCTGTAAAATAATACTTACTAGGAGTAGATATATATTTTTTACCTTTGATATCATATCTTTCAACTTTATTAATTAAAAAAGAATCCAATAAATAATTAATGTATGAAGTTATTGTTTGCACATTAACATTTTTAATCATATTGCTAACAAATGTATTTGCTAATTTTGTAGGATTAGTTAATGAACCAACTGAGGAAGATAAAATATTTACAAGGGCATTTAAAACATCTTCTCTCCCAACATTATTTCTTTCTATGATATCTTTTAAATACGTAGTTTTAAACAAGTTACTTAAATATGAACTTTTTTCCTCTTCTGTTTTTTTAGTTAAAATATAAGGCATACCACCATAAATTAAGTATTCATTCCAAGCCTCCTCTTGGGTTCCTTTATAAGCAGAAGTAAATTCCTTAAAAGATAAAGGATAAACTCTTACTTCATCTCCACGTCCTCTAAATTCTGTTATAACATCTGATGATAAAAACTTAGAATTACTTCCAGTAACATATACATCAACATTTTCTATATACAAAAATCCATTTAATACAAACTCAAAATCAGAAACGTTTTGGATTTCATCTAATATTACATAATACATTTTTTTATCAACAATTAAACTCCGAATATATTTATCAAGAATATCAGGATCTAAATATTTTTTATTTTTTCTTTCTTCTAAATTAAGCTTAATTATATGATCTTCACTAACACCATTGTCCATTAAATAATTCTTAAAAATTGGATCTAATAAATAAGATTTGCCTGATCTTCTTATTCCGGTAACAACCTTAATCATGCCATTTTCTTTTCTATTAATTAATTTGTTTAAATATAAATCTCTTTTTATTTGCTTCATAATTAATCCTCCATTGTATTTTTTTGCCACTTTTACCACTTTTTTACAATGGCATTGTACCATACTATATAAAATTTTTTCAATATATCCATTGTATTTTTTTGCCACTTTTGCCACTTTTTTACAATGACTATTAAATAGATGCTAAAATTATAATGTCTTCCTAAATGTTACTATAAATTTAATTTAATAAACAAGAAAAAAAGAAGCAATATCGTAGTTCTTTCAAAGAACCTTTACTTCTTTTAAACAATTAATTTTTTTATCATCAATATCTACTTCTTTGCAATCTTTTCTTTGCCACCCATGTATGGTTGTAAAGCCTTAGGAATTAAAATAGATCCGTCTTTTTGATAATTGTTTTCAATCACGGCAATTAATCCTCTTGGAGTAGCAACAACAGTATTATTTAAGGTTGAAACATAATAAGTTTTTTTATCTTTTTTAGCCCGTATGCTTAAACGTCTTGCTTGAGCATCACCCAATGTTGAACAAGAACCAACTTCAAAATATTTTTTTTGTCTTGGACTCCAAGCTTCGACATCGCAAGATTTTACTTTTAAATCCGCTAAGTCACCACTGCAACATTCTAAAGTTCGAACTGGAACATCTAAACTTCTAAAGAACTCAACAGTATAACTCCACATTTTATTATACCAATCCATGGCATCTTCTGGTTTACATAAAACGACCATTTCTTGCTTTTCAAACTGATGAACTCGGTAAAGACCCCGTTCTTCAAGACCATGAGCCCCAACTTCTTTTCGAAAACATGGTGAATATGATGTTAAAGTTATTGGCAATTCTTCTTCTTTAACAATTTGGTCTTTAAATTTACCAATCATAGAGTGTTCACTTGTACCAATTAAATATAAGTCTTCACCTTCAATTTTGTACATCATATTTTCCATTTCAGCAAAAGACATAACACCTGTCACCACATCACTATGAATCATAAACGGAGGTACACAATAAGTAAAGCCTTTATTAATCATAAAATCTCTTGCATAACTTAACATTGCGGAATGAAGGCGAGCAATGTCACCCTTTAAATAGTAAAAACCATTTCCACTAGTTCTTCCTGCACTTTCTTTATCTAAACCTTCTAAGGCTTCACATATATCAGAATGATAAGGGATTTCATAATCAGGAACAACTGGTTCACCAAACTTTTCAATTTCGACATTTTCACTATCATCTTTACCAATTGGCACTGAATCATCAATAATATTCGGAATAACCATCATTATTTTTTTAATTTTTTCAGCTAATTCTTTTTCATCATTATCCAAAGTTGTAATTTCTTTATTCATTTCATTAACTAATTTTTTTAAATTATCAGCACTTTCCATTTCTTTTTGGCCAATTAATATTCCAATTTCCTTAGCTTTTTTATTTTTATCAGCTTGTAAATTATCTCTTTTTGTTTGAATTTCTCTCCTTTTTAAATCAAGTTCATAAACCTCATCAACAAGTGATAATTTTTCATCTTGAAATTTCTTTTTAATATTTTCTTTTACTAAATCCTTTTGTTTTCTTATATATTCAATATCTATCATAAAATATCCTCCTAGCTTAATAAACATTCTTCCATTTTTTGCAAAACGGGAATGTATTTATTTTTAAAGTATACTTGTTTTTCATAAGATAATAACGCTAAACGATGTTGTTCTAAATTATTTTTTAAATCATAAATTTTAACTTTAATTGCAATTTTATCTCGGCTTTTTAAAATTCGTTTAATATATTCATCATAATTTTCGTCTTTATTTTTAGTTAGTAACTCAATCCGTTTAACTAAATCTTTTGGAAAACCAAGATTTATAAGTTCATCACTAGTCATTGTTGTATCTTCTAAAATATCATGAAGTAAACCTAATGTTTTTTCGTATTCATTCTCGCCTTGATTAGATACTCCATATAAATGATTAGTATAAGGATTACCTGCTTTATCAACTTTATCCTTAAACATTTTTTCAATTAATTCTTGTGCTTTAACATACATTTTTACCCCTTCTTTTCTATTTTTTCTTTTAATAAATTCTTAAATTCCTCAATAGTTAAAGTTACAGTTTCTTCCGATTTATATTCCCGATAACTAATTAAATTGTCCTCCATTTCTTTTTGACCTAAAATAATCGTATAAGGTATTTTTTTAATAACCGACTCCCGCATCCGGTAGCTTAATTTTTCATTGCGGTTATCTAAAGTGACCCGATAACCTTCCTCTTCTAATTGTTTTTTTATTTTGAATGCATAATCATTTTGATATTCTGGATTAACCGGCACAATATTTAGTTGCACTGGCGCAAGCCATAAAGGAAATGCACCTTTGTATTCTTCAATTAAATAAGCCATAAACCGATCTAAGGAACCTAAAATTGCTCGGTGAAGAACAACTGGGGTCTTTTTTTCACCATCTGCATCTACATAAGTTAAATTAAACCGCATTGGTAAACAAAAATCTAATTGACAAGTAGAAAGAGTATATTCAGGTCCTACGGCTGGTTTTACTTGAACATCCAACTTTGGCCCGTAAAAGGCAGCCTCGCCTATTTTTTCGACATAAGAAATACCAATATTATCTAAAACACTTCTTAGTGTATTTTCCGCATTTTCCCACATTTCATCATCCGGATAATACTTTTCAACATCTTCTTTATCTCTTAACGACAATTCAAAATGATAATTCGTAATTTTAAGTTCCTTATAAACTTCTAAAATTAAATTAACAACATTAGCAAATTCACTTTCAATCTGTTCTTTCGTAACAAATAAATGCGCATCATTTTGACAAAAAGTTCGAGCCCGTTCGATGCCTTTTAAAGCCCCACTTGCTTCAAACCGACAATCTCTAGCAACTTCTCCAATTCGAATTGGTAAATCCCGATAAGAATGAATAGTATTTGCATATATCATCATATGATGAGGACAGTTCATTGGTCTTAAAACAAATTCTTCGCCATCAACTTCCATTTTGGGAAACATATTTTCTTTATAATGATCCCAATGACCCGAGGTTTTATATAAATCAACCGAACCTAAAGGAGGAGTTAAAACATGAAAATAACCTAATTTTTTTTCTTTGTCTTTAATATAATTTTCGAGTTGTTCCCAAATAATATAACCATTAGGTAAATACATCGGTAAACCTTTACCTACCAAATCATTAGTCATAAATAATTCTAACTCTTTTCCTAATTTTCGATGATCTCTTTCTTTGGCTTCTTCTAATTCTTGTAAATGATTATTTAAATCCTCTTCATTAGTAAAACAAATACCATAAATTCTTTGCAAAGGTTTGTTTTTAGAATCACCTTTATAATAAGAACCAGAAAATTTTAAAAGTTTAAAATATTTACATTCCTTAACTGTTTCAACATGCGGACCCCGACATAAATCAGTAAATTCTCCTTGCGTATAACAAGTAATAACACTATCTTCACTAAAATTTTCAATCAAATCAATTTTATATGGATCTTCTTTAAACATTTCTAAAGCTTCTTCTTTAGTTAATTCTCTTCTAACAATTCGTTTTCCATCCTTAATTATTTTTTTCATTTCTTTAGTTATTTTATCTAAATCATCATTTGTTAAGGTTTGACCATTTAGATCCATATCATAATAAAAACCTTCTTCAATAACCGGACCAACCCAAAACTTAGCATCCGGATAAAGTCTTTTAACAGCCTGAGCCATAACATGGGCGCAACTATGATTTAATTTACTTAATTGTTCATTTTCTTTAATATTTATCATTTTTTACCTTCTTTCATAAAAAAAGGATAGCACCTAAAGGCGTCAAGTAAGACGGTACCATCCTTAATTTAACTTTTTTTTGATAACGAGGAATTTCCCCGGACTTTATTAAGCCTCTACAAAAGGAGTAATAAAATAGGCTTTTTCTTTGTTTCCACCACCCACAAAGTCTCTTTAAAAAAGATTCTATTTTACCATGTCTTTTGATTAACGATTTACATTTATATATTAACATAACCATCAAGAACGAAGCAAGAAAAAATGGCCTCAAAACAAATATTTTTTCCAAAGAAAAGTTATTCTAAAAATCAAGTTTTTTGTCATTATCAAACTCTTTATCCATCAATAATTCATGCATAAATTCTTCTTGATTTTCAACTGATAATTCTTCAATTCGATCAACCCGGCATTTTTCACTTACCATTATGGCATTTACCTTTTTAACAGCTTCTTCTAAATTGTCGTTAACTACAACATAATTATACTTATAAATTTCATTTATTTCTTGATAAGCCGTTTGAAATCTTTTTATAATCTGCTCTTTTGTTTCCGAATTACGAGCTTTTAATCTTCTTTTCACTTCTTCCATACTTGGTGGCAAAATAAAGATTAAAATTGTTTCAGGAAACATTTCTTTAACTTTAGAAGCTCCTTCAACTTCAATTTCTAATAAAACATCATGGCCTTGATTTAATAGCTCTCGCACTTCTAACTTGGGAGTACCATAATAATTACCCGAATAAATTGTATATTCTAAAAGTTCACCTTTAGCAATTTTTTCTTCAAACTCCTCTTTAGTTACAAACTTATAAGTAACTCCATCAATATCACCTGGACGCATTGGCCTTGAAGTATAAGAAATTGATAAATGAATATTGGGATTAATTTCTAAAATTTTCTTAATTACACTTCCTTTCCCTGCCCCCGAAATACCTGAAATAATAATTAAATTTCCTTGTTTTTTATTTGATATCATACAATCACCTTTCATTTTAGTTATTTCAATTATAATAAATTATGGTAATAAATCAAATTAAATTTAATCATTATTGATAAATTAGTAGCTTATTCGACATAAGCCGACAACTTGTGACAAAACTTGTCATTTTCTTTACTTGAAAAGTGTCAATAACAATTGTATAGTAATAGCCATCAGAAAGGAAATACTTTCTGATAGCAAACTACTTTATTTAATAAAACTATCTATCTTTTATTTTTTCAAAATCATATAAACTACCCTATTAACAATGCCTATAATAAAGTGTTTGCAAAAAATAAAAACTAAAAAAAATTAATGGTTTTAGTCTTTCTTTCATATTTTACTACTAAACTATTAATTAAAACAGTTTTTATTTTTTTTATATGTTCTTTACAATAGTTTTTCTCATTTAAATTAATTACAAAAAAAAATTGTAGCTACTAATTAAAGTAGCTACTTAAAAGAATAAAAAGGGGTTGACTAGTGTGATACTAGCACCAATTCGCCTTTAAGTGAATTGGTATTTCATATATTAAACGATAAGTGGTTGTTTGTCAACTTTTTTTGCTAAAATTTCCAAGGATTTTTTAAAATAATTATCCAGCTAAATAATCACCAACTTTAAACCAACATTTTTATTTTCAGGTTCGCTAAACTTTAAAAACTCCAAAGCACTTATTTACTTCTTAAATAACAAAAAACAAACCCTTTAAAATAGAGTTTGTAAAAATACCTTATGGCGCTTGATGTAGGACTCGAACCTACGACCCAACGGTTAACAGCCGTTTGCTCTACCGACTGAGCTAATCAAGCAGTACAATCAAATTATATATTATTATTTTATACTTTGTCAACAAAAATATACGCATTTTTTGATATTTTTTTCGCCAACACTTAGGTTTTTTATTTTAAAGCATATAATTTTTTAACTTCTTTAATAGAAAGACTTCTATATTCGCCACTTTTTAAACCTTGTAAGTTTAAAAATGCTAAAGTTTCTCTTTTTAATTTTAAAACTTCATGATTAAGAGATTTAAAAAGTCTTTTTACAATGTGATTACGACCTTCCATAATGCCAATTGAAATCGTTGTTGTTTCTTTAACTTTATCAATTTTTTTAATTTTTAAATAAGTTACTTTTACTAAGCGATTATCAATTTTTAGACCTTTTTTTATTTTCATAAATTCTTCACTAGATATTATCCCTTTTACTTTAGCGGTATAAATTTTTTCAATTTTGTTTGAGGGATGCGTCAAAATATTTGTTAGCTCTCCATCATTTGTTAAAAGAAGTAATCCTGTCGTATCATAATCTAATCTTCCCACCGGATAAATTCGGGTTTTGGTCGGAATAAAATCGACAACTTTTGGTCGGTTAAATTCATCACTGACGGTCGTAACTACTCCTCGTGGTTTATATAATAAATAGTATTCTTTTTCTTCTTTATTTTCTAAACAATGCCCATCAATCATAATTTGATCATCATAATTAAATTTTAAACCTAACTGCGTAACTTTTTGGCCATTAACAGTTACTAATCCTTTTTGGATATATTCTTCGGCTTTTCTTCGCGAACAAAAACCACTTTGAGCAATTATTTTTTGTAATCGTTCCATTATTTATCACCTTCATATTCTATTATTTCTTTCGGAAAAATTTTAGCAAAAGAAGCCGGAATTTTCGTTTTAAATTGATAGCCTTTTCGATAATCTAAAGCCACATAAGCGCAATGAAGCGCTAAGCGATTAATCGGATTTTTTAAAGCTTGATACTTTTTATCACCTACGATTGGATGGCCAATTTCTTTTAACTGCACGCGAATTTGATGCTTTTTGCCCGTTACAATATTTATTTTTAATAACGAATACTGAGAAGTTTGACCTAAAACTTCATAATTAGTTATCGCAAGTACTCCTTCTTTAGCACAATAAGCTTTTAAAGTTTTATCATATTTTAAATAATTTTTTAAAGTTCCTTTTTTCTTTTTAAAATTACCTTCAACAATCGCCAAATACTCACGAACCTTAGCTACTTGTTGCCAATGATCTTGAATATCCTTTTTAATTTGTTGATTTTTGGCAAATAAAACAATTCCTGAGGTTTCTTTATCAAGCCGATTAATTATAAAAACTTTATTTTTAGGATATTGTTTTTTCACATAAGTGCTTACTTCATTATACAAAGTTTTTTCTTTTTCCTTTTCAGTTGCAATCGTTAACATTGAACTTTCTTTATCAACGACTAATAATTCTTTATCTTCATAAATTATTTTTAGTTTCTTCATCACTAACCTCTAATAATTTGTCAATCGCTTTTAAAACGCCAATTTTTCCTGCTTCATAATTTAAACCACCTTGTTGATAAGCCAGATAAGGATCTCGTAGAGGCCCATCACACGACAATTCGATACTTGAACCTTGGACAAAAGACCCACTAGCCATAATAATTTTATCATCATAACCAGGCATATCATCAGGGACAATTTTAACAAAACTATCAATCGCACTTCCTGATTGGATTCCTTCACAATATTTTATTAAGTCTTCGGGATTTAAAAACCAAATGTTGGTAACAATATCGACTTTTTCTTCATCCCATTTTGGTTCAACTTTATATCCTAATTCTTCCAGCATCGCGGATGTTAAAACACCAATTTTTAAAGAAGATGCTACTACACTTGGGGCATTATAAAGACCTTGCAAAAACATTTTATTTGCTCCTAATGTTGGTCCTACCAAAGTTTTTTCGCCCGGTAAATAAAGACTTTCCCCAACTAAATCAATCAGTTCTTTTTTACCAGCGACATAGCCTCCATTTAAGGCGATGCCACCTCCTAAGTTTTTAATAAGCGAACCTACCACAAGGTCTGCTCCCACACTAGTGGGTTCTTGTTTACTTACTAATTCACAATAACAATTATCAACCATAACAATAATATCTTTATTAATTTCTTTGATTAATTTAATAACTTTAGCAATTTTTTCTATACTAAGACTTTTCCGACTGCTATAACCTTTACTTCGTTGAATTTCAATTACTTTAACGGAATGATGATGTAAATAATCTTTTATTTTTTCATAATCAAAATCATCATTTACTAAGTCTATTTCATCATACAAAATTCCAAAACTTTTTAAAGAACTAGGATTATCTTTAATCCCAATTACTTCATGTAAAGTATCATACGGCCTTCCGCTTATGGATAACAATAAATCATTAGGTCTTAAAAGTGCAAAAAAAGTTTTTGCCAAAGTATGAGAGCCTGAGACAAACTGCATTCGAACTAAAGCACTTTCACATTCAAAAATATCGGCATAAATGTTTTCAATAACTTCCCGTCCTATATCATTATAGCCATAGCCACTTGAAGAGGCAAAATGAGCTTCACTAACTTTATGATGCCAAAAAGCTTGCAAAACCTTAGCCGTGTTGTATTCATTAATTTCATCAATTTTTTCAAACATTGTTTTAACTTTAGGCAACACTTTTTGATAAACTGCCCATGTTTTATCACTAATTTTTAATTTTTCTTTCATCTTACTACAACCACATTTCCACTTTCTTCATTTTTAGTTTGTTCCCAAACCGATTCGCAAACCGCTTGCTTATCCGTAAATAAAATATCTTTTTTAACATCTTCGGGAATAATATTCATATCCGTATCTAACCAACCAGGACAAATACTATGAATTTTAGCATATTTAAAAGCCAAAGCATAATCCTTAGCCATCATTAATAACCCAGCTTTAGACACATCATATTCTAAAGTTACCGAATCGTTCGCATCAATAACATTATCTGAATTAATAATTATAATACTTCCTTTTTTTTGCCTTTCTAAATCTTGACCAAAACTTTGCAGTAACAAAAAATTACCCAAAATATTAACTTTTAAAACTTGTAAAAAATCATCATAAGTTTTTTCCGAAATTTCACAAACATGATCAATTCCGGCATTACAAACTAAAACTTCTAAATTTAATTTTTTTTCTTTAACATAACGGTGCATTTTCTCTACGTCTAAAGGGTTAGATATATCACCTTTTAAAAGATGAACGAAAACTCCAAAGTCCCGTTCAATCTCTTCTTTAACTTGCAATGCTGCTTCGTCATTTTTTAAGTAATTTAAAAGAAGATTATAATTATGCTTCGCAAAAGTCTTGGCAATTTCTTTGCCTAAACCCCGCGATGCTCCACTTATCAAAGCATATTTCATTTTGCTTCCTCATTTTCATAACGAAGTAATTCGCGAATATCTTCTTCGGTAAGACTTCTAAAGTATGCTGCCTCATCGGTTCCATCTTCAATTAATTTATCACTTAAAATTTTCTTTCGTTCTTGTAACTCTAAAATTCTTTCTTCAATCGTATTTTTCGTAATAATTTTTACCACAGTTACGGTATTAGTTTGACCAATTCGGTGAGTTCGGTCGGTTGCTTGATTTTCAGCTTGAGGGTTCCACCATAAATCTAAGTGAATAACCACATCCGCACTTGTTAAATTTAGGCCTGTTCCCCCACTTTTTAACATAATCAAGAAAGCATTCGTATTATCTTTGTTAAAATTATCAACTAAATCTTTTCTTTTTTTAGCCGGAACATCACCAGCAATCATATAATAACTTATTTTATTTTTTTCAAACTCATCTTTAACAATATCTAAAGCTGTCCGAAAATTAGTAAACAGTAATAACTTATGGCCATTATCAATTACTTCTTTAACAACCTTAATCAATTCTTCAATTTTTGATGATTTTTTAGTGTAATTTTTATAAACAATTCGCGGGTCTATACAGATTTGTCTAAGTCTTGTTAACAAACTTAAAATAATCACTTGGTTCTTTTTGAAACCTCCTGATTGGATAGCTTCCTCCATTAATTTATTAGCTTCGGCAACCGCTCCCGCATAAATTTTCTTTTGGTCCTCTTCTAAATCAACATAAATATTATTTTCAATTTTTTCTGGTAAATCTTTAGCTACATCCATTTTCTTTCGTCTTAGTAAAAATGGTTTGATTTGCATTTTTAAACGCGCTAATAAATTATTAGTATCTTCATCAAAATCTTCTTTTATTTTATATTTTTGATTAAAAGCATTCGCATTCGCTAAAAAACCAGGCATAATAAAGTCAAAAATACTCCATAACTCCAATAACGAATTTTCAATTGGCGTTCCCGTTAAAGCAAACTTAGCTGTTGCTTCAATCTTTTTAACCGTTTTGGTAACATCAGAAACCGGATTTTTAATCGCTTGGGCTTCATCAATAATAAACAACTTAAAGTTTTCTTTTTCATAAAAATCAAAATCTTCTTTTAAAAGCCCATAACTAGTAATATAAATATTACCTTGGTATTCTTCTAAAGCTTTCTTTCGTTCTATTTTATTGCCCGAAAAAACTTGATATGATAACTCCGGACCGAACTTATCAAACTCTGCTTCCCAGTTATAAACTAACGAAGTTGGGGACACAATTAAAATTTTATCATCTTTTTCTAATATTTTTTTAATAAACACAATCGTTTGAAAAGACTTACCTAAGCCCATTTCATCCGCCAAAATGCCACCAAAACCACATTTATAAATCGTATATAACCATCTAACTCCATCAACTTGATAATCTCTTAACATTTCTTTTTCTTCTTTGGTAAATTTGAGATTAACATTTTGATATTCTTTAAATTGATTAATAAATTTATCAAAAGAATTGTCGGTATTAATAATATGGGAATGATCTTTTAAACTATCTAAATATAAAGCCCGAAATTTAGGAATTTTACCATCAAAATCATCTAATTCTAAATCTTCTTGTAAACGATTTAATTCTTGAATTTCCTCACTACTCATATCCAAAAGATCGCCATTTTTTAAACGATAATATTTTTTCCGTTGTTTTAAAGAAGCAAATAAATTTTTAATTTCTGTTTCATCAATTCCATCAACTTCTAAATGATAATTTAAAATTTGATTTACCCCTAAATGGAAAGTCGACGTAACACGCGGTTTTCGAACGATGTTTAAAGCTTTTAATCGTTCAGAAGTATAAACCGGATATTTTAAACTAATTTCTTCTATAGAATTTTCAATAAAATCAACAATTTTTTCATAACCATCTAAAATAATTTTATCCTTAACCATTACAAAATCATAAGGAAATAAAACTTCCAAAACTTTATTTTCATACATTTTATCCCGAACAATCGGTTCATTAGGATTATTACTATTCCATTCAACTTCATAACCATCATAATTAAAAATAATATTGGCTTCAATTTGATCTTCTAAAATATCAAAATAAAAACTAGCCGTTGGTTCTTTAGAAATTTTTAAATTCGTGACACTTTCATCAATCGTAATATTATTTTTAATATATGGTAAAAATACTTTTTTAAAATCTTCAAACTGTTTATCAGTAAATATTAATTTTTCAATTTCATTATCCATAATATTTACTAAAAGTTTTTGTTCATCAGAATTTAAATGATAAATTTCTCGATTATAATATACATAAGAATTATCATCAGTTAAAAAGCATAATTCGTAGGGATTAAAATTTAAATCTAATTTGTAATTATTTTCTTCTTTAGTTAAGGAAGACGGAAAAAACAAACCTTCTTTTAGTTTTTGAGGTCTAGTACTATACTCCATATAATATTCGTTTTTGTTATCTTGAATAAAACGAATAAAACTTTGATCATCTAAATTAAATTGCGGTGAACGATGGTAAACTTGTTCAAGATCTAAAAGTAATTCCTCTTGTTTTTTAGTTAAAAAGTGCTTATCAGGATCATATTCAAAATCTTTACCAAACGAAAACTTTTTACCATCTTTGTAAGCCTCAATAAAATCGCGGAATTTGTTATTCAAGCTATACATTTTCTTTTCCCCAATTTTAACTTTTAAAGCTTTATAAACACTAGTTCCCCACATTGAAGAATTAATTTCAATTTTTAAGGAAGGCTCTAATTGTAAAGCTTTTTTGACACCAGCCAAAGTTGGAGCTTTATAATTTTTAGTTAAATTATCTAAAAATGCCAAAGATTTTTTCTTAATTGATTCATTACTTTCCATTTTAAAAATATAATCACTGTAACTAATTAAACAAGCGGCAACATGTTGACAACTTTTATTCCGACGAAATTTAGGACAATCGCACTCGGTAAAAATTTTTCCACCCTTTATTAAAACCTCTACTTCATAATCTAAATAATTTGTATCTGTAGAAACTGAAAAAGGAAAATGTTTACCACTATAATTAACATATGGAGAATACATAAAAATAGCATCCTCATCGTATTTCATACCTGTTTCATAATCTTCTTTAGAAACTAATTGCAAAATTTTTGATTCTATATCATTAATCATATATAATCCCCCAATCCGTTCTATATTGTACTATATATCCAAAGCATTGTCAAAAACCAAAAAAAGAAACATTATAAATATGTTTCAAACATGTCAATTTATACCTAAATTAGCATTTCATTTGCGCCTTTAAAACCTCTAACCAGCACCCGACTCAAGGGTATATTATCAGGAATCCCTGATAATTTCAGTTATCTGGGAATTAATATTATCAAGGAAAAAATGGGAAAATGTTAATAAAATAAGGCATTTTCCTTTTTATTTGCCCTGATAACATTTATACTAACTCCTGTCGGTGAAGTATCGATTAGGAAAGATTGGTATATTAAAATACTCATAAAAATATTAGAAAGGGACAATAGAAATTGTTTTTTTCTAACAAAGATTTAAAAAATATGGAATAATTTTATTTCTTAGAAAAATGGAGAACATTTTGAATATAATAAAGAAAAACATTCTAATTTTTTATTAAACTGATATAGTTTTGATATTTTATTAATGGTAATTCTCTTTATTTAATGCCTTTACTATTTAAAATAATATATTTTAAAACGATAACTAATGATGCATATTTGGTAGGAAAATTTGTAACATATGAATTAATACGATATTTATTTAAAAAAATAAATAAAAAATTTCTTACTAAAAATATAACTCCTCATACTTTCCGTCATACTCGTGCAATTCATTTGCTAAAATCAGGTGTACCAGTAATTATGATAAGAGATTTATTAGGGCATGAGTCTGTTATAACAACCGAGGAATATGCTAAAGTATTAGAAGAAGATAAATTTAAAGCGATTGAAGAAGCCTCTCCTAATGAAATTAATAATAAATTAGATGACTGGAATGATGATAAAGATTTACTAAACCAGTTATTAAGTTTATAAATATTATTTGTTCATAAACAATTAAAAGCTAGCTATTTTCGGCTAACTTTTAATTTTGAACAGATAATACTATTGAACAGATAAGTTATAAGGATTATCAAAAGTCCCTTCACCGTCTGAAATCTGAATATTCGATTTCAGATACACGACGGGCCAGACGACGTAGGAGAACGTGACGCTGACGCTGTAGCCGTAGCTGCTGACAAACCCCGCCGAGTAGACACTGAACGCATAGTAGGAATAGCCCGAATTCGGCGTAATCGTCCATAAATAGCTACTACTTGGCTTTAGCCAATCATTACTTGAACAGTTTGTTTTATAATCATTTTGATCCCAATTGTATAGTTCTTTTTTAAAGCAATAATCTCTTCCCGAGGTTCCACCATTCGTGGCATACCCATAATCACTCGGATAAATTAAGCCTACTCCTTTATGTTCACTTGCATCATTGTTTTTTGTCCATTCCGTTGGTCGGCTGTCATCATACACTGTCGTTCCTCTCTCATAGTTATAAAATTGAGTTACTGTTGTGGTATTATAGTTTGCTGTCCCTCCTAAAGTCCATGTTACTCCATCATCGACCATTCCTTGAGCTGTTTCATTTAAACCTTTTGGTAAAGTAGTAGCACTTTGACTAAAATCACATTGGGTTGCTGTACTACTACTTGTTGTATAACATTCTCCGCTTGTACTGTTATAATAACTACTATTCAACATATTTTTTAATGATGATTGGGTCCAATCATTATTTTCTGTATTATTCCAATAATAACTTCCAAAATCTTTTTGACTACCTACTCCATCAGTTCGGACAATTTTTAATCGTTGCTCATATTTTTCATCTTCTGTTTTAACATTTACTAAGCCTATAATTCGCCATTTCTCATCATTAAATGTAACATAATTATGAACATATGAGGTATTATTATCAACATAATCTACTCCAGCAAAGCGGTATTCTGTTTCTTGCCAATTTGTATCAACGTCTTCTTCTTTATGTTCTACTTTATATAAGCCATCTCCACAAGTTGCTATTGGTATTGTTGCTCCTTTTATATTTATTGTTTCTGGTTTCTTTATTTCTACTTCTTTGGTTATTTCATTACTTATCCCACTGTTATCTGTTACTTTTAAACTGATTGTATGGTAACCATATTCTTTCGCAGTAAAAGTTGTATTACCATTACTAGTTTTTTTCCACTCTGTTTCATCGTCCATTTTATATTCATACTTTGAAATACTTTTACCAGTATTAGCAGTTCCTTTTCCTGTCGCTGTTATTGTCATATCACATACTGCTAAATCTAAATCAGCTTTTGGCGGTATTTTGTCTTCCTCTAAATAGGCATTGGTTATTGTTACTTTACTTGCAAAGGTTTTTAATATTGCTCCTTCATCAGCATCTTTATCTATCCATAATCTTAATTCAAAATCTTTCGTTTCACTTGGACTTAAATACCCTGTCATTAATTTATGAGAACTATAGGTATTTTCTAAAATTGGTGTTACTTCTTCTGTATTACTTAATAATAACATTGTTCCTTCTTCTGGTTTTGTAACCTCGTTCAATTTAAAACGAATATATTTTGGTGCTAATCTATTTTCTGCGTCTATTTCTTCTGTTCCACTGATTTTTGATAAGGACTCTAAATTTATTTGGTAACTTGCATTATCATTACAAGTATTTTTTATACTAAAAGTATAAGGTTCTAAAGCTAAACCTTCTTCGTCACTGATGGGCATAGCTTTAGGTAGGCTTATTTCATTTTCATCTTTAGCCATACTTACTTTTAAACAAACTGATTTTACAGCATTTTTATTGGTTTGATTTATTGTTACATTCCAATAGGCATACGTTACTCTTAAAAAAGCTATAACTAATATTATTAAACCAATTATACTAATAATAATTTTTTTATTTCTCATCTCCAACACCTTACTCTTAACTAATTCTACCATGCACCCCCCCCCCGTCCGTCAACTGAAGCCACTGAAAAATTTTACAAAATGAGTGTAAAGATGTAAAATAGATATCGAAAGATTGAAGTGATGGAAATGTTAAAAAATATGTGTCAAATGGAGATGAGTTTTAGTAAATATAATGAGTTGTATGATGTATTAATTGATAAAGACAACATTTGGAGAGAAATTAACGAAAATGTTGATTTTTCTTTTGTTCTCGAAAATTTAAAAGATAGCTACTCAAGTGATATGGGAAGAACAGCCGAAGATGTTGTTAGAATGTTTAAATATTTATTACTAAAATCATATTATAAAATTTCAGATAAAGAGTTAATAAGAAGAACCAAAACAGATTTAGAATTTAAATATTTTTTAGGATATGATGTTGAAGAATCAAATTTTATAGATCCATCACTATTAACCAAATTTAGAAGAAATAGAATCAAATCAGCAGAAACAGCTGATGATTTACTAAGTAAAATGTTAGAAATAACAGTTAAAATGGCATTAGATGCAGGAGTAATAAATTTAAAAACTAAAATAATTTTAGATTCAACCCATACACTAGCAAGGTATGGAAAGTTAAGTCCAAGAGAAGAATTAATTAGGCAGGCCAAAAATTTAAGAAAAAAAATTTACGAAGTAGATAAAACAATGAAAGAAAAAATGCCTAAAAAAAGAGAAACCTCAGGAATGTTAGAAGATATGAATTTATATGTTGATGAACTTTTACAAGTTGTAAAACAAGATGAAAGATTTATGGAAAATGCAGGAATAAGGGAACATATAGATTATTTAGAAGAAACAAACGATGATATAAAAGAAGCTTTAAAAAATAGTGAAAAAGAAATACCAAGTGAATACTCAAAAGATGCCGATGCTAGAACTGGTCACAAAACCGCAGATACATCATTTTTTGGATATAAGAATCATTTAGCAATGACAACTGAGGGAATAGTAACAGCAGCTACAATAACAAGCGGTGAAAAAAATGATGGAAATGAAATGCAAGGATTAATAGAAAAAACAGAAGAAACAGGTTTAGAAATAGAAGCAGTAATTGGTGACGGAGCATATAGCAGTAAAGAAGATTTAGAGTATTGTAAAGACAAGAATATAAAAGTTGCAAGTAAGCTAAATAAGATGATATTAGAAGGGCATCAGAGTAAAGAGGACCAAGGATATACATATAATAAAGACGCCGATATGTATGTTTGCAAGGCTGGGCATATGGCAATAAGAAAGGCAAAAGACAAAACAGGAAGTAAAAATAGGGATGTAATTCGCTATTATTTTGATGTGGATAAGTGCCAAACTTGTCCTTTTAGAAATGGTTGTTATAAAGAAGGCGCTAAGAAAAAAAGCATGACTGTCACTTTAAAAAATCCAATACATTTAGAACAAGCTGAATATATGGAAACAAAAGAATTTAAAGAGTTGTATAAAGAACGGTATAAAATTGAAGCAAAAAATAATCAACTAAAAAATATAGGAGATATGAAAGTTGCCATCGGATGTGGACAACTGGGTGTGATAATACAAGGGGCAAGTACGCTCTTTTTGACCAATATTAAACGAATAAGAACATTAAAAGCTGAAAAAAAGGAAAAAAAGGAAGAAAAATAAGCCAGAAAAAGGCCTATTTTTTTATAATTATGAATTTATGAATTTTTATGGTTTAGAAAATTAATATGTTATAAAAATTTTTGTTACTTTTTCAGTGACTTCCCGTCAACTATAAAATTTGCATTGCAATTTTTTTTAATTTTTATATTAACAAAATAATTATAAAAAAATTAAATATTTCTTATAAAAGGGAATTAATTTCAAAATAAATAAACTTAACTTTTTTTGTCTATTACTAAAACAAAATAATCTTAACCTAACTAAAAAAGACTTACCGTTTTAAAGTAAATCTTCTTATAAGAATTTAAAAATTATTTTTATTATAAAATTTTAAAAATTTACA
>CANQRX010000014.1 GCA_947626425.1 uncultured Bacilli bacterium | reverse complement strand
CCTTTTAATTCTTCTTCTGCAATTCTATAACCAATAAACCAATTTCTTTCTACTAATGCAATATTTACTGATTGATAGGCATAATCCCTTGCTGATTCAATTATTGAGCATACATCTTTTACAACATTATCTGTATTTTGATATTTAATAATCATTGAATTATTATTTGTTTTTTGTAAATCCATTATTTATCACTCCTTTTTAAATCCATTTATTCCATTAAAGAAATAAGTTCTATTACTCTTCCCATAATAACATCTATTTTCATTATTATATTTTAAATATCGCTCACCTTTTATAATTTTTGAAGAACGATGATATATAAATATTTGATTGACTTTTTTTACTAAATCTAAAGCTTTCTTTTAACATTATTTGTAATCTCTATTTTATTTTTTCTTTCTCTTATAATGTTTTTTTACATTTTATTATTTTATCATAAATTTAAACATTTTAAAACTCGAACTATAAAAAATTCGAGTTTAATATCTTTCTGGTGTTCTTGGGGAGATTCGAACTCTCGACCGATCGCTTAGAAGGCGATTGCTCTATCCAACTGAGCTACAAGAACATTCGTTGAACAAACTGATTATAATATAACTTCCCTAAAATTTCAAGTTTTTTTAAACCCCTTTGTCCATACTATCTTTAGTTTACGCCATTTTTTAAGAATTATGCAATTTTCTCACAGCTAAATTTCTCGCTAGACATTCAGCTTCATCTTCTTTTATTTCTCGAAATTGATAAAAACCATTTTCTAAACTTAACAAATAATATAAATATTGAAAGTCTAGTTCTAATTCATATAATCCATATAAACCTTGAACTTCATTATGATTGATATTTGCAAGTTCATTATACCTAACTCGTTCTTTTTCTGATTCACGAAAAAGCTTTTGCATTAAATAATTACAAGCATAAATTGCTTCGCCAAAATGGTGTAATTGTAAAGCATTTTGAATACTTCCTACTGCATTAATACTCGTAATTAATTGCTCATCAAAATCTAAACCTCTTTTTTGGCTTTCTAACTCACCTTTTAGTTGATTTAAAATTTTAGCATAATAGCTATATCCTATTTTTTCATCAATGCTTTTTAATTTTTCAGTAAAATTTTTATTCATCGCTTCTTCATAACCATAAGTACTTAAGTTTAATTTTACTCGAAAAAGATCCATACTCCTTGTACACGAATCAGCAAAAATAGCTGTTTGCCCCGTTTTTGCAACAGTCGAAGCATGAGCAGGTCCCTTAATTACTTCACAATCAACATTAAGAACTGTTTTTAATAAGCTTTGAAATAAATATGACCAACTAAAACAAACGACTAAATCATCTTGTGGCTTTTCATCTAAAGTTTCAACCACAATTTTCTTATTTATAACTCTTTCTACTTTTTCTTCCCAATCTTGGAAAAAAGCTGGTGTATACCACCAATAACGTTCATCATAAGAAAATACTTCACAGCTTTTTAAATAAAGAAACCGTATTTTTTCCTCTAAAGACCAAGAACTATCTATTTCCTTGGTTATTTTTTCAACAAACCCCATAATAATCCTCCTTATTTAAAAATCTACCGATGTGGTAGATTATGCATTTTCTTCTTCTGTTTGAATTTTTAAAACATCTTCATTTTTATAATATCCGCATTTTGAACATGCCCGATGTGGTCTAAGTGAGGCTCCACATTTTGGACAAGAACAAATAGCTCCAACTTCTTTTTTCAAATGAGTACGACGCATTCTTTTCTTTGTTTTACTCGTTCTTCTAAATGGAACTGCAAATAATTGAAGGTTTAATTTCATTGTTTTCCCTCCTTTTCCTCATCAAAGATTTCCAATAAAGGAGCTAGCCTTATATCGATTTCATCTTTTTTTTCTTCAATTAATTCCCAACCATCATGATATTCATTTTGAACTGATGCCTTGGTATAACTAATTGGAATTTCCAGAACAATATTCTCCCATAAAATAGCTATAATATCAAGAGAATTTTGATTATTTTGTAGAAATTTACCCAATATTTCACTATCAGAACTAATTTTTTCCTCAATTTGGATTGGAAAGTCATAACCAATAGGCTCTAGAGTAATAGCATCTTGCAAAGTTAACTCCACCTGAGCCTCTAGTTGTAAATAATAATCCTGATTCTTTTCATAAATATTAATCATCAACAAAAACGGTGGAATATTTACAACACCAGTATCCTTATAAAGACTTTCGGGAATTGTAACTTCTTCTTCAAACTTACCTATTCTAATAGCAAACTTCGTTAAATCCACAATATCACCTTCATCTAAAATTCAACCTAATTATAATATAATTTGTTTTAATAATCAATATATGTTAAACTTTAACAAGGTGAATTACTTATGCAAATAATTGGAATTATCTGTGAATATAATCCGTTTCATAACGGACATTTGTATCATATTAACGAAATTAAAAAAAAGT
Source organism: uncultured Bacilli bacterium (assembly GCA_947626425.1). Taxonomy (GTDB): domain Bacteria; phylum Bacillota_I; class Bacilli_A; order RF39; family UBA660; genus Ventrenecus. The sequence continues at coordinate 16,917 of CANQRX010000014.1, read as the reverse complement.
ATCCTCAATCTTTACTTATTTTATGTTTAAATGGCTATTTTTTACAACGAGGCGAAGTTAGTCTTTTAACAAAAGAAGCTAAAACCAAAATTGCTTTAGAAAATAATGTTGATATTGTTATTGAATTACCCGTTTTATATGGATGCCAATCCGCGGATACATTTGCCCAAAAAAGTATTGAATTATTAAATGCCTTAAAAGTCGAAAAAATTATATTTGGCAGTGAAACTAACGATTTAAGTTATCTTAAAGATATTGCCCAAAAACAACAAAATTTAACGAAAGAAGCTTTACAAAAAGAATTAAAAAAAGGAATTAGTTATCCAAAAAGTTTAACCAATGCCCTAAATTTAACAAAAATTGGCTCCAATGATTTATTAGGAATATCCTATTGTAAAACCATTTTGAATAATCACTATAACCTAAAATTAGAAACTATCCAAAGAACTAATGACTATTTAGACACAACCTTAGATACTCCAATTATCAGCGCCCAAAATATTCGCTTTAAATTAAAAAACAATCTGAATATTTCTAGTTATTTACCACAAAATTCCCTAAATTCTTTAGTAACCATTTCCTATCCTACTTTATTTAATTATTTAAAATATCATATTTTAGTAAGCGATCATTTAAACGAAATTCTTGATGTTACCGAAGGCATGGATTATAAACTAAAAAAAGAAATCAATAATTGTGAAAATTACGAACAACTTTTAAATTGCCTTCAAAGTAAACGATATAGCCAAAACCGTCTTACTAGACTACTAATTCATCTTTTTTTAGGAATTAAAAAGGAAGATGTTTCATGTCCTTTATCTTATATTAAAATTTTAGGTTTCAATACCCAAGGCCAAAAATACTTAAACGAAAATCGCCAAAATTTTTTATTACCAACCAAAGTCGATAAAAATTCTTTCCTTTATCACCTTGAATTAAAGGCAAGTCTTCTTTATGATTTAATAACTAGTCAACAAACTTATCTTTTTGAAAAAAAGAACTGCCCTATTTATATGAAAACTGCCCCAGTATTTAAGGAATCTAACCAAAAATAATCTTTTTCCTCAAAATCACAGGCAAATAAATGGGGATTTTTTTGTAAATTTTTTAAAAAACATGGTTTTACAACATTTGTTTCTAATTTTAAATAAGTTTTATAAATACTTAATTTCGTATTTTCTCTTCGATAAATATCATTCATCATATGATGATTTTTATATTTCATGTAAAAATAATTATTTTTATAGTCTTTAAATAAAGAAATATCTAATTCTTTTCTTTCTATTGGCTCAACTATTTGCTTAACAAAAACATTTCCTAAATAGATATCATCTGAACTTCGAAAATAAATCGTTTCTAAAGTATGATATAGTTCATACGGATTATTTTTTGTTAAAATTTCTAAAGTTGGATTTATTTTAAATATATAAAAACATCGCATTTTAATCACCATATTTATTATAGCAATTAAAAGACGATGAATTTGTCGAATTATGTCGTTTTTAATAATGATTCCACTTTTAATTTTAAACTTTCATAATCATAGTTCATTGCTTGTAAAACTTCAATTGTAATTCCACAATAAGCAAAATCATCTATACTCAAAATATAACGGTTATCGCTAACAAACTCTTGCCAGCCTAATTTACTTCCTGCTTCCATAACAATCGTTTTAACACCAGGTGGTAAAATACTTTGACGATATTGTTCACCCATCGCTTTAAAAAGTTCCACACTTGGCATTGAAACGACCCGAATATCTAAGCCTTTAACACTTAAATCAAAAGCAATTTGCAAGGCACTTACAACTTCGCTACCCGTCGCAATAATAATTCCATGTAAATTTTGTTGTTCTCTTTTAATGATATAAGCACCTTTAGCCACTTCTTTACTATTAGAACCAGGTAATTTTGGAATATTATTTTTAGAAATTACAATCGCAACTGGTTTATTATTTTGCATAACACTTTCCCAAGTTCCCATTACTTCATTAATATCCGCCGGCCGATAAACAGTTAAATTCGGAATTGCCCGTAGGCTTGCTAATTGTTCACAAGGAATTCGGGCTGGTCCATCTTCACAATCATATAAAGAGTCATGCGTAAATACATAGATAACCGGTAAATTCATTAAAGCAGACATCCTTACGGTTGAACTAAATTCATTAAAATAGCACAATTTGGTACTGCCAAAAACTCGTAAGCCAGTTAAACTCATGCCGTTTAACACATTACCCATTAATTTTTCCCGCGGACCAAACCGAATATTTCTGGCTAAAGGAAGCATTGGAGTTTGGGCTTCACCTGAATCTAAGGTTGTCCTAGTTGTCAATGCATCTCCCGCTGAACCTCCTAAAAACATCGAACTTTTAGAAGCTACAATATTCATTATTTTATAATTTGATTCCAATAAAGATTCGCGATACCCATCATTAATTCGATAATTACTACTATCAAAAGGAATATTATTTGTATTCGTTTGTAACATATTGATAATTGCCCGAACATTAGAGTCCATCCTTGTTTTAACTTTATTGAATTGATCATTCCAACGATTATAATATTTCTTTGATCTTTCATTTAACTGGGTTTGAACATGAATTTTACTATCTTTAGATATTTCAAAAGGAGCCAAAATCGAATTATATTTTTTTCGTAAGTTTTCCGTATCATCATAAGATAAAGGGCCATCATGTAAAATATTTTTACCAGCATTAAACGAATCTGCCCCAATAACATTTTTAATTACAATTAAAGCCGGTTTTCCACTGTTTTTAGCCTTATCTAAAATTCTCACTAATTCTTTAACATTAAAAAAGTCTTTTAAACCATCAACATACATTCCCATTGCTTGAAACTTTTTAATCGTCGATTCAAACCTTAATTCCGGTCTTTCACCATCAGCCCCAATATTATTAAAATCATAAATAAAAACTAACTGTTTTAAATTTTGAGCGACGGCAAACTGAAAAGCCTCAAGAGCTGTCCCACTTAAAATATCGGCATCGGAGCAAAAACAAAAAGTGCTATAAGTTAAAACATCATTTTTTATATCATCATCACGTCTAATTAAAGCATTCAAATATCTTTTAGCCATCATGAGCCCAATTGCTATTCCAACCCCGTCTCCTGCGAAGCCAGTAGAAGCATCAACCCCTAGGGTGGCATTATAATCTGGAATACCTGGTGTTATACTTTTACAACGTTTAAAATTCATTAAATCTTCCTTAGCTATTGGAAATCCAGCCATATGAAGCATCGCATAATAAAGAGGGGCAATTCTTGAAGAAGAAAGAATTACACGATCACGATTAAAGAAATTAGGATTATTAGGATAAACATTTAAAATCTTTGTAAATAATGTATACATCATCGGTGCCATATCTAAACAAATCCCTGGTGACCCACTTTTGGCCCGATTTATCATATCAATACAAACAAGTTTTAGTTCATTTATAGCTCGTAAATCATCATTCATTATCTTCACACCCTTATTTACTCTATCTTAAGTATAACAAAAAACCCCGTTATAGTAAATCCTTTATTTTATAGTTGCTCTTTATAAGACAATTCAATTAAATGGGCCAGATGATGAATAATTTTCGCATCAGTTTTATCAACCAATTCATTCATTTTTTGTAAACATTGGGCAAAATCATCATTTGTTTCATAAAACCATTCATAATATAAATAAAAACATTTATCAACATTTTTGGTTATTTCTAATTCCTTTAATTCAGCTTTAATCCGCTTTTTTTCATTAAAAGTTCTTCGTAATTCCCTATTAACATTTTCCTCCCCAATTATTTCATACGTAATTTCCTCAAATTTCAAAGTACTCGCTAATTCATTAACATTGTTTTCATCTTCCACCAACAATTTACTTTTATGGGTAACCTCCCCTTTTTTATTTACTTCGCCAAATAAACAATTTTTGGAATCCGATATTAAAAAACAAGTCCATTTATCTTTAGTATTTTTAAGAGTTGTTTTTTCATATAAAGCTTCATATAAATTTTGACTAATCAAAATCTTTTTCGTTAAAAAATCTAAAAACACCTCATGACTAACCCGCATAAAAGGGATTTTTTTAATTGGAGCAATTTCATCACTTTTTTCCCATTCATAAAACTCGTACATTCCATCTTCCATATTGACTAAAATATCATAATAGTAATTCATTTTCTCAGTCCTTTCCTTTTCATACTGAACCAAAACAAAATTATGCCTACAAAGAGAAAATCACACTCAATTCTCCTAATAATAAAATAAACAAAATCACTAAAAGTATACCCAATCGTTAGCAAATTTAAGTAAAGTAAGCAAAAAAATAACCCAACACTCGTACAAATAATACTCAAAATAAACAAAATCATTTGCTCCATATTTTCCCTCTTAAAATATTTTATTTCTTAAATTTAATTTTTATTATATAATTATAAAGAATGGAGTTGATAAAATGGAACTTTTCCAATATATTATTCTAGGCATTATTCAAGGAATTACCGAACCCTTACCCATTTCTAGCAGTGGTCATCTTGTTTTAATTAAAAATCTTTTTAATACCACGATGGGCCAAGATGTTAATTTTGAAATATTCGTTAATTTTGGTTCATTTTTAGCTATCTTTTTTATTTTTTGGAAAGATATTTTAAAATTACTAAAAGGTTTTTTTGGTTATTTAACAAGCAAAGACAAGAAAAAATATTATCATGATTTTAAATATTGCTTGTTAATTTTAGTTGGTTCTATTCCCGTTGGTATTGGCGGCATTTTGTTTAAAGATTACATCGATGGTTTTTCTGGAAATTTAACTTTACTAGGAATTGCTTTTTTAATTACCGCTTTAGCGTTATTCTTAGTTCGAAATGCAAAAGGTAAAAAAGAAGATTATGATATTACTTATAAAGATGCCATTATTATTGGTTTAATCCAATTAATTGCTTTAATGCCTGGCATCAGCCGCAGTGGGGCGGTATTAGTTGGTTGCCTTTTATGCGGTTTATCCAGAAACGCTTCTTTAAAATATACCTTTATGCTTTATTTTCCAGTAAGTGTTGCCTCAATGGGTTTAGGTCTATTAGATATTGCTGGTAATATTAACAATCTTTTAATTCCCTATTTATGTGGTTTAGGCGCTGCTTTAATAGTTACTTACTTTTCTTATCAATGGCTTAGTGATTGGGTAAAAAAAGGAAAACTATGGAAGTTTTCAATTTACTGTTTATGCTTAGGAATATTTGTTTTAATTTATTTTCGTTAAAAAGTACTTTGTACTTTTTTTAATTGCCAATTTTTTCACTTGAATCATTATCTAAAAATTCAACTTTATTGATTGAATCAAACCGTTTAGTTATTTTTTCCGTTGTCACATGAATGTCTTTAACATCTTTACTAACCGTTTCAATACTTCTTGATAATTTATCCCAACGTTCCTTATACCGTTCAAAATCTAAGGCTAATTTATTTAATTCTTCTTGCATAATTTTGGCATATTTATTTCGCTCTAAATTTTTAATAATCATATGAATTGTTGTTAAAGTACTCATCAAAGTTGTTGGTGAAGTAATCCAAACATGCTTACGATAAGCTTCTTTTAATAAATCAGGATGATAAGCATTTATTTCAGCAAATATGGCCTCAGCCGGTAAAAACATAATCGCTTGATTAGAAGTAAATCCATGCAAAATATATTTATTAGAAATAGCATCAATATGCTTTTTAACATCAATTTTAAACATTTTCAAAGCTAGTTCCCGTTCTTCTTTACTAAGACTTCGATTCGTCATTCTCTCATAATTTTCTAAAGGAAATTTTGAATCAATACAAACATTACCTAAAGGACTCGGAGCATGAATAATTGCATCAGCAATATAATTATTAGCTAATTTATATTGCAATTCATAAATTCGCGAATTATTTTCCCCAAACACACTCGTTAAAATATAATTTAAATTTACCTCCCCAAAAATTCCTCGTGTTTTCTTATCCGTTAAAACACTTTGCAGTGAAACAATTTCACTTGATAAACTATCAATTTTTTTCTGGGCTTCATCAATTCGTGATAATCTTTCTAAAACTGAAGAAAATGTTTGAGCCGACTTTTCAAAACTTTCATTTAACCGCATATTAATTTTTTCATTCATCATTAACAAACGTTGTTCAACACGGTCACTTAAATTTTCAAAATCTTGTTTTAAATTATTAGAAAACTCATACTTAAAAGTTCCTAATTCCTTAATTAAATTAGTTTCAAAAAAAGCAAGTTTTTCTGTAATATTTACATCGCTTTGCTTATTATTTTGCATTCTTTTTAAAATCAAAAGAACCATTCCAATTAAAATAATCAATAAAACAATTATTACATATTCCATAATATACCTCATTCATGTTACAAAAACTTTGTTCAAACTTTCATAACTTACTAAACCATTATACACAAAATAAAAAAAATTAAAAGACTCTTAAAATCTTTATTAATTCTCAAAGTAAATCCAATTTTTCTTAAAATCGGCTTATTTTCGGTTTAGCATCGGCTTATTTTCGGTTTATTTTAATTCATCATTTTATTTTTAATGAACTACCTCGGGGCAGAGCCCTCAATCGTTCACCGAACGATTGACTCTCTTTGAGAGCGAGGTATCTTTGTATGCCCTACTCAAACAACTGTAATTGTCCCCTATACATTTGGGTATATTCCTTCCCTTGGTTTCTTACGTAATTTTTGATTTGTTCTTCATTTCCATACTTGCCTACTGTGCTTACAAAATATCCAGCGGTCCACAGATTGCCTCCCCATAATTTTTCTTTTACATATGGACATAATCTGTATATTTCTTTTGCTGTTATACTTTTTATTATCCTAGCTATCTCCATGGGAGCCAATCTTGGTACTGACTGTATCAAAAAATGTACATGATCTCCATCTGTTCCTATTTCAACTATATTTATTTCATACCGCTTGGATATTTCTTTACATGTCTGTATTAATACTTTATCAACTGAATCATCAAAAATTACTCTCCTATATTTAGCAGGGCATACATAGTGATATAATAAGATGCTCACATTATGAGCCTTATGTATATAATTACTCATTTTTTTCACTCCTTTTTCAAGTTACTTCTTATTATATCACAATTTTATTCGAGGCAGAGCCTCGGGGAATTTACCCGTTGAGATTAAAATTAACCATTATTTACAACCTGTGTCACATCATATCCTAAATATTCTAAAACTTGCACGGCTTTACTACTATGAACACCTTGCGAACATATTAAATAATAAGCTTCGTTTTTATTTAAGTATTCTTTATAGTGCATCATTAATCTTTGATATGGAATATTTTTAGACCTTGGGTCATGCTTAAGGGCAAAGTCAGTAGGATTTGATAAATCAATTAACTGCCCCATACCCTCTTGATAACTTTTAATACTCATTCTTTTCATAATTAGTCACCTACCTTAAACTATGCAAAACAAAAATAATGATTTATTATATTAAACTAGAAAACATTTGTTTGACATCAAAAAAATAATATGCTATATTTAGGACATAGGAGGTCTTATATGAAAAATCAAAAAAAACTAACCAAAAAACAAGAAGAAGTATTAAAAGTTATTAAAAAGTATATTGCTAAAAATGGCTATCCACCTAGTGTTCGAGAAATTTGTAGCGAATTAGAGTTATCTAGTCCAGCAACAGTTCAAGCCCACATTAATCATTTAAAAGAAGCAGGAGTAATTAAAAATTCTTCTAAAAAATTTCGGACTTTAGAGCTTTTAACCGAAAATGAATACATAACTAAAAAAGAAGACGTCATCAAAGTTCCTTTACTAGGTAAGGTAACCGCCGGTAATCCAATTGAAGCTATCGAAAAACCAAATGAATATTTTAACTTACCTACCGATTTAATTAAATCTGACAAAAAATTATTTACTCTAGAAGTAAGTGGTGAATCCATGATTAATAAAGGTATTTATGATGGCGATATTGTAATAATTGAAAAACAAGATACCGCTTTAAATGGTGACATTGTCGTAGCTATGACCGAAGATAACGAAGTAACTTTAAAAACCTTTTATAAAGAAAATGACCATATTCGTCTTCAACCCGAAAATGACACGATGGAACCATTTATTTTTCCTAATGTGACAATCATCGGCAAAGCCGTTGGCCTATTTCGCAAACTTAAATAAAACAGTCTAGTTAATCTAGGCTTTTAATTTGCCCAAATAAAAAAGACTTTTAAAGTCCTTATCTAAAAAACACAATGTAAGCTAAGAAAACAATATATATCAAAGATGTTATAATTCCATTTACTTGATCTTTTTTAGTTGTTTTTCCAGTTATTCCAATGGCCATCGTTATAAGATAACCACCAATTAAACCACCAATATGCGCGGCATTATCAACACCTGATAAAGCAAAACCTAAAGCTAAATTACAAATGATAATCGGAATTATTTGATTTCGTAATACCGAACCTAAATATAAACGATAATGGTAGCCAAAATAAAGTAGACTTCCTAATAAACCGAAGATAGCACCCGATGCTCCAACGCCGACAACATTGCCACTAAAAATGCAACTCATTAAAGAACCCGCTAAACCACTGAAAAAGTAAATAAGCAAAAATTTATATTTTCCGACATACATCTCAACTTGAGTTCCAATTAAATAAAGTGAATACATATTTAATAACAAATGGATAAGGCCCGCGTGTAAAAAACATCCCGTTATAAGTCGCCAAACTTCTCCTGCTTTAACTAAAGGGGCAAAATTACCACCATATTTTAATAAGTTAAAAGCCGAAAGATTAGCCTTTGATAAAGCATATACTACTAAAAAAACAACAATATTAATTATAACAATTAAATTAGTAAAAACAATTTTCTTTGGCTTAAAAGTTTTTTCATAAATTCGATTTTCATAATCGGTTTTTTTATTAATATTATTTGTTACATTAATAATTAACTCTAAACCATTTTCATCAAGTAATAACTTTTCATTAATATGTGGAAAAACCTCTTTTAACTCATCAACATTCATATTGGGAACGTTTTTTAAAGCAATCGATAAAACATTTTTTGAATCATGAAGTTTTATTGCTTCATTAACATCCAATAAAATATTTAAAGCATTCATTGTCAAAGAAACCGTTTTTTTCTTAACTTGCCTCATCACATTTCTTATTTTAGCAAGATCAAAATCATACTGTTCATCATTATGAATATAATTAGCATTAATTCGAATAATTTTATACGGTCCGTCCTGATTTTGAAGCCACACTTCATCTTTAACTCCATTAACGACAATAGGAACATAATTTAATTCAGTTATAAAATAATGAACTAGCCTCATAATCATTTCATCTTTTTTATTCATTGAAATAGAAGCCATATTATCTCCTCCATATTCCATATTTTATAACAAAAACCGTAAATAGTAAAGTAGTGTTAAACATTGGCATTTTTTTGGTGCTCTTCCACCAATTTTTTAATTTTTATAAAATGATGATTAATACCCGACTTTCCAATTTTATAATCATATTCTAAGCTTATTATCTGCGCTAGTTCTTGATAAGAACAATCCGGATACTTTAATCTTGAATCAGCAACCACCTGCGTTTTTTCATCAAGCAAAGTATATAAATCATGCTCTTTTAGATAAAGAATTTGCTTAACTTGATTATCCCCAGTTTTCGTTGTTTTTTCTTGATTTGCAATATCACAATTATTTAATCGATTTAACATATTTTTATGATCGCGATAGATCCTAATATCTTCAAAATAAAATAAACTATTTGGTGCTTGAAAAAAACGAAGCATATCACTTATTTCTTCACTAGCTTTAATATAAACCATAAACCGATTATTTCTTTTTAAAACTTTACTATTAAATTTTATATTTCGAAGCAATTTACTAAACAAAGTTGCCTCACTTTTTTGATTAAAAACAAACTCCAAATGATACCCGCTTGTCGCCGGATCGCTAATGCTACCATTTGCTAAAAAAGCCCCCCGCACAAAACCCATTATTTCTTCTTCATCTTCCAAATAATTTAAATCCATCGCATGATACCGATTATTTTTATAAATTCTTAATTGATTTAAAATTTCTAAAACATTATTATTAATTTCTAAAATATAAATTTGTTTTGATCGAAGCCGTTTTTGATTACGAATCGTAATATTAATTGGAACTTTAAAAAGTAATTTTAAAGAACAATATACCCTTCTTGCAATTGCCCCATTTTCAAAACTTAAATGAATTAAATCCTTATTTATTAAAGCATCATACCTAATAATAGCACTTAATTCACTTTCTAATATTAAAGACGAATCTTTATTACTTACAATTTCTTCTTTTAATTTTGTTGAAAAAGTCATATTTATTTTAAATATTTTTAACTTAAAGTGTATTATCTGTTCAAACAGATAATACTTATAAACTTACTAGGTGGTCCAGTAAATTTTGTCATCATCCCAATCATCTAATTTATTATTGAACTTATTAGCAAATAATCTTAAATTGCTTTAAATTTTTCTTTTTCTATATAAAAAATTAGTTTTTAGACAGATTTTTCTTTATCAATTGTTTCATTAATAACTTTTATACCATTTTCAGAATTAATTCTTACATTTTTTAACATAATTTAAATAATTTTTTAGTATTGGATTACAATCTGTTGGATAATCACAAAATATTTGATTTTGAGAAAGATGTTTTTACCATAAATCGGTTGTAAGAATCAAAATTATCTTTCTAATAAGAATTTAGAATATTTTTCTTTTTATATTCAAAATATTCTTGATTCCATATTTTTAAGTAACCATCCATAGCTAGAATGTAAAAAATTCTGAAATCTTGTGGATTCATCGACACAATTCTTACCTAATCGATACTTTGCCGATTGGTTTTTGTATGTATATTATCTGTTCATAAACATTTCAAAGATAGCTATTTTCGGATAACTTTTAATTTTGAACAGATAATTGATATGGATTATTAATTTCACCTGTTCCATCAACAATTTTCACATTCGATTTCAGATATACTACGGGCCAGACGACGCCGGAGTCCGTGACGTTGTCGTAGTAGTAGAGAAACCCCTCCGAGTAGACATTGAACGCACCGTCAGAATAGCCCGAAAACGGCGTAATCGTCCATAAATAGCTACTACTACCACTTGGCTTTAGCCAATCGTTATTGGCACAGTTGGTTTGATAGTCTCCTTGAGTTGCATCCCAATTGTATAATTCTTTTGCAAAGCAGTATGCTCTTCCTTTACTTCCTCCATGACTTGCATATCCATAATCACTTGGATATATTAATCCTACCCCTTTATGTTCTGTTGGATCTGTTGTTGCTGACCATTCGGTTTGATGACTACTAGGTACCGTAGTTCCTCGCTCATAGTTATACAAATTCGTCACTAAACCATTTGATGAATCTTGATAGTCATCTGTTCCTCCTAAATTCCATGTTACTCCATCATCAACCATTTCTCGGGCTGTTTCATTTAAGCCTTTTGGTAACTCAATTCCACTTGCAAAATCACAAGTACTAGCTGCACTATCGTCTGTGTAGCAACTTCCATTTCCGCTATTGTAATAAATTCCATTTAACATATTTTTTAATGATGAAGTTGTCCAATCATTATTGTATTCACTGTTCCATTGATAACTTCCAAAATCTTTTTGACCATTTATTCCATCAGTTCGTACAATTTTTAATCGTTGCTCATATGTTCCATCTTCTGTTTTAACATTTACTAATCCGATAATTCGCCACTTTTCATTATTAAAATTTACATAATTATGAACATATGGAGTACTTTCATCAGTATAATTTACGCCAGCAAAACGGTATTCTTCTTTCTTCCAACCATCAGCACTTAATCCTGTTTCATCTTTATGCTCTACTTTATATATACCGTTTTCACAAGTCGCAATTGCTATTTGCTTTCCTAATATAGTTACTGATGGCATATCTATCTCTTGACTTGTTTCAGCTGTTTTTGATCCCGCAGTTACTCTAACTTTTATTGTATGCTTTCCTCCCGATGATACAATAATATTCTGTGTAGCAGAACCTTCTTTCCAATCTCCACTGTCAATTTGATACTCATACTTTTCAATATTATCGTCTGTTGTTACTTCTGTTGTAGCTTGGACTGTATCATTACAAGATGCTAAACTTAGATTTACAGCTATTTTTTTAATTATTATTTGGCCTTCCATTATGGGAAAACTTTGACTTACTTGGTATTTTCCATAACTTCTATTTAATATATACCCCCCCCCCTAGGGCTATTATTCCAACTATACTTCCAATTAAAATTTTCATTTTTTTCTTGTTTTTTAGCTTATAATTATCAATTTTCATTTTCTTTTTCCTTTCATTTTTTACCTAGTTTTTCTACTTAAAATTATAAGTTAATAACCTTCCTTTTTCAAGATATTTTAATTTTATTTTGTTTTAATTTTGTTAATAAATTATTAATTTAAAATCTTTTTACCTTATGTTATATCTAATTTGTTTTTTAAATCAATTACGTACCCTTTAGGAATTTTATTATGTAATTCATAGGTATTTTTTAATTTGGATTACGTTTGGAACATTAGTAAATAACAGCATCTTTTTAATTGTTACTTTTTCCTTTTTAAGTTAAAAATATTTTATCCTCCCTTCTTTTACAGTGATTATAATCCACCCCATTAAAAAAGACAAGTTGTAAATTACTTGTCTATTCAGTTCGTAAAGCAATAACTGGATCTTTTTTACTAGCCATCTTTGAGGGAATAAGTCCCGCGATGAAAGTAAGGAAAACCGAAATAATTACTAATATTATTGCACCACCAACTGGTAATTTTGATAATCCTGATATATCAGTAATTGATTTAATAACCGAATTTATTGGGATATTTAGTAAAATGGTGACACCAATTCCTAAAACTCCTGCGAATAAACCTTCAATTAATGTTTCGGCATTAAATACTCGCGATACATCTTTTTTACGAGCTCCAATAGCTCTTAAAATACCAATTTCTTTCGTTCTTTCAATAACAGAAATATATGTAATAATTGCAATCATTATTGATGAAACTACTAAAGAAATACTTACAAAAGCAATTAAAATGTAGCTTATAGCATTAATAATGGTCGTTACAGAACTCATCATTACGCCAACAAAATCCGAATAAACTAGCTTATCTTCTTCTGCCTTACCCTCATTATATTTATCAATAACTTCAATAATTTTATCTTTAGCCTCAAAATCCTTTGGATATAATTCAATAGTAAATGGATCTTCTAAATCAACAATTCCTAATTTTTGAAGATTGCTTTCATAAGTTGATGAAGCATTCTCGCTGTATTCTGCAATTAATTGGGCTAATTCGGCTTGGGATAAAGTTGCTAAATATTGTTGTTGTTCAGGTGGTAAATTTTTAATATCAAAGTCATTATTATCACTAAACTTTACCCCTGTAAAAACATTTTTTTCTTTGTCAGCTAACTGTTCTTTCGCAATCGTTGTTTCATTTATTTTATTAACCGTATATTCAGTTAATTTTTTAGTATAACCAATTACCCCTGTTGTTGAGGCTGATGAATCTTCACTTATTTTAATAATTCCAACAACTTCAATATCAGGAGCCTTTTTTAAAATATTTTTCATAAAAGCTTCATCAGATCTTTTATCTAGCCAAATTCCTTTTGTTTTTTCATAATAATCAGTATTTAAAACTAATTTATACTTTAAACCAATTATTTCATTATAATCATAAACATAAGTATCTTTTTTCTCTATTTCTTCTCCACTCATTATTTTATTCATAGTACTTTTTAACTCGCTTTGGTCTAACAAACCTAAAGAATATAAAGCATAATCACTAACTTGGTTATTTTGGTCCATAACTAAAACCACTTCATTGTATTCCTCAGGCATTTTACCAGCAACTAAGTCATATTGCGAATCTAAAACTTCTTTTTTCGAAGGAAGTTCAACCCATGAGTTAACCTCACTCATTCCGGGCATTGCAACTTGCCCCATCATTTCATTACCTATTCCTAAATTATCAAAAACGGTACTTGGATTTACTTGGACTATTTCTTCCTCATAATTAGCTTTATACAAATTTAAGTTTAAATTATAAGCGTAACGAATATCGCTAACATAATTTTTTAAATCGCTATTATCATTTTCAATATATTTTTTAAAACTTTTTAAATCATTAACCGTACTACTTCCAGCAATGGAAGAAATCATATCGGTCATAATATTATTAGAATACACTTTATCATTGCCGTTTTCTTTATTTTCTCCATCATCCATAAACGATTGCATTAAACTGGTTCTATCCATGGTAGTCCGTTCCAGTGTTAAAGGATAAAGTGATAAGGTATCTTCTTCAACTTTATTAATATAATTATTTAACCCACTTGATAATGATAAAATTAAAGCTATACCAATAATCCCAATCGAACCTGCAAAGGCAGTTAAAATCGTTCTTCCTTTTTTCGTTAATAAATTGTTTAATGATAAAGCTAAAGCTGTTCTTAAATTCATCGAAGTTTTTTGACTTTTTTTCTTTTCTTGTTCTGAAGATTCTTTAGTATTAACCTTTCCATCATAAGGATTAGTATCATCAATAACTTCTCCATCTTTTAATTTAATAATTCGCGAAGAATATTTTTCAGCTAATTCAGGATTATGAGTAACCATAATAACTAATTTATCTTTAGCAACATCCTTTAATAAATCCATTATTTGGGTACTTGTATCAGAATCTAGGGCTCCCGTTGGTTCATCCGCAAGCAAAATATCCGGATCATTAATTAAGGCTCTAGCGATTGCCACCCGTTGCATTTGTCCACCCGATAATTGATTTGGCAATTTATTTATATGTTTTTCTAAGCCAACACTTTTTAAAACCTTTTTGGCCCGACTTCTTCGTTCAGTTTTTCCCACTCCAGATAAAGTAAGAGCCAGTTCCACATTTTGTAAAATCGTTTGATGACTAATTAAATTATAGCTTTGAAAGACAAAACCAACCCGATGATTTCGATAAGCATCCCAATCGCGGTCTTTATATTCTTTGGTACTAACCTCATTAATGATTAAATCTCCTTTATCATAACGATCTAAACCACCAATGATATTCAAAAGCGTTGTTTTACCACTTCCACTAGGTCCTAAAATAGAAGCAAATTCATTTTTTCGAAAATTAATACTTACTTCATGTAAAGCTTGCTGTTTAAAACCATCAGTTTCATAGGTTTTAGTTATTTTTTTAATTTCTAGCATAAAATCTCTCCTCTCTAAAATTATAATCTAAAAAATAAATATTATCAAAACTTAACTTTCAATAATATTATTTCTTTTTCTTCTTTTTTTTCCTTTTTTTCTTCTTTTTATCCAATTTAATTTTTCTTTTTATTTCTTTTTCTTTCAAAGCTATTTTTTTCATTAAATCAAATTCTTTTTCATTTGATTTACCAATATAAGGGAAAGCTTTTAATAGTCTTGAAGGATATAGCTTTAAACCTTTAAAGTTTTTAATACGCCGTGCTAAAACTTTTTCTAAAATTCCCGGAATTTTTGCTAATTTATCATTTTTTAAATCTTCTACAATAATTAAACGATTACGTAAAGAATAAGCCACAATTGCTGAATAAACAGTATCCAAAAGAAAAAGAATAAAGAAAATAATCGAAAGAACAATTAAAACCCCTTTTTTAAAATGACTTAAAAAGTTTACCACCCAAGGCCCAACCAAATAAATGATAATCAGACCGCCAATACCAAACAAAATAGCATTTCGTAAACAAATTCGGCCATTTATATTATATTTTAAATAACTATAATCCCACCATTTATTATGAAAAATTTTTTCTAAAAGATAACTTGTTAAATATTCTAAAGAAGTTGTTAATAAAACAGCCAAAATAAAAATTAAAAAAGGATTTTCTTTATAGGGTTGTAACACCAATAGCATACTTAAACAACCAAAGCCATAGATAGGAATAACTGGTCCACATAAAAAACCGCGGTTTGTTAGTTTTTTATTAACCACACAACAGGTAATCATCTCAGCTACATAGCCAAGCATACTAAAGATTAAAAATTGCATAAATAATAATGATATCTTATACATAATACCACAACTTTCAATTATAAATATAGTGTACCAAATTTCTTATCAAAAGTCACACATTTTAATAACTTGGCGGAAATCTTGTGAATTCTAAAAGTAAATAAAACTCATATTCTGAGAGTAAATACAACTCATACTATTAAAATTGAGATATTAAAATCGAGTTGTTTTGTTCGCTTGTTTTATATTTTTATATAATATATAATTTATACAGGGAATATCAGTTGTTGAGTGTCTACCTTCAATCTATTGCAGAAAGGAGGTTTGATATAGTGAAAACTAAAACTTTTATAATAAAGGTTTTAAAGCTCATTACTATCATTTTATTTCTCCTCATCATTTTGATAGTAGTTATAAAAAAATGACACTCATTCGCTAGAATAAGTGTCTAAACCATACAATGGGTAGACATTCAACTTAACGAAACTGAATGTTCCCTTTTTATTTTATGCAAGTTCCCTTGACATATTCATAGTAACATAAAAAAGAACTTTTTACAAGTTCCCTATTTCGTTACAGCTAAAAAGAGCAAACTTAAATAAAAATTTCTTCGCAAAGTTTTTTTGATATAATGAAAACAAAATAAGGTGGTAAAAAATGTGCGAAGAATTAGTTAAAGAAATCAAAGAAAATGAAAACTTAGGTCGAAGAGCTCGTCGAAAAAAGGAAAGAGAATTACAAAAAAAATATCATGATAAAAGCATAACAATTAAAAGTGGTAAACATTTTGAAAAATCTGATGGTCTTACTAGAGA
>CANQRX010000013.1 GCA_947626425.1 uncultured Bacilli bacterium | reverse complement strand
AAAACTTTATGAATTATTTTTTTCTATTTTTTCATAAAGTCTTAGCTTTCAAACTTTTTTACTCTTTTTCGCTGAACCGGCATTATATTTCTTCTAATCAAATTATAATTGCTTAATATGATAATAATGAATTTTTATTTTTAATCATATCAATAACAATTAATTTTAAGATTTTGGACTTTACAAAAAGTTAAATTATTTTTATAATAATTTCTATTGTTAGGACGTGGTTGTATGATGAAATCTTTGCCAGTGATATTGTTAAAAGGATTAATCTTACTTCCAAAACAGGAAGTTAAAGTCGAGTTAAATAATAAATTGTCCAAAAAAGTAATAATGTTAAGTAATCAAAAATATAAAAGCGAGTTACTCATTGTTTCTCCTCAAGATAAATTAGAAGAAATTCCGGAAGTTAGTGATTTACCAACTATTGGAGTAATTGGAACGATTAATAATAAAATTGAATTACCTAATGGTCATCTAAGAGTTACAATCTATGGTGAAAAAAGAGTAAAAATAGATAAATATTATAATTATGAAAAAGATAAAGAAATTTTAATGTGTCAAGAAAAAACTATTTCTTTGCCAAAAATTAATGAGCAAGAGGAAACGGCAATCAAAAGAAAATTACAGTCTTTACTAAAAAAATATATTAAAAATAATCCGATGATGCCTAATACTGTATTAGGATTAATCAATAATAACCAAAGTTTAGATGAAATGGCCGATATTATTGCTAGCTATGCTCCGTTAACTTTTGAAAAAAAAATAGCTTTAATGGTTGAAATGAATCCTTTGACCAGAGGAAAAATTTTATTAGAAGATATCAATAAAGAATTAGAAATCATTAAAATTGATCAAGAATTAAGCTTATCAATTCAAAAAAGTTTAGATGATAACCAAAAAGAGTTTTTACTCCGCGAAAAAATGAAAGAAATTCAAAAAGAATTAGGAGAAGATAAAGAAAAAAATATTGAAATTAAAGAATGGACCAATAAATTAGAAAATTTACAAATTGATAGTAAAACCTTAAAAAAAGTTGAAAAAGAGATTGCAAAATATGAAAAAATGAACGAACTTAGTCCCGATGCATCTTTTGTTAGAAATTATTTGGATACTTTTTTTTCTTTACCTTGGCAAAAATTTACTTATGATAAAACTGATATAACAGAAATTCAAAAAAACTTAAATGATTCTCATTATGGATTAGATGAAGTAAAAACAAGAATAATTGAATATGTAGCTATTAAAAAACGTAATCCGAGTTTAAGAAGTCCTATTTTATGTTTAGTAGGTCCTCCTGGTGTTGGTAAAACATCCATTGCTATGTCGATAGCTAACGCCCTAGGAAAAGAATTTTATAAAATAAGTGTAGGGGGAATTAATGATGCCACAATTTTAATTGGGCACCGACGTACTTATCTAGGCTCAAGTCCTGGTAAAATAATGGAAGCGATTATAAAGTGTGGTACTAATAATCCCGTTATTTTAATTGATGAAGTTGACAAAATGACTAAAGACTATCATAGTGATCCGGCTAGTGTCTTACTAGATGTTCTAGATTTTCCCCAAAATAAAACTTTTATTGATAATTATATTGAAGAACCATTTGATTTAAGTAATGTTTTATTTATTTTAACCGCGAATGATATAAATAAAATTCCTTTAGAATTAAAAGATCGTTTAGAAATAATTAATTTATCAAGCTATACATTATATGAGAAAATCATTTTAGCCAAAGACTATTTATTGCCCCAAATATTTAACGAATACGGTGTTTTAGATAAAGAAATAACTATTCCCGATGGAGTGATTTCTTCTTTAATTGTCCATTATACATTAGAAGCTGGGGTAAGAGATTTAAAAAGAAAATTGGAAATGCTCATTAGAAAAGTTTTAACAACTAATGTTCATTTAAAAAGAAAATTAACTTGTGTTTTAGAAGAAAAAGATTTAAAAAAGTATTTAGATGTTTACCAATATGAAAATGATGTTTTACCAAAAAATGTTGTTCCGGGTTTAGTTCAAGCTTTAGCCTGGACCGGTTTAGGAGGCCGAATTTTGTCGCTTGAAACTTGTTTATTTAAAGGAACTGGGCAAATTATTATGACCGGCTCTTTAAAAGAGGTAATAAAAGAATCTATAACGGTTGCCTTAGACTATATTAAAAGTCATAGTAAAGAATTAAAAATAACAACTTTTACTTTTCAAGATAAAGATATTCATTTACATGCGATTGATGGTGCAACTCCCAAAGATGGTCCGAGTGCGGGTATTGCCATTGTGACGTCAATCCTTAGTTTAATCAAACAAATTCCTGTTTCCCAAAATATAGCTTTTACAGGAGAAATTACCTTAAGAGGCGAAATTTTACCAGTGGGAGGAGTAAAAGAAAAATTAATTGGGGCTTATAATGCCGGTATTCAAAAAGTATTTATCCCGAAGCTAAATAAAAAAGATTTGAAAAAAGTTCCTCCTTATATTTTAGAAAATATGACAATTGTTGCTGTTTCATCCTATAAAGAAGTTTACAAAGAAATATTTAAAGCAAAAAAAGAAGAACCCGAGTAGGTTCTTTTTGCAATTATTTTTGTTTTTTTGATTCACGAACACTTGTAATTACTTTCTCACCATTAATTGTTTTCTTTTGAAGATTAGGTTTTTGGCGAGTTTTAGTCGCATTTAAAGCTTTACTTCTAGAATTAATAACATTTGGTTTTTTTGTTGTTACTTTTTTGGCCATTTATACCTCACCTCACTTGCTTTTACTTGTAAAATTTTAACATTATTAAAGAAAGAAGTCAAACGCTTTAGTTAAACTATGTGACTTTTAAGTTAAAATGTCCTCGATTGCATCTCGAAAATGAGGTGCAAATATTATGAAACTTAATAAGTTTAATCAAGTGAGATTAAAGAATTTTACTAACAAGAAAGCAACATAAAAAATTAGAATTGCTGTGCTTTAAATGTTGCAGCCAAATCTTAATATCCACTGTTCAAAGAATATTGAAATTGTATTGCAATTAACCATACAATATGGTATAATCAATGGCAGAAAGGTAGGTGCATATGATGGCAACAAAAAGTGCAAATGTAACGGCTCGTGTTCAGCCAGAAATCAAGCGACAGGCGGAGGCAGTTTTGGCAAGGATTGGACTACCAGTTTCGGTTTTGATTGATACTTTATACAGACAAATCATTATGACGGGTAGCATTCCGTATTCGCTTGCGGTACCGAAGCTCCCAACGAAAGACAGTTTGACCGATACGCAGTTTAACGAAATAATGGAAACAGGATATAAAGAAGCGATATCCGGCGAAGGACTGCCTATTGATGAAGCCTTTACCAACATCCGAAAAGGTATATAAAGTATGCGGTATAAGGTGAATTTAACCCAACAGGCAATCTGCCAAATTGAAGAAACAGTGCAATATATATCCAAAATTCTGCTTGTACCAGAAACGGCCCAAAAATGGGCGGATACTCTGCAATGTGAGATTGAAAAATTGGATTTTATGCCGTCGAAATACCCTCTTACAGAGGAGGAACCATGGCATACCAAAGGAATTCACAAAATGCCTGTTAAAAACTTTCTTGTTTACTATCTGATTGACGAGAAAAAGAAAACTGTGTGGGTTACAACAATCATCTATGGGCGGAGAAATCAGATTGTGGCATTACTTGATATGTCGTTGAATGATACTGAGTGAAAGTCAAACGCTTTAGTTAAAAAATACTTCTAAAATTCTTTTTTTAGCATATGCTTTTTTAGGTGAGGCTTATGTTCTTTAAAGATGAACATTTAAGGATTCGATTCTTCTTTTTATTTATTGTTTGTTTACTAGTAATTATTATTATTAGAGTTTTTTATATTCAAGTTTTTCAGTACGATAAATTAAGTACCTTAGCTAAGTCTTTATGGAGCAGAAAATTACCTATTGGGGCTGACCGTGGGGAAATATTAGATCGCAATGGCAAAGTTTTGGCTACGAATTTAACAACAACTAGTTTAGTAGTTATCCCTAACCAAATTGAAAATCCCGAAGAAGTTGCCCAAAATTTAAGTTCCATTTTAAATTCAGATTATAATGATATGCTGGCTCATGTTACCAAAAAAACCAGCATTGAAAGAGTCCATCCTGAAGGACGCCAGTTGTCGTATGATATTGCAAGTAAAATTAATGATTTACATATGGATGGTGTCTATTTAGTTAAAGAAAGTAAACGTTATTATCCGTACGGTTCAGTTTTATCTCATGTTTTAGGTTATGTAGGAATTGACAACCAAGGTTTAAGTGGCCTAGAATTAACATATAATGATTATCTAACCGGAGAAGATGGAGCAATTAAATATTTTTCGGATGGTAAAGGTAATCGTTTAAATGTTTCGGAAGTTTACGAAAAACCCCAAAATGGCATCAATTTACAACTAACAATTGATTTAGATTTACAATTGGCGGTGGAAAGAGAATTAGATAATGTGATGAGTAAATATACCCCTGAACATGCGATGATTGTGGCAATGGCTCCCAAAACAGGCGAAATTTTAGCCATGGCCTCTCGTCCTAATTTTGACCCGAATTCTTACAAAGATTATGACACAGAAACAATTAATCGTAATTTACCAATTTGGATGACCTATGAACCAGGCTCAACTTTTAAAATCATGACTTTGTCAGCTAGTGTTGAAGAACAAACTGTCAATTTGTTTGAAGATCATTTTTATGATGGCGGGTCTGTTCACGTTGATGGTGCAACCATTCATTGTTGGAAAAGTGGAGGACACGGCGAACAAACATTTTTACAAGTGGTGGAAAATAGTTGTAATCCTGGTTTTGTGGCTTTAGGCCAAAAATTAGGAACTGAAAAGTTAATGAGTTATATTAGTAATTTTGGGTTTGGCGAAAAAACTGGAATTGATTTAAATGGGGAAAGTAATGGAATTTTATTTAAACCAAGTGCGATGGGACCGGTCGAATTAGCTACCACCAGTTTTGGCCAAGGTATTTCGGTAACTCCAATTCAACAAGTTACAGCCGTTTCAGCCGTAATCAATGGTGGCAATTTATTAAAACCTTATTTAGTTAAACAAATGCTTGAACCGGAAACTAATTCTATTATTTTAGCTAATGAACCCGTTTTAAGAAGAAAAGTTTTATCAGAAGAATCTTCCAAATTGGTTCGGTATGCTCTAGAAAGCGTTGTTGCTCACGGTTCAGGACGAAATGCGTATATCGAAAATTACCGAGTAGGTGGAAAAACCGGAACTGCCCAAAAAGTCAAAGATGGTCATTATATGGCAGGTAATTATATTTTATC
The DNA here is from genome assembly GCA_947626425.1 of uncultured Bacilli bacterium. Lineage (GTDB taxonomy): Bacteria > Bacillota_I > Bacilli_A > RF39 > UBA660 > Ventrenecus. Next base: position 15,892 of record CANQRX010000013.1, on the reverse strand, counting down.
ATTCATGGGCTTTATGCCGGCGGATGACCCCGAAATTGTTGTTTATGTCGCAGTAGATCACCCGTTAGGAATTGTTCAATATGGAGGAACAGTATCCGCACCAATTGCTAAAAATGTTTTAGAAACAGCTATTTCCATTTTTAATTTTTCACCTAGTAAAGAAGGTATGGAAAAAGAATATAATTGGTTGGATAAAAAATATGTGATGTTACCTGATGCCGTTGGGTTAAGCGCCGACGAAGCCAAAAAAACTTTAAAAGGTTTTCAAATCGAATATTCGGGAGTAGGGAACAACGTTCTATATCAATCGCCAATAGGTAATTCCTATGTCAAAGAAGGCAGCACCGTTAAATTATTGTTAGGATAATGTCTAAAAGATGTAAATATTGGGCTTTTTTCCCGCCTTTTAATTCTTTTAATTGTATAATGTTAGTATGAGGTGAAATTTTATGTTAATACTTGCAAAAGCGGCTTTAGCAATGATGTTAGGTTTTATTTTTGCTATTATATGTGGAATTTTGTTTATACCTATGTTAAAAAAAATTAATTTCCGTCAACCAGTCAGTAAGACTTTAGGCGAAAGACATTTAAAAAAAGATGGAATCCCGACGATGGGCGGAATAATCTTTATTATTCCCGTTATTATCTCCTTGTGTTTATTATATTTAAAAGGAAGTATCGAATTAAGTCATAATTTAATAATTGTTGTTTTTGTCTTTTTAAGTTATGCCGCCTTAGGCTTTGTCGATGATTGGCTCAAAGTAAGGTATCATAATAATATGGGCTTACGTATTTCCACCAAATTTTTACTGCAAATGGTAATTGCGTTAATCTTTTTCTACATTTTTATGAAAAATGGTGGTGAACCGGTTTTAAGAATCACATCTCTAAATTTAATTGTTCCTTTAGGTTGGACCTTTGGTTTATTCATTTTACTTGTTTTAGTAGGAAGTAGTAATGCTGTAAATATAACCGATGGCTTAGATGGTTTATGTGGTGGTTTATGTGTCATTGCCTTTTTTGCTTTTGGAATTATTACTTGGAATACCGGTTGGATGGAAGGATACCAAGAAGTGGCCATATTTTGCTTTATCTTAGTCGGAGCGTTATTAGGTTTCCTATTATTTAACAGTCACCCTGCAAAAGTATTCATGGGCGATTTAGGAAGCCTATCATTAGGTGGGGCTATGGCTGCTATTGCTGTGGTAACAAGACATGAATTATCCTTACCTTTAATCGGAGGCGTCTTTGTCGTTGAAACTTTATCAAGCATGATTCAAATAATAGCCATTCGTAAATTTCACCGTAAAGTCTTTAAAATGGCACCTATTCATCATCATTTTGAACAATTAGGTTGGCAAGAAACGGACATTGTTAAAGCCTTTTATGTCGTTGGTTTATTACTAGCGATGGCTGCGATTACCTATGGCGTTTGGCTATAAAGAACTTGACCACCTAAAATATTATGTTTATAATATACCACCAAGTAGGTGGTTTTTATGTTATTACCAATTGACAAAGTAAGAATGAATGAAATTTTTAAAAGAAGTTCATTAGACTTAGTTTTTTATCAAACTTTTCATTCCAATATTTTTTCTAAAAGTTATACAGACGAAGAATTATTAGATTATTTTTACGAAATTGCAGAAAAACGATTATTAGATGATTCTAAAAGATCAGAAAAAATTCTTTATAAAATTATTTATTCAATTCATATAATTATTGATAATTATGAAATTTCATCGGCCGAATATATGAAACAATTAGATGAAAAACAGACCAAAATAACAAAATTATTTAATGAATATTGCAATTGTTTTACTCAAAATTGTTGGCAAAAAATTCAACAAGTTTTAATGGGAATAAATGCCCATCGCCTTTTTTTATTTTATAAAGAACCAGAACCTCAAGAGCAACCTCAATTTAAAGTTGAAGAAAAAAAACTTGATTTTGATGAAGAATCTCAATTATTAAAAAGTCAATTAAGTTCTTTAGAAACTGGGTTTAAAAAAAGAGAAGCCACAATTCAAAAATTAACTTTAAAATTAAATGAATTAGAAAAAAAAGTTAATGATTTAACAAAAGAAAAAAATGTTCTTAAAGAAGAAAAAGAAGACTTATTTAAAGAAATCGAAGAATATCAAAAAGTAAATGAAAAATTGCAAATAGAAACGGAATATTTAACTCAAAAAAAGCAAAAATTAGATGATGATTTTATTAAACAAAAGCAAAAACTAGACGATTTAAAACATCAATTAGAAGAACTTAGTGAATTTAAACAAATTTATGAAGCAAAAAATAATTTTTTAAATTCAGCAAATTTAGATGCTTTAGAATTAGAATTAATTACTTTGTTAAGAACTCCTAAAACTATTAATGAACTTAAGCAATACTTTAAAAAATATTTTCACTTAAGCGAACTAGAATTTTCATCATTATATCAAAAAGTAACTTCGTATATTAATGTTGGAACTCAAAAAGTAACTTTACCAAAAACTTACCAAATTATGCCTCCACCAATTCGGGAAAAGATAATATTTAATATCCAAGACTTTAATCCGCTTAAAATTCTTTTTATTAGCGATATTCATTCTCGGCCTGAATCGTTAGATTTTTTTAAGTCGATGGACACTTTATATGATTATGCGAAAAAAAAACGTATCAAATATATCCTTAACTTAGGAGATATTTTTGACACAGGCAACTTAAATTTTAATGATGAAGAAAGCATAAAGCAATACTATGAAAGATGGATAAATTATGTAAAAGAATGGATTAAGTTGTATCCCCAAGATGATAATATTTGTCAAGCTATACTGGGAGGAAATCATGACATGAAGTTAGTAAATTTAGGGTTTGACGTTTTAAAATTTTTGGAAGAAAATCGAACTGATATAGTTTCATTGGGTTATAACGATGCTTATTTAATGATTAATGATCATAATTATATTGGTCTTCATCATCCTCATATTTTTGGCGAAATAAATTTCCAAAATATTTCTGCCTGTCAAAGAAAAATTTTGGAAGTTCAAAAACAAGCGGGTATAAAAGAAGTATTTTTAGAAGTTTTAGGTCATTATCACAAACTTATCTATCGCCCCGAGGCCAAAATGCTATTTTTAGGCTCTTACTTTCCTAATAATTCTTTATCAAAACCTATGAATGTTATAGAAGCAACTATTTATTTAAACCTTGATCAAACAATAAGTTATATTGTTTTAAAAGATTTATTTTTCCAAAATAATGATCTATTATGTAACAGCGAACTTATTCATGAACGTAAGAAGTAAAAAAAGTTTTAAAGTCAAAATAAAAAATGGTGATGTTAAACCCGAAATTACCATTTTTTTTAGTCTTAATAGTTCATTTTCGTTATTTTTTCAGTCTAATTATAATATTATATGATTTTTTATCAAATGCCTTCCTAGATACTGGTAAATTTCATAAATAATTTGTGATTATTTTTCTATAATAGCAAGGGTATAATTCATTAAACTGTCCTTTACAATATTATCTTCTAATTTATTAATTGAAAAAGTTTTACTGCCAGCATGATTAAGAGAGGTTCCACAATGATAAATTTCATTTTGATCTAATATAATATATCTATCATGAAAATCATTACTATAAATTACTTTGAGATTTTTATATTGTCTTTGATACTTATTTATATCTATTTCTTTCAATAAACAATTATTTTTACATATTAAAGTTACGTCAACTTTTAAGTATCTAATCATATCTAAAACCGTTTTATCAGCATAGTTATCAATAATAATTATGTTGTCATGTGCTTCCTTTAAAATATCAATTATTTTTGAATAAGCATCATAGATTTGACCATTAAAATAAATTTCATTATCTTTTTTCTTTTCTTCAAACATATTAAAAGATTCTTGTAACAATTTAATATCTTCATCATGTTTAATCACTAAATTGTTAATATATTTTTGCTCAATTAACTCATTAGAAATATATTTACGCATCATTACAAAAGCATCCATAATAGCAATACTTACTTTTGTAGCAACATCAGATTTTAAAATAGTTGCAAGCATTGCTACACCTTGTTCGGTAAAAACACGAGGTAAATATTTTGAATATTGACCAGGTTTTAATTCTAAGGTCGCAAAATGCGACCTTAGAATATCAAGATATTCATTTTTACTTAATTTAAAACAAAATCTTTCTGGAAATTTTTCAGGATTTCTTCTTACTGCTTCATTAATTCTTTTTGTTTCTACCCCATAAAGCTTAGCTAAATCAGAATCCAACATCACTTGTTTACCTCTTATTTCATAAATCATACTTTCAATTTTTACTTCTCCTAATAATTTAACATCATTCATTTCTAATTTCCTCCTTGCTTTGTAACTAAAATATATCAAACGTTAGTTTGTATGTCAACTTTGCCTCACTTATTTCCTAGAAATATTTAAAATAATGCCAATGCTTGCCATATTAACAAGTAAAGATGAACCCCCAAAAGAAGGGTAGTATAACGTCTTAAAAATATAATCAATTTTTGATTGTTACACTTACAAAATAACTAAATATTATTCTATAATAGCAAGCGTGTAATTAATTAAACAGTTCTTTACTATATTGTCTTCTAATTTATTAATCGAAAAAGTTTTACTGCCAGCATGATTAAGAGAGGTTCCACAATGATAAATTTCATTTTGATCTAAAATAATATATCTATCATGAAAATCATTACTGTAAATTACTTTGAGATTTTTATATTGCTTTTGATACTTATTTATATCTATTTCTTTCAATAAACAATTATTTTTACATATTAAGTTACGTCAACTTTTAAGTATCTAATCATATCTAAAACCGTTTTATCTGCATAGTTATCAATAATAATTATGTTGTCATGTGCTTCCTTTAAAATATCAACTATTTTTGAATAAGCATCATAGATTTGACCATTAAAATAAATTTCATTATCTTTTTTCTTTTCTTCAAACATATTAAAAGATTCTTGTAACAATTTAATATTTTCATCATGCTTAATCACTAAATTGTTAATATATTTTTGCTCAATTAACTCGTTAGAAATATATTTACGCATCATTACAAAAGCACGCATAATATTAATACTTACTTTTGCAGCGATAGGCGTTCTTAAGACACTTGCTAACATAGCAACTCCTTGTTCTGTAAAGACATACGGATTTTTTCTAATTCCACCATATCCATTCAAACTTGAAGTTTCAAATTGAAACTTCAAGTTTGAAAATTCTTCGGTGGTTAATTGAAAATAAAAATCTTCGGGGAACCTATCAATATTTCTATGAACAGCCAAGTTAATCGATTTAGTACCATTAACACATTTATAAAGTTGTGCTAAATCAGAATCCAACATCACTTGTTTACCTCTTATTTCGTAAATCATACTTTCAATTTTTAATTCTTCTAATAATTTAACATCATTCATTTCTAATTTCCTCCTTGCTTTGCAACTAAAATATATTAAACGTAAGTTTGTATGTCAACTTTGCCTCACTTATTTCCTAGAAATATTTAAAATAATGCCAATGCTTGCCATACTAACAAGTAAAGATGAACCCCCATAAGAAAAGAAGGGCAGTGTAACGCCAGTTACAGGAATTAAGCCGATAACGACACATAAATTTAGGGTAGCTTGAATAACAATTCCCACGGCAAGGCCAAAGGCTAAAAACTTTCCAAAAGCATCATAAGAATTTAAAGCAATTTTGGTGGCTCGGTAAAAAATAAAACAAAAAAAACTTGTAACTATTAAAACTCCTAAAAAGCCAAATTCTTCGGAAATTATCGAAAAAATAAAATCTGTTTGAGGTTCTGGTAAGTAAAAATGTTTTTGATGCGAATTTAAAAATCCTTGGCCTAAAAGTCCTCCTGGACCAATAGCATAAAGCGATTGAATTATTTGAAAACCACTACCTAAGGGGTCGGACCACGGATTTAAAAAGGAAACAATGCGGGCCATTCGATAAGGAGCAACGATTATTAAAGCTACAATTCCTAAAAGACCAACAAAACCAATTTTGACAAAAAAAGAAATTTTTACACCACTGATAAAAATTAAAGATGTTAAAGTTAAAACAATAACCATGGCCGTTCCAAAATCAGGCTCAAGCATGATTAATAAAAAGAATAAACCAATGACTACTAATATTGGTAAAACTCCTTTTTTAATTTCGCGAAGATTTTTTTTGTTATTGCTTAGATACTTAGCCGTATAAATTATTAAACCAATTTTGGCAAATTCACTAGGTTGAATCCCGAAACCCCCAATTCCAAACCAACTTCGCGACCCGTTTCTGATACTTCCAATGCCAGGAATTAAAACTAAAACTAAAAAGACAAAACATATTCCTAAAATTAAATTAGCTTTCTTTTTTAAAAAATGATAATCTATTTTACTAATAAAGAGCATAAGAAAAATGCCAATTCCTAAAAAAAATAGTTGGCTTTTAACAAAATTAAAAGGATCATGAAACTTATATTCGGCCCATATACTACTAGCTGAATAAATCATTACAACTCCAAATGACGCCATAACAATTACAGCTATAAAAAGGAGTAAATCAAATTTTTTATTCATGTGCATCAACTCTTTTCTAAAATATATGCTTAAATTATGATTTATTTGACATTCTAAAATTTTTTTTCTTTTAATCATGGACAGACATCTAGTATAATATATTTATTAAGAGGAGATTTTTTTAAAGAAAGGATGTGTTACCAAATTTTATGAAAATAATTGTAACAGCCGGTGGCACGATGGGGCATATTAATCCGGCCCTTGCCATAATTGAAGAATTTAAAAAACAAGAAAAAGATTTAGATGTTTTATATATTGGAACTCACAATCGCATGGAAAAAGATTTAATTCCTAAAAAGAATATAAAGTATGAAAGTATTGAAATCTATGGTTTTACCAAAAATATCTTCTTTGATTTTAAAAACATTTTTTGTATAAAAGCATCTTTAAAAAAATGTCAAAAAATTATGCTTGATTTTAAACCAGATGTCGTTATTGGGGTCGGAGGATACGTTACTTATCCGGTTATAAAAGCTGCTCATAAATTAGGTATCAAAACCTTTATTCATGAACAAAATAGTATTCCTGGTAAAAGTAATAAATTAATTGCTAAATATGCGGATTTAATTGGAATAAGTTTTTTAACTAGTAAACAATATTTTAAAACGGATGGAAAAATTATTTATACAGGGCATCCTTGTGGAGCTAAAGCCCTTTTATCACCAAAGAAAAATAAAAGTGACTTAGGTTTGGATAAAACGAAAAAATTAGTTACTTTTGTGGCTGGTTCTTTAGGTAGTGAATCCTTAAATGCTAAAATGCAACAATTTTTAACTTTAGGGGCAAATAAAAATTACGAAGTAGTTTATATAACAGGGAAAAGTTTATATGCTGATTTTACTAAAAAAAATCATTTCGCCCAAAATGTTCATCTTTTTCCTTTTATTGAAGATTTACCGGGTCTTTTAAAAATTTCTGACTTAGTTGTTTCGAGGGCTGGAGCCGGAAGTCTTTTCGAAATTTTAGCTTTAAAAATCCCGAGTATTATCATTCCTAGTCCTAATGTAGCTAATAATCATCAATATTATAATGCCAAAGAACTTGCCGAAAAGGAATGTATAACCTTAATTGAAGAAAAGGAAATAACACTTTCGTTATTAGATAATAAAATCGATGAACTTCTTAATGATAAAACAAAAAGGTTAAAAATGATTAGGAATATGGATAACGAAAAAGTAAGTATGAGCTCCAAAGTAATATATGATGAAATAAAAAAAATTATTTAAAAAAAGCACTGGTCGATGAATCAGTGTTTTAATTATATTTATCAATTTCTTTTAAAGTTAAATCTTTATATTTTTTAATAAGACTATTTAAGTCGTTTATGGTTTTGGCTTCAAACCGTAAAGTTAAATTAGGGCCCGTGTTACTTGCTCTAATAAGACCCCACGAATTTTCATTTTCAATTCTAATTCCATCAATTGTGCTAAATTTAATGTTATTTTGCTCTAAAACTTGGCGAATATTTTCCACGACTTGAAATTTAATTTCATTGGGACAAGCAATTTTTATTTCCGGTGTTGAAAAATAATTGTTAATTCCTTTTAATAAATCAGAAAAAGATTCATTTGTTTTGGAAAGAATTTCAATAATTCTTAAACCATCATAAATACCACTGCAAATTTCTATATCGCGATCGTTAAAGAAAATATGACCTGATAATTCACCCCCAAAAGGAATGTTTTGTTCTTTAGTAGCACTTTCGGTAAAGCTTGTTCCTGTTCGGCACATGTAAACTTTGCCGCCCAACTTTTCAATTTCATCGGTTAAAGATTTACTGCATTTAACATCACATAAAAAAGTTTTATTAAAAACATTATTAATTAAAGCCCGAATAGCTATAATCATTATTTTGTCAGCCATTAAAAACTGGCCTTGTTCATCAATGAAACCTACGCGATCGCCATCACCATCATAAGCGATTCCTAAGTCGGCATGACATTCAATTACTTTATCTTTTAACATTTGTAAATTTTCTTCAACAGCTGGATCAGGGTGATGATTAGGAAAAGTTCCATCGCTTATATCACAAATATAAATTGGTTCAATTGAAGGAAATAAACTCATTACACTTTTAATAATAGTACTAGTAACCCCATTTCCTGGGTCAATTACAACTCGTAGATGTCGAGGACCTAAATGAACATTTTTTTGCATATAATCTAAATAAGCATCTTTAATATTTCGTTGTTCTAAAATTCCATGGCCACTTAAAAATTCTTGTTTTAAAGTAAAATTTTTAAAATCTTCAACCATTTGACCGCGAGCATTAGCTAATTCGTCAAAAGAAAATTTGAATCCATTATCATCTTTAGGGTTGTGAGAAGCTGTAATCATAATTCCATATGTTTTTTCGATATATCTTGTATAATAGTGCATTGGCGTTGTAATTAATCCATAATCAATAACATTAATTCCGCTTTCTAATAATCCTTTAATTAATTGCTCATTTAACGAAGGACTTGATAAACGATTATCGTGGCCAACTACACATTTTTTTTTGCCTAAAAATTTTTGTAAGTAACTTCCATAACTTTTACCAATAATGTAAGCTCCGTTTTCATCTATTTCATCAGGATATTTACCCCGAATATCATATGCTTTAAAAATACTTTCTTTCATTATTTTAATCATTCCTCCTTAACAAAATTTATTATACTTGCAATTATATAATAACATATATTTAAAAAATTAAAAATTTATTTAACAATTAAAGTGTCAAGATATAAATTAGTAATGTATAAAAAATATTTATATTGTATATAATAGTATTGACAGTATAAATAAATGCATTTATAATGTAATATACAAGGAGATGGGTTTATGGGATCTATGACTAATGTAAATATAAGAATGAGTGTGGAAGATAAGGAGGCTGCTACTAATATATTAGAAAGTATGGGTTTAAATATGTCTACACTTGTTAATATGACTATTAAACAATTAATCCAAAAAAGAAAAGTGCCTTTTGAAATAACTGCCCCATCAGACGATGCTTATTTACTTAAATATTTTACAAAGGAAGAACTAGAAGAAGGCTCAAAAGAACTTGCTTATATGGAAAAACACCCAGAAGAGTATAAAAGTTATGAAACTCTTGATGATTTATATAGATCTTTAAATGAGGACTAATAATGAAATATAAAGTAAAATACGAAAATTTATTTAAAAGACAATATAAAAAGCTAATTAAGCAAGGAAAAGATATTAAAAAGTTACATGCAGTGATTGATTGCCTTGCAAATGGTGAAGAGTTAGAGTCAAAACATAGAAATCAGAAGCTAGTTGACAATAAGAAATTTAAAAATTGTTATGTTTGTCATATAGAACCAGATTGGTTACTTATATATAAAATTGATAATAATGAATTAATTTTAGTATTAGTGGAAACGGGATCTCATAGTGAAATTCTAAATAAATAGCACAAAAAGTGTATCTGGGATTAATTTAATGGGGAATAATGGTCTTTTTACAAAAATCGGATAGTTTAGAAAAACTAGCTATTTCGACTGTTTCCTTACTTAATCGAAAAATAAATGAATATAAATTATTTCTTGATATTCTAATAATGAACAAATAGTTGTTAATTATTTTGATAATGTTGAAGAGTTTAGAGAGTTTATTTATTCTCTAAGAGGTGAAAGGGATTCTTTGCCTCGATATGCTGAAGGAACTTATGATAATGAGATGGTAAATGCTTACATAAATCCTAAATCTCAATTAAAAAGATTATATACTACTAGTCACGAGTTATTTCATATTTTATACATGAAATATATTTTGAAAAATGATTATGCCAAAAGAATTGTTTGGTATGATGAAGGTATGGCCCAGTTTATGTCAGGAGAAAAAGATTCACTAACAGATGATGATTTTAAAAAGCTTTATTTTAATGTAAAAGAAAAAACAAAAATGATACCCAAGTTGAATAGTTTAGTTCATGGAAATTCTTTTGTTAATAAATATTATAATGGTTATGACTTAAGTTATTTGTCTATAAAATATTTATCAGAAATCCTAAGTGCTGGCCAATTTAAAAACTTAATGTCTGATTTTTCAGGGATTACTCAACTTGGTGAGGATATAGTTCATAAAATGTTTAGCTACTATGATGAAAAGTTAGAAACCAAAATTGTTAAAAAATAAATTTAATCATCCATAAAATTAGGGTGATAAATTTTGCAAATAAAATGAGTTGATTTTAGTCTTTTTAAAATTGCTTCTTTAGCACTTTTGTTAAAATTTTGTAAAACGCAAGGGTTAGCATAGCTAAATTAATTAAAATGTGCTATCTTTATTAAAGATGGATAATAAATTCATTATGTATAGAAAGAAGAGGTTTTTATGGGATTTATTAAAGCATTTACAGGAGCCTTAGGAGGAACTTTTGCTGATCAATGGAAGGATTTTTATGGACCTGGTGCGAATATTTCTGCAACCGCGGCTATATTTCCAGCTGTGCCAAGTGGGGTTAATGCGGGAAGAGGGTCTAACACAGAAGGTTCAGCAAATATAATTACTAATGGAAGTAAAATAATTGTTCCAGAAGGTTTGGCCTTAATTACTTTACAAGATGGTCAAATAACAGGCATGATTGCGGAGCCAGGTGGCTTTGAATTTCGAAGTGATGATCCGAATTCTCGTTCTATGTTTGCGGGAGATGGAATTTTTGCTTCGACACTTAAAACATCTTGGGAAAGATTTAAGTTTGGTGGTCAACCTGGAAGTCAACAATTAGCATTTTATGTTAATTTAAAAGAAATACCTAATAATAAGTTTGGAACGCAATCAGAAATATATTTTGATGATGCTTATTTTGGAACTCAAGTTGGGGTAATAACTAGAGGAACATATACTTTAAAAATTGTTGATCCATTATTGTTTATTAAAAATTTTGTTCCGGCAAAATATTTACAACCAAATGCTCAAGCTTTTGATTTCGCGGATATGGATAATGATGCAGCTGGTCAATTATTTAATGAAGTAGTCGGAACATTAAGTGCGGCATTTGCTAATTATACAAATGACCCAAACAAAGGTAATCGAATTAGTAAAATTCAAGGTGATCAAATTGGGTTTGCCCAAGCGATGTCTATGGCTGTTGAAGATGCCTACCAGTGGAAGTCATCACGCGGTTTGGAAATAGTTAAAACAGCTATTTTAGCTATTGAATATGATGAAGATACGAAAAAATTAATGCAAGATGTTAAAAAAGCTGATGCCCTAGCAGGAGCAAGAGGAAATTCTTTTATGCAACAAGCTGTGGCTAGAGGAATTGAAGCAGCTGGAAGTAACGGTGGAGGGTCAGGAATGGCCTTCATGGGTATGGGTGTTCAAGCAGCTGGTAGCATGATGCAAAATGTTAACCAACAAAATACACCTTCTAGCTATCAACCAGGTTTTGCTAGTCAAGTATCTAATAACGATGCTAGTCCTCAAGATGCGACGGCCAAATTAATGGAAATGAAAAAACTTTTAGATGCTGGAGCTATTACTGAAGAAGAATACCAAAAAATTAAAAACCAATTATTGGGGATTTAATAATGGCAAATGAAAAACAAACAATCATTAATAATAATCAAAATGGTCAAGATAAATGTCCAAAATGTGGAGCAACTGATATAGCTTTAAATGTCAAAACGGGAATGCTTCGTTGTAATTTTTGTCGGTTTGAATTTTCAGCTTTAAAAAATAATGCGGAACGAAATATCGCCAATTTGCATGGTCAAATTGTGGGACAAGGGGCAACGGATATTAATCAAGAAGCTAGTAGTTTAATAACCTTAAAATGTAGTAGCTGTGGAGCGGAGGTTACTATTGATACCTCTTGTGTAGCTCAAGCAAGGTGCCATTGGTGTCGAAATATTTTGTCAGTTAATGAGCAAGTTGCAACGGGGACAATTCCGGATGTTATTTTACCTTTTAAAATTACGAAGCAAGAAGCCGAAGGACAAATCGCTAATTTTGTAAATAAAAGAAAGTTTTTTGCCAATCCGACATTTAAACGAGAATTTACTACAGAAAACATTATGGGTGTTTATTTCCCCTATATGGTTGTTGATTTAAACACTCATGCTCATTTACGTGGGCAAGGCGAGCAATTAAGACGAACGTACACGGAACGAATAAATAACTATCAAACCACTTATTATGATGCTGATTTATATAATATTGAAAGAGATTTTGATTTAACAATTAATGGATTAACTATTGAATCAAGCTTAGATAAATTAGATAACCATTCTTTAAAAAATACCAATAATGTTATTAATTCGATAATGCCATTTGATATTGAAAATTGTGTAAGTTTTAATGCAAATTATCTTCGAGGTTTTAATTCCGAAAAAAGAGATACAAATATTGAACTATTGCATCCTTTAATGGAAGCCCAAGGCAAAGATATTGCTAAGTTTAGTGTCAATAATAGTTTAAAAAAATATGACCGAGGAGTAAGATGGGATAGTATTGGCTTTAACATTATCGGTGAACAATGGCAAGCTGCTTATTTACCAGTTTGGCTTTATAGTTATATGGATAAAAATAAAATACTCCATTATGTTGCCGTGAATGGTCGGACTAAAGAAATTATGGGCAGTGTTCCAATTCATATGCCTAAATTAATCTTAACATCGTGTGGAATAGAAATATTAGGTATTTTTATAATGTTAAATGTTGATTTTGAATATAACTGGCTATTTTTATTAATTGGCTTTATTTATTACTTTTTAATCTATACCAAATACCGTAATAATAATGCTCGTCACAAATACGAAACAGAAACAACAACTAATGTTGCTAACTTAAAAGGGTCAGATAATTTTGTTAGAAAAAATAATCATGTTACTAATTCTATGATTCAAGGTGCAAATAATCACAGTATTAGTAGTCAATCTTTAAGTGCCAAAATAGTTGATAAAGTTTCTAAACAATAAAAGGAGGAGAATAAAAAATGAACTGTTCAAAGTGTGGGACAACTAATAGTCCTGGGTCACGTTTTTGTATAAATTGTGGCAATGACCTAGCAAGCGAGACGATTCAATCTCAAAATGCTAACCAAAATTTTAATCAAGGTAATGAAAATCCTAATCAATTAAATAATCAAGTCAATCCTTATAACAATCATGATGTAATATCTAAAAAAAGACATTATGGCAATATTTTAATGGATTGTATTATGCTTTTTTGGAGAATGATTATTAACCCATCAACTGCTTATAATGATGAAAATAATGAATTTGATGATCCTAAAAAATCTCTAATTATGACAGCTATTTTAACGGTAGTCATGACTATTTCTGATTTAATTAAAACAATTATTTCGGTAGCAAGAGTTCCTAAATACAGTTATTCGCAAGGTTATTCTTATGTCTGGAACTTTAGTTTAATAAAGGATATTAAGTTTATCAAAATAATTTTCCAAGATTTAATTACTTTTGCAGGAATAATTTTGGCTGTTTGCATTGTGTTTTATATTGGAAGTTTAATTATTAAAAAGCAGCTAAATTTTATTAAATCATTAACAATAAGTGCTATCTGTTTAGTTCCCGCAATTTTAGGTATAATGGTTTTATCACCAATTTTCAATTTATTATGGACTCCTTTAGGAACATCCTTAGTAATTATTGGCTTTATGTATACAATCATTTTATTGTATGAATTTATGAACGAAGAATTAAAATTAGAAGGCAATAAAAAAATATTTTTCTTTCTTGCATGTTTCAGTGTATTATTCATTGGCGGATATTATGCTTATACGAGAATAATATTAAATTCAGTAAGTAGTATTATAGGTTCATTATAAACTTTTTAATTTAAAAAATGTAAATATTACTAAACAAATATTTATATTTTTTTGTTTTAAAGAAAAAATTTTAGGAGGATTACAATGATTATTTTAGCTAATATATTTTTAATTTTAATTGTTTTATATTTTATACCTTTTTTAGGTATATGTTTATTTATTTTTCGAAAATTTTACTATAAAAATCATCAAAGAAAATTTGATAATTATTTATTTTTAATAATTGGTTTATTTATTTTTATTATCAATAAAGTAAATATTTCAATACCTTATTTATCATCTATAATTAAAACAACTAATTTTTTAAATTATAGTAAACGATTAATAATATTAGGAGTCATTTTCATAATAATAGATTACTTAGCAAAAAACATTTTAGGTAATATGACTAACTTTGTTAAAAATTACATCAACGAAAGTGAGCAACAAGATTTAAAAATTAAGGCAAAAAATGATTTAATAATGCAAGAAAAAAGAGAAAAAGCAAAAAATACTACTTATATCAAATGTCCGTACTGTGGAGCTGATAATTTAATAAGTGAAAAAATTGGCATATGTAATTATTGCCGAAGAAAAATAACTAACCAAAAGGAAAACTAAAAAATTTAAAAGTGATTTTTAATTTCAGTTAGTTCTTCTTTTTTTATAATTGACAGACGGGGGGGGGGTATATGGTAGAATTAGTTATAAGGTAAGGTGTCGGTTATGGAAAAGAAAAGCTTTGTTAGTTATATAATAATTGGATTAATAATATTAGTTATAGCTTTTTTAAGAGTAACGTACGCCTATTGGAATGTAACAATAAATCAAACCAATCAAAATGCTGTAAAATCAGTTTGTTTAAAAGTAAGTATGGCTAAAGATGAAAATGAAATAAGTCTACCTAAAGCTATGCCCATCAGTGACGAAGAAGGTGTAGCTTTAGCACCATATACCTTTAGCATTAAAAATACTTGTAATGATAATGCGAGTTTCCAAATAAATTTAGAGTCCTTATCCAAAATAAATGGAACAGAAGAAATACCCGAAGAAAATAGATTAGCACCCAAATATGTTCGCTTTAAATTAAATGAAACTACAAAACCAGATGAAGGAACAATGTTATTATTAAGTAATACAGAAGAAGTAACACCAATTTTAGAAAATACCTATAGTTCTCATAAATTAATGACAGGGTATTTAAGTCCAAGTGAAACGAAAGATTTTGAATTAAGATTATGGATAGATAAAGATGCTGATGAAGGAGCAATATTAAAAACCTTTGCAAGTAAAGTAACAATAACCAATGCCTATTTAGAGGAAGATAAAATACCACCAACAGCTGATTTAGATTTAGCAGTATGTGATATGACCATAACAGCTACGGGGATTGGAAAAACTAATGGTAGTAAGAATATTTCAAAGTATGAATATAGATTAGATGATGGTGCATGGGAAACAAAATCTTCGTCAACAATTTTTACAGCAAAAAATTATGGCTTACATAAAATAAG
>CANQRX010000012.1 GCA_947626425.1 uncultured Bacilli bacterium | reverse complement strand
GGATTACATTCTTGGTCGTAGGTATCTTTATCTACTTCTTGACCTTGATTGTTGTAGTATTTATTATCCTTTATTGCACATTTGGGATTACATTCTTGCTCGTATGTACTTTTATCAACCTCATGACCTTGGTTATTATAGTATTTACCATTTTCAAACTTACACTTTGGATTACATTCTTGATCGTAGGTGTTTTTATCTACTTCTTGACCTTGATTGTTGTAGTATTTATTATCCTTCACTGCACATTTGGGATTACATTCTTGCTCGTATGTACTTTTATCAACCTCATGGCCTTGATTATTATAATATATACCGTTTTCAAATTTACATTTAGGATTACATTCTTGTTCATAGGTGGTTTTACTAACAACATTTCCATTTAAACCATAATATTGTCCATTAATTATTTGACATTTAGGATTTTCTTTTGTCATTCCTTCAGAAACAAAATTAACCACACAATGTTCAGAAGTTATATCAACATAAAAAGTAAATTTAGCAGCTATAACGCTTTTATTTTGAACTGGACTAGATGTTGTAAATTGATAACTGTCGCCACTTTTAGCATAAGTAAATCCATTAAATGTTTCCACATTTTTTAAAGTTACTTCATTTAATGATAAATGACCTTTAAATCCTTTTATAAAAGTATTATTATTACTATTAACAGTTAAAGTACAAGTAATTAATGGTTTTAATGGCTCGCTTGGATCAATATACTCGTCAACACAACTCCATGAGATGCTCCCTGAAGCTTTAACAAAGCTTGGCATGACACACACTATTAATATAAAAATTAAAGCTAAATTACTTAGTTTTTTCATATTACTCACTCCTTTTGAGTTGCTATTATATACTTTTTTTCTTATTTGTCAAGAAAAAAAAGTAACAAATGTACTATTTTTGGAGTGTGAAAAAAAAGAGTTTCCAAAAAACTCTTTAAAAAATTATTATAAGTGATGTAATTTATCAGACTTTTTAACGATTAAACTGATAAAGGTTCCAAAGAAAAAGCTAATTAGTAAACAAATTGGTAATATATTACCTGTTTGAGGATTTTCAACTAAGCCACAGCTTTCTAAATAAGCTTCTTTACTAACTTTATTTCCATTTTTGTCATAATAAGTATCCCCATCTTCTTTGCATTTAGGATTAGATGGGCATAAGGTATACCATTCATCTTTCGTTACTTCATGACCATTATTATCGTAGTATTTATCGTCTTCAATGCGACACTTTGGATTACATTTGGAATCATATGTATCTTTATCAACTTCATGACCACTGTCATCATAGTATTTATCGCCTTCGAATTTACACTTTGGATTACATTTGGAATCGTATGTATCTTTATCAATTTCATGACCATTGTCATCGTAATATTTATCATCTTTCATTTCACACTTTGGATTACATTCACTTTCATAAACATCTTGGCTAACATTATTCCCCTCATTATCGTAATATTTTCCATCTTCTATTTTACAAAAAAGTTCGCAACTTGTGGCATACGCTTTTTCTTCGACCTCATGACCATCTTTATCATAATATTTACTGCCGTCAAAATAACATTTTGGATTACAACTACTATCATAGGCATTTTTGTCTACTTCATGACCATCTTTATCATAATATTTACTGCCATCATAATAGCATTTCGGATTACAATCTATTTCATAAGCATTTTTATCTACTTCATGACCATTTTTGTCATAATATTTTTCACCATCAAAATGGCATTTTGGATTACATTCTTCTTCAAATTCATCTTTGCCACTTAAAGTCTGACCTGTTTTTCCATAATAGGTTCCATCCTCATAAGAGCATTTTTTATCGCAATCTTGGGCATATTCTTGTTGCTCAACTTCTTTACCTTGACTGTTATAATATTTATTATTTTGATGTTTACATTTCGGATTACATTCTTGTTCAAACTGTTGCTGATTTACTTCCTGTCCAGATTTATTATAATATTTATCATCTTTCATGGCACATTTGGGATTACATTCACTTTCATAAGTTGTTTTATCTACTTCGCGACCATCATAACCATAATATTTATCGCCATAATTTTTACAACTTGGTAATTCTAGGTTAAAATTTTGATTTACCCAATCGATAGAACAATTTTGATGATCCGTTGGAACTTTAAAAATAAACTTAGCAATTTCTTTGGTTGTTTTTTGAAATGGTTGAGTTGTTGTAAAAGTATAAACACCGCCATTTTCCGTATAAGAAAAACCGTTTAAAGTTTCAACTCGCTCTAAAGTTAAATTGTTAATTGTTAATTTACCAGTAACTCCTTTAAACAAAGTATTATTAGTTGTTTTTCCGTAAAAAGTACAAGTTTGAGTATCTCCTTGTCTATTACAACTCCAACTAACTTCCACACTGGCTTTAACTAAACTGGGAAAAATAAAAATTGTAAATAATCCTAGTAATAGATATTTCCACATTCCTTGTTTCATTATAAAACCTCCTTAAAAAAGAAATAGCATTGCTATTTCCCTAAACTTAAATTTTAAACATTTTATTTTTGGTCTTTAAAACAAAATATAAGCCTGTTACTATAGCAACGATAAAAATTAAAAATGGTGGTATAATGCTTCCTGTTTTGGGATTTTCGACTAATCCACAACTTTCTAAATAAGCTTCTTTGCTAACTTTATTTCCGTTTTTATCATAATATGTATCTCCATCTTCTTTACATTTTGGACTACATTTAGAATTGTATGTTTTTTCATCTACTTCATTACCTTGATCATCGTAATATTTGTTATTTTCAACACGGCATTTCGGATTACATGAAGCATTGTAAGTATCTTTATCAACTTCTTTTCCAGTGCTGTCATAATATTTATCATTTTCTACTTTACATTTAGGATTACATTGCGATTCGTAAATTTCTTTAGATACTTCTTCGCCATTACTACCATAATAAGCATCATCAACTATTTGACATTTAGGAGGATTACTTTCCATTCCTTCTGATTTAAAAGTTGCACTACAATCTTGGGCTTTATCAACGGCTTTAAAAGTAATTTTAATAACATCAGATGTTTCATCTTTGATTGGTTTTGATGAAACAAACTTATATTTTAGTTCTTCATTCGTGTGCGTCCAAGTACCTAAATCGTTAACAGATTCAAGAGTTAAATTGTTTAGGGTAAATGTTCCACTGAATCCCGTAATAACCGTACCATCAGTTGATTTAATTTTCATTGTACAATCTTCATATTTAGCATCTTGTTCTTCTCTTGTAGTACAAACTGTTGAGTCAAAAATTATTTCTCCCGAAGCTTTAACAACTGATGGAATGATAAAATAAACAAACATTAATAACATTATAATAGTTTTTGATTTTTTCATTTTGGACCTCCTTAAATTCTTTTTTAAAAAAGTAGAATAAACTACTTTTTACATTTTATATATTTTATTATTTTTCTTTGTGACTAAATATAATCCACCAGCAATTGCTACGCCAGCAATAATGATTGTATAAGGCAAGAAACTTCCTGTTTGAGGATTTTCAGCCGTTGTACATGCAGCGTCATAAGCTTCTTTACTTACTTGATTACCATTTGTATCATAATATTTGCCATCAACAACTTCACATTTAGGAGTTTCAGCTGGTTCGGGATCTTTTGGAGCTGGTTCAGTAGGTTCTGGTTCGGTATCCATTAAGTTTGTCATTGTAATTAAGCATTCTTTTGTTGAATCACTAGAATCAGCAACGGATAAAGTTAAGGTAACAATTGGAGTGTTTGTTCTTCCTGTTACTCCCTTTGTGCTTGTTAAGTCAATATCAATACCATTTCCTGATGTGCTTTTAGCAACGGTACCAGACCAACCACTCGCTTTAGTAAATGATTTATAAGTAAAATCAGAGTTTTCTAATTCGATATGAGCTTTATACTCTGTTAATGTTCCTGATACAACATTGGCACCAAGATATATTTTTGTTTCGCCTTCTTTATTTTTAATACTTATTTGTTTGCCACCTTCGGTAGTATATTCCGAAACCATAGTTGCATTTGATGATGCAAAAATTTCACCCGTTAAAGCACTGGCATTAAGGGGTAGGAAAACAGTCGAAATAATTGCTAAAATACATAGTCCAATAATTTTTTTCATAATATACCTCTTTTCTCATTAATAGTATGGCTATATTATACCATAAAAATACTATAATTCTACATTTTTTTTACTTAAATTGTCTATTATTGTCAAACTAAATTTCATCGTGCAATATCTAGGAAAGTATGGTAATATATTGCTTAAGGAATAGAAAAGTGGTGAAAAAATGAAGAAAATTTTAATACGTATTCAAAACCATTCTTTGTTTTTTTTCTACAAGAAAAATAAATTGGCCCGAGAAGACTTAATGAATACCAATATTATAAGTGATAGTGAATTAATCTTTTCTGATGATTATTTAAAAGAAAATACTCATTTAGTTATTCCCTTTTTTAATGAATTATGTAAAAATAATCAAGTTGATACCTTAACTTTTCAAAATAATAAAATAGCATTGGATTTATTAAAATATTTTAAAGGTAATAATTACATTGAAAATGTAAAAATCAAAAAAGAAGAAAATGTTACTTATGCTTTATGTGAGAAGTTGTTGGAATTAAAAACGATCAAAAATTTAGAATGTTATACCCTACCTAATTTTATGCTTGAGTTATTAGATAAACATTCGATTAAAGTAACTACGCACAGCGAAGTTTTTTACATTTCCGCTTTTATGCAAAAAAATGAATTAACAGATTATTCCAAATTATTTTATAAAAAACAAATTGAAATTTATGAGCCTTTAACTGACGAGGATAAAGAGGATTTTGTTTCCTTTTTACATATTAATAAATATTTAAAAGTTATTAGATTTCGGGCTTTATATAGCGAAGATTTAGAATTTATTTTGGAACAATTAAAAAAATATCGTTTTAAGTATGTTTACATTGAATTATGTTATGATGTTACAGACTCAAAAGATATTTTATATTTAAAAGAATTAAATAAGAAGTATAAACCAGACAAATTACAAATTGAATTAAGTTATTCTAGTGAATACTTAAATAATAATTTAATTAAACAAATAAGTCTTAATACATTAAAAGTTTGTGGTTTAATTTTGATTAGCCTTGTGGTTGGGTCATTTGGTTATGTTTTTATAAGGAATTATAAATCGATGCAAGAAGTTTCTTTAATTCAGGAAAAAGTAAATAAAGTAATTGAAGATAGTGAGCAAGACGAAGAAATTTTACCTCCGCCAGAAACTGACAATGGTGAAGAGTTAGTTATTAAAAATAAATATATCGCTTCCCTACTTTCTATTAATCCGGATGTAGTTGGTTATTTAAAAGTTAAAAATACGCGAGTTGATTATCCTGTTGTAATTAGTAAAGATAATGTTTATTATTTAGGAAAAAATCTTTACCAAGAAGATGATATTAATGGTTGGATTTATATGGATTTTCGAAATTCGCCATCTGTTTTAAATGATAATACTATTATTTATGGCCATAATATGTATTACAGTGGGGTTATGTTTGGTTCTTTGCATAATGTTTTAAATGCGGATTGGCAAGCTGACCCGAATAATATGATTATTTCTTTTGATACAATGTATGAAAGTATGAATTGGCAAATTTTTTCAATCTATACAATACCTAAAACAAGCGATTATTTAAAAGTCAATTTTGAAACAAATGAAGATAAATTAAATTATATCAATATGGTAAAAGGTCGCAGTGTGAAAGACTTTGGGATTGAAGTTGGGTTAGATGATAAAATGTTAACTTTATCAACTTGTACAGGTGATAATTCTCGTTTGGTTATTCATGCGAAGAAGTTATAGAATAAGGAAGCATTAGTTCATAATTTTGATGATAACGAGAGTTTTCGGGATTTAATTTAATTGCTTCTTTAATTGCGGTGATGGCTTCTTCATAATGGCCAGTATAAAAGGCTGCTAGGCTCAAAATATCATAAACAGAATCATTCCAAGCAAATTCTTCATTAATGTAGGAATTGCTTTTTTCTTTGATTTGTAAGGCTTTTTTTATATTTTCGTATGCTTTTGAATATTCATTTTGATTTTCATAAAAACTAGCTAGTTCTAAATATGGTTCACGTAAGTAAGGAGCTTCAAAAATTGCTTTTTGATACCAAAATTCCGTTTCTTCTAAATAATTTTTAGCGTAATAAGACCTGGCAATAAAACGCATCGAGGCACATCTTTCATCTTTCCATGTAGCTTTAGGACATTTTAAATGGTGGTGAAGAGTTTCGATACATTTGTCATATTGTTGATAAAACATATATTCCCGTCCGAGATAATGAAGATTACGATCATCGCTCGGATCTTCTTTAACACTTAATTCGAGTAATGGTAAATAACTACTACGAGATTTATTAGGGTCTGGGTAGTGATTTAAAGTTATATTTGTTTCCCCGTATGTTTCTTCTTTTTCGTAACTTAAAACTTCATGAACGGGATGAGTCCAATGATAGCCTGTACGAGCATGGATATTATCTAGGCGAAAACTAACTAACGGTTCGTCTTTAGCATTTAGTTTCCAATTGTAATTGTATCGATAACGAGTGGGATGATCACTAAAAAAAACTTTTTCAAGTTCAGCCCGCCAACCTGGGAGCAAAACTTCGTCTAAATCGGTACAGACACATATATCAACATCTTCATCAACCATGGCTAACGATTCATTACGGGCAACATCAAAACGCCAAGGATTAAAAGTTTTGGTTTGAACAATTGCCCCTTCTTCTTTTAAAAGTTTTACGGTTTCATCATTGGAACCAGTATCTAAAACATAAATGACGTCAGCTTCTCGCATCGAATTAACCCATTTTTTGACATATTTTTCTTCATTTTTACTAATGGCATAAACAGCAATTTTACATTTTTTCATTTTCTCACCTATTTATAGTGTATGCGAAAAAATTTGGCGTGGCTAATAAGGAATTTAAGGTTAATTATTTCATAAAAAAAGTAATCAATCTTTTATGACTGACTACATTCTTCACTTCGATTGTCATGGAAAGTAATTATATCTTCATAAGCAGATGGAAATTCTTCGACTTCAAATTCTTGTGGTAAATCACTTATTTCGATATTAGCCGAAACAATCATAACTCGAGCATTATCAATAAATTTAACTTCACCAGACAAACCTTCAATTTCATTACTTGTATTTCCATACATTACTTTCGCTTCATTATAATCTTCATCGGTTTTAAAGGTGTAAATTCTTGTCTTTTTAACACTTGATAAAAGATTTTCATCATTTATACCATAATAATAAATTTCTTGCATTGTGGAATTGTTTATTTGAGTAGATGGTTTTTCAATATTACAAGATAAGGTCATTTCATCGGCATCATCGGAAACAATTAAGTTTGCAGTTATTTCCGTCTTATGATTGTAATCATCACTAGCCACAATATTTATTTCATGAGTTCCTACTTGAGAGGCTAAATCATCTAAATTAATAGAAGTATCACTTAACTGAATGTCGCAACCACTTTGAATTGACGCATCTTCACAAGAGAATATAAAATTATCAATGGTAATGGCTGTATTTGGAGTTATGGTTACGTCTTTAGTTATAACTTTTGGGCCTTGGGTATCTTTGACAATGACTTCGCCTTCGATTGGATTACTTAGGCCTGGACAACTAATTGTATATTTATATCTTTGATCTTCATTAATGTTAATATTTGATTTATCTAAAGTACAAGAAGTTGGTTCAATTCCCGTAATTGTTGCATATTTTGCAATATCCTCCGGTAATTCCTCGCCTTTTTCCCATTCGGTTAACACTGGTGTTACACTTAATTTTGGAGTTGAAGGTTGACTAGTATGTAAAACGTAATAAACGCCAATACCAAGTGCCCCGACTAAAAGCAAAACAATAATTATTATTAAAGGGGTTTTTAAACTTTTTTTCTTTTGGGGCTCACTTTCTGGTACGGGAGCTGGGCCATTCATCGGTCCATTAGTGAAAGGAGGCACCGCATAAATGTTTTGATCGGTTTGAGGTATGGGTTTGACATTTTTGCTAGGATCATTTGTTAAATTAACATCAGCGGTTAAGGTTGTTCCCATTAATGGTTCAGGAACATCACTTTGCCCTTCGGTGTATATTCCTTCGGGTTGTAAGTTAATCGGAGATTGACTAGGCATATTATTTGGTGTTTCGTTTAAACTATTTGGTGACATTGATAAATTTTCGACAAAAGTTGTTGGACTTGCTTGATAATTATTAGTTGGGGGATATATTCCCATATTATTTGAAGGCACATTATTTGGTAAGCTATTATTTATTGGTTGTGGTTGATAAGGCATTGGTTGAGGTTGCGAATTTTGAGGTCCTAAATCTGACGATAATCCTGCCATATTAATAGGTTGCTCTGTTGGACTCATAGGTTCATTTAAAGACATACTTAAACTTTCCATCTGAGGTTGTGGATAAGAATTAGGTTCTTCTCTAAAACTAGGCCCCGTTTGATTATTTGGGTATGGCATGGCATTATTTACCATACTTCCATCATTTGGAAAATTCGGAACTTGAGGTGGCGGAGTTGGACCAGCCATTACGTTCGGATTAGTTGGATTATTAGGAAATGATCCATTGTTTAAGTTATTATTAGGATTAAAATTTTCATTATTCATTTGTATATGCCCCTTCTCTATCTAATGTCAATATTATAACTTTTTTTATAAGAAATAGCAACTTCTTTTTAACGCGGGAAATTGCTAAAAAAAATGATAAATTAAGACTTTAAAAAAGATAAAATTTAATTTATCTCTTTAAAAAAATCGGTAAAAATTTTTTCTTCATCGTTTAAAAGTTCTTCGGTTAAGTCAGCGTGCGAATCTTTTTGTTTATCACTTGTTCCTTCCACCAATTTTTCTGCTTTTCCTTCAACTATGCGAACATAATTTGGGGCAAAAATTCTTTTTTCATTGGTTTTAACAGAATTGCCTTTACTATCTTTTAGGGTATAATCACTTAAGACATTTTTTAATTGCTCAATTAATTTGTAATATCCATCAGAACCTTTAGTTTTTGTGACGACCTTATTGTTGGCATCAAGTTCTAAAGTATCCCGAATATTTAAAACGTCAACATAATAAATCTTTTGAATATTTTTTTCTTTCGCAATTTTAATTGCCATTTCGATAGCCGAACGACACCATGGACAAGAATTAAAACCAAAATAAACGTAGAAGCTTTCTTGGTTATTTATTTTTTCCGCAACTTCTTCTGCTGTGGCATAAACAAAAGGATTATCGCTTGGAATAGAAACATTGCGATGTTTGATCCCACTAGCATTTGTTTGACCATTTAAACTTTCATAATCTTGTTTAAATTTTTGAGCATCAGTTATTTCAGTTGGTTCTTTAGTGCAACCACAGCTTATAATTAAAAATAAAAGTAAAATACTACTTAAGAAAAATTTTTTCATACTACCTCCTTCGATAATAATTAGTCTAGTAAAAATTAAAATTTTTGGCAATCAAAAGAGAGTTGAATGAACTAGAGTCAAAGTTGAGTTTTTTTTAAAGGTCGATTTTAAAGCTAAAATGACTATATTGTGTGAAAGGAAAATTCAATTGTTTTTGAAATAATAATTCTTGAGGGTTTAATTTAGTTGTCCACGGATAAAAAGTTACTTTTTGAAAACCCAATTTTAAAATTAAATTTTGAATATCCTGAGGATGAAAATAATGAAGTTGGTTTAACATCGTATAGGTATTAAGGGATAAAGCTTGATAAAGATTTTTTACATCATACGGATTTTTAATTTCGCCAACTATAGATCCTTCGGGATTTAAGCGTTTTTGCAGTTTTTTTAAAAATTTTTGAGGATTTTTAACCTTTTCTAATTCATCACCAATTAAAATTAAATCATATTTAGTTTGAACTTGATTAAGTGAAGAAAAGACTTTAATTACTTTTTGGGAAAATTCGCGAAGGCATTTGTTTTTTTCCACACCATCTACTTCACTTTGATAATGGTATTTTATATAAAGGGCATTTGTCCCTAATCCACAATTAAGATCTAAGATTTTTTGCTTTTTTTCTAAAAACGGAGTTGCTAAATATTTTAAATTATCAAATTCAAAAGTTTGAAAATGCCACTTATGAGAAAATAAGCACCGATTTTTATTTAAAATGGGATAAAACTTTGCTAAATCAGAACGAAATGAAGTTCCTAAATAATGATGGATAAAAGAATCATGACAAAGAAAAAGTCGATAGTTTAATTTTAAAATTCGTAAACTTAAATCATTATCTTCAATATATCCGGGTGTATATTCTTCGTCTAAGCCCCCAAGTAAATCAATTACTTTTCTTTTTATTAAAAGACAAAAACCAATTAAAAATACTTTTTCTTCCCACTTATTTGAATCAGAAACATTATTAGTTTTAGCAAATTGTTGCATACTTTCTAAATTTTGATATGTAAAATTTACACCTTGGTTATTTTCCCATTGATTACAAACACTGCCACAGGCCCCGATTTTCTCATCACTATATAAGCATTTTTTTAAATTTTCTAGCCAACTATCAGTAACAATGGTGTCATTATTTAAAAATAAAATATCATTTTGGGCTTCAGCAATAGCTAGGGCTTGATTGCAACCTTTGGGAAATCCGAGATTACATTTGTTAAAAATGGTTTTAATGTTTTTTTGTTTTTTTAACCATTCTTTTGTTCCATCAGAAGAGTTATTATCCACAACAATAATTTCATAAGTATCTTTGGGGGTATACTTTAAAATACTTTTTAAGCAAGCTTTTGTGTAATTAAGATTATTATAAGTTAAGATAATGATTGAGGTTTTGACCATTTTAATCACCTAATAAATTGTATGTTAGGCAAAATAAAAAAATAGCATTTCACTATTTTTATAACTTATTTTTTCTGGATAACTTAAACATTTCTTCAACTAATTCGTGGTCATATAATTGTAAGGTATTAAGCGCGGTTGGTTTTAAAGCAGTACTATTATCAGATTGTTCTAAAATGGTTTTAATGACGTCGTAGTCATTTTTTTGTAATAAAATATTTTGATATTTAGTATCCTTAGCTTTTTGTTCTTGATAAGTTTGTTTAATGGCGTAGAAAGCTTTGGCTAAAGAAAGATATTCAGCATAGGTATAGTTTAGATAAATGGCTTCAAAAAAGATTTGCGATAAAGATTCGTAGTTAGCTATACTTTGATAATCACTAAAATTGTAGTATGCTAAACAATCTTTTGGTTTATTAGCTTTCATAAATAAGTTTAAGCGCGGTATTTCTTCAACTTCAAAACCTAAAGCCGGAAAAATATTTAAAACATTGTCAACGTTTAGTTCGTGTTGCAGAACATAATTAGAAATACTTAACAAAGCTGATAAACGATTTCTTAATAGATTATAACCTTCTTCAGAAAGAATTTGATAGCTTGCTCTTGTAATATCTAAATCCGCGGCTTTTAGTAAGTCCTCAAGTATTAAGCAAACATCTAAAGCTCGATATAATTTTTTAGTTTCCTTTTTAAGTGGCAAGTTAAAAAACGGTCTGTAATTTAAACAACTGATTAATGTTTCTTTGGTTTTCGTAATTTTTTGACGTGCCAGAGAAATAGTTTGTAAATAATTCATATAAATCCCCCTTACCTAATTTTATTAATTTTCCTCATTAATTAATACAGCTTTAATTCTGCGCACTCCAGCGGAAGATGCTTCTTCTTTTTTGATTTTAAAGACCCCTAATTCTTTGGTATGACTAACGTGTGGTCCGCCACATAATTCTTTAGAAATTTCGCCAATTTGATAAACCGTTACAAGATCAGGGTATTTTTCAATGAACATACATTCAGCACCGGATTTAATAGCTTCTTCTTTCGGCATTGTGTATTTAACAACTTCTAAATCTTCTTTAATCCACTGATTAACTAAATTTTCAACAGCTTGTTTTTCTTCATCGGTTAATTTATGGTCACAGGAAAAATCGAATCTTAATCTTTCTTCGGTTATATTACTTCCCTTTTGATGAACGCTAGGACCGATGACACTTCTTAAGGCCGCATTTAATAGATGGGTTGCCGTATGGTATTTGGTTTCCATTATGCCATTGCCACTTAAGCCTCCTTTAAATTTTCCTTGACTGGCTGTTCGGGATTTTTCTTGATGTTCTTTAAACTTTTGTTCAAAACCTGTTAAATCGACTTTTAAGTTATTCCTTTTAGCTTCTTCAATCGTTAATTCAATTGGAAAACCATAAGTATCATAAAGATGAAAAGCACTCTCGCCATCGATATCTTCTTTATTTTGAATTTTCTTTTCAAAAATTTTTAAACCTTTTTCTAAAGTTTTACTAAATTTTTCTTTTTCTTGTTTTAAGACATTTAATACAACATCTTTATTTTCTTCTAATTCAGGGAAAAATTCTTTATATTGATCAATGATAACTTGAGCTAGTAAATTTTCCCAATCGCTTGCTAAATCAATTTCTAGTTTTCTTGCATGACGGATAGCACGGCGGATTAATCTTCTTAAAATGTAACCTTGATCCGTATTACTTGGTTTAATACCCGAATAGTCAGCAGCAATAAAAATGCTGGTCCGCAAGTGATCCATAATAATTCGCATTGATTGTTCATTGCCTTTATAACTTTTATGGGTAATTTCTTCTAACTTTTGTAAAACAGGAGCCCATAGGCTTGTTAAATAGTTATCATCTTTATTTTCAATAACGGATATTATTCTTTCTAAGCCCATGCCAGTATCAACATTTTTCTTTTCTAACTCGGTAATGTTACCTTGTTCATCTTGGTAATACTCCATAAAAACGTTGTTCCAAATTTCAACCCATCTTTCATCTTCAGGGTCAAACTTTAAAGGAGCATCATCATCACTTCGCCAGTAAAAAATCTCGGTGTCACTTCCACATGGTCCTGAATTTCCAGCAATCCAAAAGTTATCTTCGCGACCTAAGTAAGCTATCCGTTCTTTTTTTATTCCCATTTGTTGCCAACGATTGGCACTTACTTCATCTTTAGGAATTTTTTCATCACCCTCAAAAACAGTAACGGCTAATTTAGATAAAGGAATGTTTAAAACTTTGGTTAAAAAATTAAAACTGTACTCAATACTTTCCTTTTTAAAATAATCACCTAAACTCCAATTACCAAGCATAATAAAAAAGGTATGATGGGTCGTGTCTCCAACACTTTCTAAATCGGTTAATCTTATACATTTTTGAGCATCACATAATCTTTTTCCTTCGGGATGAACTTCCCCCATTAAATAAGGAATTAAAGGTTGCATTCCCGCCGTATTAAATAAAACTGAGGGGTCGTTTTCTGGAACAACAGGGGCTGATGGGATAATTTTATGATTTAAATTTTTAAAATATTCTAAATATAGTTTGGTATAATTCATTTTACTTCGTTCCTTCCATAGTTTTTAGTCTAATTCACAGAGAATTTCCAAAACTTTATCTTTTAATAAATTCTCATCGGAATTGCTAATAATGTAATCAAAATTGTTATAGTTATCTAGGGCATGCTCCGTGATATGGGCCGCTTCTTTAGGCGTTAAAGAATTTGATGGCGATGCTTTTTCAACTAAGATAGCATACGTATGGGGATATCTTTCTTTCATAAAGTCAATTTCTTCGGGTAATCTTACATCGCTAATAACAATTGTATCTATAAATTTACTGTAAATTTTAAAATCGGTCGCCATTCGTTCAATAAAAAGGTTTGGCATTCCTAAATTTTGACGAATATATGATCCCATTTCTTGTAAAAATTCCCGAGGTTTTTTTTGGTCATCACCATTCCACCCAAGCATTTCTTTAGCATAAATCTTAAGATATTTACTATATTGGGTAATAATTGTTTTTTGCTTTTTTTCTTCGTAATAATCTTTTATTATTTTAGCAACTGTGCTTTTGCCACTGCCACTTTTTCCAGCGATTAAAAATATTGTCATAAGCTTTCTTTCCCTATTTCATCACTTAAAGTTTCTTTGTCGTGAAATAAATTATATTTTTCTTTAAAAAATTTCCAAACAACTTTAGCTAAGGCGATACAAGGAGTTGCTAAAATCATTCCAATAATACCAAAGAAATGTTCAAAAATCAATAAACCAACAATAATGGTGACTGGATGTAACTGGGTGGTTTTGCTCATAATTATTGGTTGTAAAATATTGTTTTCAATCATTTGCACGATTACGGCAACAATGATCGTCATAACACCAACAAGGGGACCTTGTGAAAAACCAATAATCGCTGCGATTATCCCCCCAATATAGGGACCGACATAAGGTATTAAATCCGTTATACCACATAAAAGACCAAACAATAAAGGTGCTTGTAAACCAACAATCCAAAAACCAAACGAATCACAAATAAAGACCATACACGCGACTAATAAAGTTCCATTGACACTTTTACGAACTTCGGTAGAAATATTGGTAATTAATAACGATAATTCAAAACGATTTTTAGGAGGCATTAATCTCAATAAATGTCCAGTTATCTCATTAAAATCCATTAAAATATAAAGACCAATGACTAATCCAAAAGTTATTGTAACAATACTTGAGAAAAGAGTTCCAACAAAGCTCACAATAAAGGTTGGTAAAGTCGTCATAAAATTATTTAAACTGTTAGTTAAACCATTTAAAGTGTTGTCTTTAATGGCTGTAAAATCAAAACCATTAAAAGTTTGAAGCCGATCAAAAATACTATTGATAATGTTTTCAATTTCTTTAAAGATAGCTGGCATATTCGCAATGAAAACTTGAAGCTGGGTATAGATTGTCGGAATTAAAAAGCGAATAAATAAAACGATAGCAATAATAAAGGCTAAATAAACCAAAATAGTTCCTAATGTACGGGGAATTTTTTTAGTTTCCAAGCGATTGACGACCGGATTTAAAAGCCAAGCGATGACAAACCCAATAAAAAAGGGAGAAAGAACACTTAATAAATTAAGCAAAAAATGCCAAAACCCCCACTCTCTTGCAATCAGGGTGACAATTAAAACCATGCCAATGACCATAGCTATGTAAAAAAGGTTTAAAATTTTCTTTGATAAAGTTACAATTTCATTTATTTCTTCCATGTTAATTTTTTCATTTGATTTAAATAGTTTCATTTTTATCCCTCCATTTACACCGGTACTTCTATTTGTTTATATTAACACAATCGAGATTGGAGTTTCAATCCTTTTTCTAATTTAAAAAAAGAATTTAATTAAAATTCTTATTTTAAATGATAAGTATCATTCTCTAAATTGCTTAAAACAGAATTTAGGGTAAATGTTTCTTTTGGTTCTTCTTTTACTTCGGCTTTTTTAGGTAATTCAATTTTTTTAGGTAGATCAATTGGTGGTTTGGCTTTTTCACTAACCATATTGCTGACAGCTGGTTGTGATTTTTTTTCAACTTCCCGATTTACATAAACGGAACTAAAAACGGAAGGCATGACGGGCTTTTTAGGCTGTTCAATAGTTGGGAATACTTCTTTTTCTTCCTTGATTACAGGCTCTAAAACTTTAGGTTCTTTTTTAGATAAGATTGGTTCTGGTTCATTAAAATTAAGAGTTGGGATATTTATTTTTGGTTCAACAATTGGAATATCTAAATCTTTTTCAGGTTGTTTTTTAGGATGTTCAATCGTTTCTAATTCTTTACTAATCGCACTAGCTAGGGCATCAAAATCAAACTCTTTAGTTGATGCATTTGATAAAGTTTCCACTTTTGGTTGGTCGATTGGTTCAGGAACTCTATTTAATTTTTCAACAGAACTATCAGGAATATTAAAGTTTTCTAAACTCGGAATTTCGATTTCATTGTTTATTTTTGGAACTTCTATATTACTTCTGCTTAAACTATTATCGTTATTTAAGTTATTAAAGTTTGGATTGTTGTTTAAGGGATTTGCCCCTAGTATTGATTCATTTGGAGCGTTAAAGTCTAGAGGTTGATTATCTAAAGTAAATTGTTTAAAAGCATCCATTGAACTGGCATTGTTAATACTTTGATTTTCCATATTATTCATTGGAGAACTAAGGTTTTCCAAACTAATTGGACCAGTCATATTTAAATTCGTTAATTCAGGATTAACATTTTCAATAACTGGATTATTATTAGCCACATTATTTAATGGTTGCTCAGCAGGTTGATTATTTTCCGTAGGTTCTTTAGGAGCGGATGAAGCCTTTTTGGAAGGTTTTGCCGTATCCTTTTTACCTAAAAATAAAACGATAAAAAATAATACAATTAAAATAGCTATAATTATAAATAAATACAAACCAAAATTTTCATTCTGATATAAATTTTCTAAAAATTCCATACACTAAATCACCTTATTCTTTTAATCTAAAGTTAGAATATCATAAATTGGGCATTTAAGTCAATCCTAACTTCTTCTATATTATATGCTCAAAATAATTTTTTTAACATTTTTTAAAAAACTATAGCAATTAGCTATAGCTCACTTTACATGTATTTTGACATTTGATTCATCACTTGGCGGACTTGTTTTTGACTTGGTTTTCTTCCCATACTTGTCATCATTACTTCAATCATTTTTTCATTGATTGGAGGATTTTTCTTTAAATATTTTTGAAGATATTTTCGTGCTAAGAAAAAACCAATAACCGCGCCAATTAATAAACCAACAAATACTAATAATAAATCATGTACCATAATTGCCTCCTTTTTTGTTATTTTACTAAAATATTATATTATAAACAAGTTTAAAAATTAGCAGACGGAGTCTAAAAGTATCGGAAAATACAAAAAGGTAATATAATATTGCTAAAATAAGCATAGTAATGTAGTTCTCTTAAAAAGATATTATCATAAATTTTAAAAATTTAGTAACCAAAATTTTGTCTAATTAAAAATATAGTTTTGAATAATCTCGTCATAAATCGAAAAATTATTTATTTCAGTATTACTATTAAGACATTGGCTTTTTCTTTTTCTTTAGATGTTCGTTATATTGCTTATCCCGCATAAATAGGGCATTTCTATTTATTCCGATAAATTTGTACTCCGTCAATTAGCAAAATTTCCGAAAAAAAATAGGTTTTTAACCTATTTTGCTTCTTCTTGGCTTCTAACTTCGCGAATTACAACAATTTTTATTGTTCCTGGATATTGCATTTCTTGTTCAATTTTGACTTTCATATCCCGAGCGATTTTATTGGCTTGGGCATCAGTTATTTCATCTGGTTTAACAATTACCCGAACTTCGCGACCAGCTTGCATAGCATAAGTTTTTTCGACTCCTTCAAAGGAATTACCGATGTTTTCTAATTGTTCAAGACGTTTGATATAATTATCTAAAGAATCATTACGCGCGCCAGGTCGGGCAGCTGAAAGAGTATCAGCAACATTAACTAAATAAGAAATAACACTTGTTGCTGGGACATCACCATGATGGGAGGCAATGGCGTTAATGACAACTTCATCTTCCCGATATTTTTTGGCAATATCAACACCAATTTCGACATGACTTCCTTCGACTTCATAATCAATAGCTTTACCTATATCATGTAGTAAACCAGCCCGTTTAGCTAAAACAACGTTTTCACCTAGTTCAGCAGCCATTAAACCACATAGCTGACCAACTTCTAAACAGTGAGATAAAGCATTTTGACCATAACTAGTCCGAAATTTTAATTTTCCGATTAATTTAACTAGTTCGGAATCAACTTTAGAAATTCCTAGTTTAAAACAAGCTTCGTTTCCTAATTCAATTATTTTGCTATTCATGTCTTTACAAACTCGGTCATAAATTTCTTCAATGCGAGAAGGATGAATGCGACCATCTTTTATTAAAGATTCAATGGTTATTTTGGCTATTTCTCTTCGTAAAGGATCAAAGGATGATACGACAATTGTTTCTGGGGTATCGTCTATTATTAAATCAACTCCCGTGACAGCTTCAATTGTTCTAATATTTCGCCCTTCTCTACCAATTAAACGTCCTTTCATTTCGTCATTAGGTAAAGTAATAGCACTTACCGTTTGATCAGTAGCCACATCTTCGGAATACCGTTGCATAGATTCGACAATTAATTGTTTTGCTTTTTCATTAGCAATGATTTTAGCTTCATCTTCTTTTTCCCGAATATAATTAGCAATTTCATTTGTCATTTCTTCTTCGGTTCTTTTTAAAATTAAATTTCGAGCTTTTTCCTTACTAAATTTAGCAATTTGCTCAAGACGTGAATCTTCTTCTTTTAGTTTTTGGTTCACTTCTTCTTCTTTAGTTTGGATTTCTTTTTGCTTTGCTAATAAATTTTGATCTTTTTCTTCAATCATTCGATCGCGCATTTGGAGCATTTCATCTCTTTTATCTAAACTTTTTTCGCGTTGTAAAAGACGTTCTTCATTCGCAGTTAGTTCTTCTTTTTTTGTTTTTAACTCTTTTTCAATTTCTTGTTTATATAACTGAGATTCTTCTTTTGCTTCTTGTAATTTACTAGTTTTTATTTTTTCGCTTTCTTCTTTTGCATCAGCAATTAATTTATTTGCTAAATCTTGGGCTTTTCTTTGTCGAAAAACATTTAGTAAATAAAATCCCCCAAAACCGGCAACTATGCCTAAAATTAAAGCCAAGAGGATAGAAATTAAATTTTGTTCCATTTTTTCCTCTCCTTCATTTATAGAAAATTTAATATTCATTAATTATCTACATCTTCATTATAATGGTTATTTGAGTTTTTAGCAAGTTTTATCGTCAATAATCTTTGTTTAAGAGATAAATGGAAAATTTTTTGGTTATTTTTTAAATTTTATACTTCACAAAATAACTTACTTATGTTACTATTGGTTTATGGCGAGATAGCTCAGCTGGCTAGAGCGATCGGTTCATACCCGATAGGTCGGGGGTTCGATCCCCTCTCTCGCTACCAAAATGATTATTAACAAACCCTTTATTTATAAGGGTTTGTTTTATATTTTGTGATTTTATTAAAATATTATTTTTGAGTTAAAAATAGTATAAAATTAAGACTACAACTAACAAATTAGTAAAAATTATGAATTGTATCTATTTAAAACAAAAATTAAATCGTACTTTAGAATGTAAAAAACAAAATAAAATTATAAACATAAAAGAATGCAACAACTGTAAATTTAAAGAATATAAAAAATGTATAAATGATTCGCTATCATCTTCAAAAAAGACAAAAGTGCAAAGTGCTAAAATTAGAAAGAAATAGAAAATCTATATTTACTGATGATTTATGCGGTTCTAAAAAAGATAATCTACATGAAATATTTTTCGTTAAGAATAGATTAAAATCTATGGAATATGGTTTTGTTATTCCTCTTTGCTTTAATTGTCATTAAGAAATGCACATAAATAAAAAATGGCAAGAGTTTTGGCACATCAAGGGCCAATTATACTGGGAAGAACATATCGGTGCTAGAGAAGAATTTATTGAAGTTTATGGGAAGAAATACATATTAGTAAATTTATGAACTTATTAATTATATTTTTTCATATGATATAATTGATGAAAAGGATCTAACCATACGATATAAAAAACATTCTCAATAAAAAAGCCATGTATTCTAAAAGTTGTTGCGTTTATCCCCAATTGCCAACAATCATCTTTTACCTGTTCCATTAATTTTGAATTTAAACAAGTAAAATTACTTTCTTTAATTTGTTTGTCATTCCAATCTATTTCATGTATATGATGCCTATCTCTATATCTTCCATCTTCCCTAATCTTTTTTCTAAAGTTTTCTTCTTGGCTATAATCTTTTAATACTTTAAAAAATTCATTATGAAATTGTAAAGATATTCTATTATCACTTATCTGACTCATTGAATACTTTGAATTTTTGGTATCTAAATATTCAAATGAAAATATTATTTTTTTATTTATAGTAGACGGTATTGCTTGGATTTCATTAGATGGTTTATTTGATATTTTTATATGTTTCTTTTTACTCATTACAAGCTATTATAATATACAAACATATCAGATTCTAAAATTGGTTCATTAGATGGTTCAGAGGGAGATAAATTATTTCTTGCATTTTTCCACGGAAATTCTTGATGGGTCATAGATTCTAATTCATCACCAGTGTATTTTCCAAAAATTTTGTAAATTTTCTCTAAAAATTTTTTTAATTCTCCATTTATCAACGGATTTATTTTGGCTTTATATTTATCTACCATTCCATAATTATTAGAAAATGAATCATACAATTTACGACATACTGGACCATGTACCCAAGCTTCAAAAACAGTATTTTCACATAATTTATTTTGTATATTTCCCTTGTCTTCATTATATAAAGCAATATACCAAGCATAAGCATAATATACTAGCTTTTGTAATTTTTTGTGCGTCATTTGTTCTTTGCTTCTAAAAAAATTAGCAACATCAAAAACTTCTAATTTCATAATTCTACTACCTCCTATTCTAAATAAATCATAACATGTTTTCTTTTTATTTAAAAGATGTTTAATTATATTAAAAATTTTTTTAACATAAGTCAAGAAAAAATCACCTCAAAAAACTATTATAATATATGACTAATAAATAAATTGTCGAATTATAAAAGGTACGCAACTAAAAGTTGATAGTCTAAAATTACTTTTAAATGTATAATTGGATATGAAAAAGGAGGTACTTTAAGTGAAATTTGGAGATAATTTAAAAAAAATAAGAATTTTGAAAAAACTATCACAAGAAGCTTTAGCCGAAAAAGTAAATGTATCTAGACAATCTGTAAGTAAATGGGAAACAGGAGATGCTTATCCAACCATGAATAATTTACTGGAATTATGTAAAATTTTTCATTGTAAAATCAATGATTTAGTAAATGATACTATCACTGATAAAGATTTATTAGGAGATGAGGTTACAACTAAAATTGTAAGTTTAAAAAAGGAAGAACAAAAGAAAATGAAAGTTTTAAGTAAAATTATTTCGTTAATATCTAGAATAGGCAGAATAATGTGCTATATAGCAATTCCTTTTCTTTGTTTAATTTTAATTGTTTCACCGTATTTAATCCACAATGTTGTGATAGAAGAAAATAACTTAACTTTAAATTTACCAAACCATAATATTAACCTTTTAGAAGAAAGCGATAAAATAATCTTAAAAATTGGAGGATTTGTTTTGGCAGATGCTGATAAAAATTTTTTGAATACAAAAGTTATTCAGATATTTGAAAACAATAGTAAATCCCAAATAATTGGTTATGTTGAAACCGGATTTGCTCTTTGCTTGGTCATAATTATTTTGACATCTGTTATTTTTAAACATTTAGAAACTTTATTTAATAATATCAATAAAGGAGAAACTCCATTTACTTTAGAAAACGTCATTTTAATAAAAAGAATTGCTTGGAAAATGATTATAATTATCATAATGAGTAATATTAGTAATGGTATATTTGAATTGTTATTAAGTACAGAATTAAATATTGAACTTGAAACTTATGATTTGGTAGAAATATTATTCTTATTCAGTTTATCATACATATTTGAATATGGAAGATTATTAGGACTTGAAACTAAAGGCCAAATGTATGGTGGCAACAATGAATAAAAAAAAAATTCGATAAAGACTTAGCATATCCTAACTCAACGTTTAGTTTGTTTATTTTTACTTGTTAAAATATTAAAATAAGTTCAAGGAGGAAAGTTATGGATCAAGTAAAAATTGGAAAATTTATTGCTCAATGTCGAAAAAACAAAAATTTAACTCAAGCCCAGTTAGCTGATAAATTAAACATTACAGATAGAGCAATCTCTAAATGGGAAAATGGACTATGACCTTACAAATGACACAAAATAAAAATATACAAGATTTGCTTTATTTTAAAGGGAAAATTGAAGAAACA
>CANQRX010000011.1 GCA_947626425.1 uncultured Bacilli bacterium | reverse complement strand
GAATAATTTATTTGATATAGCAGTAAATTATTTAAATATCTGCTAAATTTTATATTGACATATTACCAGATGTCTTATCTTAATAACTTACGAATATTTTGATCAATATTATCTTGAGTGACATTAACTTCATAATCATTATTAATAATAACTGGATTATATTTTTCAAGTTTTTCTTGCGTATATATTTTAGCATCGCTTAAAAAACGCCGGCACATTTCTTCATAATCTTTAGAAGTCGCCCTTTCGCGACGCAAGGCCCGTTCAAATAAAATTCCCTCATCGACTTGTAAATAAAGCGGAACTAACAACGATGGTGTTTGATAGTAATCTAAAAATTTTTGGTAACCATCCCAAGTATTGATTGTTAAATAATTATTTTTAACTAAATCCAGATTTTTGGCACATGTGGCATAAGACCATAAGCCATGAACCGTTTTATACTCGCGACGTTCAACCAACATTTTTTGATAATCTAGTTCATTCATTTGATCCATTGAAATAAAATAGTAATCTTGACCATCTATTTCCCCAGGGCGTTTGGGTCTGGTTGTATGTAAAATGATTGGTTTTAATTCGTGATTTTGCAAAGTTTGTTTAAAAAATAAATCTTTTCCGGAACCACTTCGGCCGATTAAAAATATTATCATAACTTCCCCCTTAAGATATTGGTGATTTTTTTAATTTTTCTTTATCAACCCCATTTAAAAAACTATTAATATCCATTGCTTTTTTCCCAAATGGTTTTAATTTTTGAATATATATTATCCCGTCTAAACAACTTATTCCGAATTTGTTTTTGGATACATCAACAATTTGGTTTGGAATTAGACCTTCTTTTTTTACAAAAGTAGCTTCGATTATTTTAACTTCTTCCCCATTAATTAAAGTGTTTGCTAAAGGCCAACTATTTAAACCGCGAATTTTATTAATAATTGATTTGCCATCTTTCGTAAAATCTAAGTGTTCATCGGCCCTGGTGATATTATAAGCATAGGTTACTAAGGAATCATCTTGTCTTAAATGTTGGGCAGTTTGGGAAATTATTGAGGGCAAAGTTTCTTCTAATAAACTAGATCCTAAAAGACTTAATTCATTATGTAATGTCGAAACATTATCAGTTGGTTTAATTAAATACTTTTTTTGGCTAATTATATCGCCGCTGTCCATTCCTTCGTCCATCGTCATAATTGTTACACCTGTTTTTTCTTCCCCATTTATTAAAGCCCAATGAATAGGGGCTCCACCTCGATATTTAGGTAATAAAGAAGCATGAACATTTATACAACCTAACCGTGGGTAATTTAAAACTTCGGGTGGAATTATTTGCCCATACGCACAGGTCACAATTAAGTCACAAGGTGTGTCGGTAATTAATTGGTAATCTTTTTTTATGTTTGAGGGTTGAAAAACGGGAATATTTAATTTTTCGGCAGCCACTTTAACAGGAGGTGGCGTAAGGACGTGTTTACGACCAACATACTTATCAGGTTGAGTTACCACCAAAACAACTTCAGTTAAAGACGTTAATTTTTGAAAAATAGGAACCGCAAAATCTGGAGTTCCCATATAAATAACTTTTATTTTTTCCATTAGGGCTTCCTTACTAATGAATTAGAAGATTGTAATTCATAATCAACATTATTAATATAACTGCTAATATGTTTTAAATCGGCAAGTGAATAGATATCACTTATTAAAGATTCAGGAACAATATCGCTTAAATCAGCAAAATAACCATAAGTATAAGAACAATCAGGAATGTATAATTCATCACTACTTAAACTAACGGTATTTGTACTAATTTCCCCAGTATAATTATCAAGCAAAGTTAATTGGCGGAAAACATGTTCATCATCAACTAAATCAACATATTTTTTTTCATATATTTGATAAGCTATCGCACCATAATTTTGATCAACTTCATTACCTTCAGCATCATAGTAATGGGTTTTATCTTTAGCGTAAGCTGTTTTATCAATAATATAGTAATTTCGTTCAAGCGCAGGATCAACGCTTGGAGAACTAGTGACAATCGCTAAATCTTCATGATTGTATCTAATTACTCCATCTTTAACTTCCCCAGCTTTTTCTTTAACTTTGCCATAGGCGTCTTTTAAATCAGCTGATTTTTCATCAACCCAAGCTTTAACTTCGTCTTTGTGATCATCGGCAAAGGCCTTAACTTCATCTTTTTTGTCAATAACCCAATCTTTGGCTTCATCCTTGTGTTCATCAACATAATTTTTAGCCGTATCTAACTTATCACTAGCCCAATTTTTGGCTTTATCCCAACCACTTAAGGTATCTTCTTGTTCCAAGCTATCTAATATACCTTGGGCATAAATATCTTCTTTAGTATTAAGTAACATTGCACATAATATTAATAATATAATTTTTTGCCGTGTTTTTTCTAACATAATTATCTCCTCCTTAATAAGATAAATCAATATCAACAAAAACATCATTATTAGATATATATATTTTATCTAATTCTTGTAAAGTATTCAATAATTTATCGTCATAACGATATTTAATTAATAATTCAAAACTATAAACACCCCCCACCAAAAAGGGATTAGACAATGCCGGTCCTAAAACAATCGTTTGTTCATGCAAATTTTGTTTTAAAAAAGCTTTAGCTTTCAAAATCTCTTGATTAACAATATTGTATTTTTTGCCTTTAAGTTTTATTTGGACTAAATAATAATAGGGAGGATATTTTAATAACTTCCGCATCTTCATTTCATAAAGATAATACTGCTGATAATTGTGGTCTTTGGCATACATTAAAATCGGATGATGAGGATTATAGGTTTGAATTATAACTTGCCCTGGTTTACTACTCCTTCCTGCCCGTCCACTTGCTTGAACTAATAATGAAAAAGTTCGTTCGTTGCTTTTATAATCTGGAATTGCTAAGGATGCATCAGCACTTATTATACCAACTAAAGTCACATTTGGAAAGTCTAAACCTTTGCTTACCATCTGGGTTCCTAATAAAATATCATATTTTTGCTGATAAAAATCATTAGTTATTTCCAGAAGTTGATTTTTATGAACCGTACTATCAGCATCCATTCGAACTACCTTGGCAAGAGGAAATGTTTTTTTGATAGTTTCTTCTAGCTTTTCGGTTCCAAGCCCTAAGTAATTTAAAGCATCATCATGGCAAATCGGACAATTATCATCAACAAATTTTGTATAACCACAATAATGACAACGAAGGTGTTTACTACTTTTATGATAGGTTAAACTAATATCACAATAAGGACATTTATAAGTATATCCACAGCTCGAACAAGTAATAAACGTTGAATGCCCCCGCCGATTTAAAAGCAAAACGACTTGTTCATGGTTATCTAATCTTTTTTGAATTTCTAATTCCAATTCTTCACTTAAAATTAAGCGTTTTTTCTTTGCTTCTTTGGCCATATCAACTAATTTAATAAAAGGTAGTGCCCCACTTGCTCGTTTTGTCATTGGTAAGTATTCATAAACGTGTTTCATCGCCCTTGCCATAGAATCCAAAGACGGTGTTGCACTTCCTAAAAGAAGCGGACAAGACCAATATTCACACCGTTTTTGAGCTATTTTTAAAGCCTGATATTTAGGATTATTTTCTTGCTTATAAGAATCCGAATGTTCTTCATCAAGAATGATTAACCCAAGATTTTTTAAAGGTGCAAAGATGGCACTTCGAGCACCAATCACAATTTTAGCTTGGCCGTCTTCTATTTTGCGCCATTCATCATATCTTTCACCATCATTTAACTGACTATGAAAAACGGCAATCTGATGATAAAAACGAGCATTAAAACGTTTGATAAACTGCGGCGTTAAACTAATTTCTGGAACTAAGACAATCGCGGTTTTATTTATTTTTAAGACTTCGTTAATTAATTGCAAATAAACTTCGGTCTTTCCACTGCCCGTCACCCCATGTAATAAGAAAGTTTTAAAGATGCCAAAACTTGCTTGCACTTTAGAAATAGCATTTAATTGTTCGGCATTTAAAATCTTCGGTGAAGAATCTTCCTTTTCTTCTAAATTATAACGAGCAACCTCTTCTTTCGATTCAATTAAAACTCCTTTTTGAATTAAATTCCGAACTGATGATTGATTTATAGCCATGACTTCTTTTTTTAAAATTTTAGTTTTATCATAAAATAAATCAATAATTTTTTGTTGAATTGGGGTTAAATAATTTAAATTAAAGTCTTTATTAAGTTCTAAATAGGTTAAATATTTTTTATTAACCTTAACTCCTTCTTTAGCTTTGAGGGCCTTAGGTAGCATTGCAGCATAACAAGAACTAAGACTACTAATTGTTGTTGTTTTTAAATATTTACCTAGTTCTAACATTTCTTCATTTAAAACTGGTTTTTCACTGGTAATTGCCAAAATATCCCGAGTTTCAAAATTAGGTTTTAGGGTAGTTAATTCTAAAACATAACCTTCCACATTCTTTTTACCAAACGGAACTTTAACGACATCCCCAAGGGCTATTTTGTCTTTTAATTCATCAGGCACATGATAAGTATAAGTTTTATCAAAGGCTTTTAATTTAATTTCAACCAAAATACTTGCATACATATAAATCACGAGTGTATTTTAACAAAGAAATTATTACTTAGCAAGTCACAAAAAAAGGACAATGAAGTCCCTTAATTTATTATATTTCAATTAATTCATAATCAGTAGTACCTAGGCCTAATTTTTCAGCATAAGGTAGTATTTCTCTTCCTAGTTGGCGATCAATTCGTTCTTGTAAAAGTTTGGCTCCTTCATCTTTACTGTTCCACACAAAATCGATAAACGCTTGATCAACAGCAACTGGATCTAATGAGGCAACAATTCCTAAATCATTCATAACTGGTTTAGATTGGTGAGCATCGCAATCACAATCTACTGATAAATAATTCATTACGGCAATGTAGACAATTGGTTTATTATTTTCTTTTAAATAATCGGCAACTGCTCCAGCAGCTTCGGCCATTGATTCAACAAAATCAATTTGTTCATATGGTCTATTCCAAGCTGTTGTTGGATCTTCATCTTGCCCGCAACTATGGATATAAGCTTTACCATTACGAGAAGCAATTCCAATTGATTGGTTTTTTAGACAAGCTCCAAATCCTCCCATCATATGACCTTTGGCGTGAGCAAGATTGACTATTGAATCATAATTTTCTAAATTTTTCCCAACAATATCATATTTTAAATGTTTACCATTAGAAATTGGAATTTTAAATTCCCCATCAGCATCCATAATATCGACATCAGCAAATGATGTAAATCCATGTTTCTCGGCAACTTTTAAATGGTCTTCCACCGTATTTCTTTTACCATCATAAGCCGTATTACATTCAATAATGGTTCCGTTTAATTTTTTAACAAATGGACCAATTAAATCGGCTTTTAAATAACCTTGGGCCCCATCTTCCCCAGTTGATACTTTTACTCCTACTTTCCCAGTTAAATTAACACCTAAACTTTCATAAATTTTAATTAAACTTTCTGGTGTTATTTCCTTTGTAAAATATACTTTTGCTTTTGACATTTCATATCCTCCTTTAAACTACATCATTATTATGGCATTTCTAAACCTTTTTGTAAATCTTTTTCTTCACTTACCCAAAAGGAAATAAGT
Source organism: uncultured Bacilli bacterium (assembly GCA_947626425.1). GTDB lineage: Bacteria > Bacillota_I > Bacilli_A > RF39 > UBA660 > Ventrenecus. Next base: position 16,775 of record CANQRX010000011.1, on the reverse strand, counting down.
AAAAAATTTCTAAAATTTAATTCGCTTTACTTACGTGAAAAAAACTTTATGAATTATTTTTTCATAAAGCCTTAATTTTCAAACTTTTATTAAATTTCTTATTGAAAGATTATTAAGATTACAATCGCCAAAATAAACAAAATAATTCCTATTATTTTATATATTTTGTTAGAGTGACTTGTATATTTTATAAATTCATCAAAGTTATTAAAATTATTTTTTATTAATTTGCCTTTACCATATATTGTGGCAGGTCCCTTATAAGTATAAAATGTATCTTTTTGGATTTCGATGTTTTGATCTAGATAACCAACTAATTCCCCTTCAGACCAACCATCATAATACATTTTTAAATTATGAATTCCCAAGGGAAGTTCTACTTCGTATACCTCGTTTTTTTTAACGGTTGAGGTTATATTATCATCAATTTTGACTTTTAAGATATCTCCAAGTTCATTATCATTATGTTTTTTATAATATAAATAAAGTTTTCCCATTTTTACCATCCTTTCGCGGCTTTATTACCATTTTTATCTTTATAAATTATATTATTATAATCTAAAATTTCTTTTATTTTTGGATAATTACTCATTTGCATATCAATTTTAATTTTTTGCTTATCTTTAAAAGTTAAAATCATACCATCTGCTTTCATTTCAAGAGCTTCATCAAGATCTTGAATGTTAAAAACGGTTTGCTTTCCAAGTATATTGTACTTATAAAATTTATTATTTTCATAAATTATTTTTTTATTTCGTGTTAATAAATACAAAAATGAACTAAGCAATGCGAATAGTGTAAAAATCACCACCGCAATCATTCCATCTTTTTGATTATTGGACATCGCCATAATAAAAAATACTAAGGAAATGCCAATAAAAACTAAAGTACAGATAAGCATTACTATCTTAAATGATTTATTAAATTCAAAAATTATTCTATCTCCATTTTCAGATGTTGGTTCATTAGTTTTAAAAATAATTGGGATAATAAGACTTATTATAAGCATAGATATAGCTAAAGGTATCATTTAATCACTCCATTTCAATATTTTCACAATATCATTATATAATAAAAAGATTTGAAAAGCTATCTTCTTTTTCATTTTAAAAGTAAACTACATGTTAATAAAAAAGATAACTTAATTCTTGGGAATTTTTTAATATTTCATAATCTTTGTCTATTCTGTTAAATGGGAAGTTCCGTCTTGATAATTAATTGTTATTCCTTCTTCAACATTATAAACAAAAACATTAAATTTAACACCTTTGCCATTATCTTCAACCGATAAAGCTTCCATTTGAACACCCGTAGCTACTAAATTATTTCCTTCAAAAAGAGGTGTTACGCGGTATAAAACATGATTTTTGGTTTTTTTTACGTATTCGGCCACTTGATTTTCAAAGTCTAACATTCCTGTGGTATTCATACTCCTTGTACAAGTTATTAAATTTTTTTCATTTGCATTTTCGCCTGTTAATTGAAAACCAATTAAATGACAGCGATTATATAAATATTTACCATCAACATTATCATATTTAACTGTGTGCCAACCACTTGGCTTAACCATCCCAATGCTGCCTCGTTTTTCTGTTGGCATTAAATCATAGCCAATATTGGCAATTGCTACTTGGCACCTTCCTAAAGAATCTAAATCACTATATTTTTCGTAAGATTTAGTTGTTAAATCATCTTCATTAAAATTAGGATTGTTGTTATTTAAAACAATATAAGGTTTGCCGCTGTAAGGAACAATATATTCATAACCATAAGAACTTTCACTTGGAAAAGTGTTATTTAAAAAAGTTAAAAAGGCATCTTTTCCTGATAAAATTAAACCTAAAATTAAAAGGATTAAAAAGGTATTTAAACTATTTGTTTTTTTTAACTTTGTTTTTTTCTTCATTTATAACACTTCCCTACAACAAATTAATTATTTTTGGTAAAAAAATAATTAAACCAACAATCATTACAAACAAACACATAACTAAAACCGCCCCCGCGGCAACATCTTTAGCTTTTTTGGCCGTTTCATTATATTTTTTGGTTACTAAATTTACACAAGTTTCAATTGCTGTATTAAATAGTTCAGCCATTATAACTAAACCAATACTTAAAATAATAATTAACCATTCATAATAGGAAAGTTTAAGAAAAAAGCCAAGAATGATAACTAGTAATGCTATAAAAGAATGAATTTTTAAGTTTTGCTCACTTTTAAAAGCAGTAATAATTCCTTGATAAGCATATTTAAAACTCTTCAATAACTTTTTCATTAAACTCTCCTTTCACTATTAGAAATTTTAATTGAGTGATAAAATGTAAGGCTCATTGTAAGTTCCTTCTCCTCCAGTAATTTTAACTGATGACTTTAAATAAACAACAGGACGAATATTCCAAGAATAGGGAGCTCCGTTGTAATCGGCGCGTCCGCTGTAATAGAAAACATTGCTAGCAGAATTTGAAGATGGGGCAGAAGTCATTGTCCATTGAGTAGCAGCATTATATAGCCAATCGTTGTCTTGGCAACTTTCATTAACATTCCATTCATACATTGATAATTCTAAACAGTCTTTTCTCTTCTTTAATTGGCCACCAGTTGTGGCTAATCCATAATCACTGAGATAAATTAAGGCTACGTTCCCTAGCCATGTTGTTTGTCTTTCTATTGTGTCAGTACAAATATTGCTACTATTTAAACATTGTTCTTTTCCATTATGGTTGCTTCGTTCTGCACTATACATATAAATCGGAGTTATTAAATCAAGATTATTATCAAATGGCTTATCCATCGTTCCTGTGTTCCATTTTACTTCTTGTACCATCATCCTTGCATCTGCTTTTATGCCAATAGTTTCCCAATTGGGACATGTTTTTACACTACTAAAGCTATCGTAGCATTTATGACTTTTAACAGTTTGGGCATTAAAATAATCATCATTTAATACAGTCGCTATAGCAGATTGGCTCCATTCATTCACTCCCCAGTTACTATTTAGCTCTGAAGAATCCCAACTATATTTGCCTAAACTATCGTTTCTTATAATTTTTAATAATTTTTCAGTTTTTCCATCTGCCGATTCAATATTACCCATTAAACCGATAATTCGCCATTTCTCGTCATTAAATTTGACATAATTATTTGGGTTTGAACCAACAAACCTTATGTTATAATCATTTCCATTTTGTTCTTCAATAATTTCATCTCTATATTCGTTAAGATTTAATAATTCTTGCATTTTTGACACTATACTAACACCTTCATTTAAAATTTGCCCTGTTTTAAAATAAAGTGTACATTTGGTTTTAACTTTTGTCAACTTTCTGATTCTAAATTCCCAAGTGGTACTATCCCAATAGCCTTCTGCTTCGTTACCACAATCAGCATAATCAAACCTTACATCTTGTTCTTTTTGAGGTATTTCTGTAACGTCTTTATCGTCTAATTTAACCGCGATAATGGAGATATCTCCGTTGTTTGTTTGAATCTTTCCATTCATTATTGGAAAACTTTGTTCGACTTGGTATTTTCCTAAACTTCTATTTAGTATATACCCCCCCCCCTAGAGCTATTAAACCAACCATACTTCCAACTATCACTTTTGCTTTTTTACTGTTTTTTAACTTATAATTATCAATCTTCATTCATTTGACCTCTTTTCCTAACTTATTCTTTCTATATAAAAATTATAAATTATATTTTTATTTATAGCAAGTATAAAAAAATAGTATTAAAGAATAATACTATCTAACGCTAAGGTGATCATTTGATCTAGAGAACGTTCACGATCTTCTATCGACATAAACGTATCTTTAAATTTACTATCGACAACTGTTAATATAACAGCTGATTCTTTATTAAAACTATTGGCAATATGAAATAAGGCAAAACTTTCCATTTCTTCGGCGATTATATCTATATTATCAGGTACTCTTTTTAAAACATGTTCATTATCAGAATAAAAGCCAAACTGCTGAGTACACATAACGGTTCCTTGATGAATTAAATAATTTTTTTCTTGAGCAACTTCTAGGATTTGTTGATTAATTTTAGGACTTGGATATGCGATATGCGTTGGATCACCATTATAAGAATAAGCAAAGTTAGCTTCCGTATAACTGCTTGTTGCTAAAACTAAATCGGGAACATTCATATCTTCTTTTAAGCCTCCACAAGTACCAATCCTAATAATTTTTTCAACTCCAAAAAAGTAAAATAATTCAAAAGCATAAATACTCATTGAGGGCATTCCCATTCCGGAACCCATGACAGTTACTCTTTGATTTTTATAGTAGCCTGTATAAGCATACATATTTCTAGCATCACTAACTAGCTCATAATCAGTAAGATATTTTTCAGCGATATACTTTGCTCTTAAGGGGTCACCTGGCATAATAACCATTGGAGCAATTTTGTCTTTACTACACTCAATATGGGCTGGTTTTATATGGTCCATAACTTTTGGATAAGTCATTTTTCATCCTTCTTTCTATTCTTTATAACTATACCATATTTTCGAAAATAATGGTTTTTAATTTCAAATTTGTTCGTCAATTTTTTGTCAATTTTTCAAAGAAAAAAGATTTTCCAATTTTTAGAAAAATCTATTTTTTTTGTTTTAAAATATTTTGGCATCTAGGACAAATACCATCTTTCGTTTTTTCGACATAGTTCCAACAACGTTCGCATTTTTCGCCTTCGCTATGGGAAACAACAATATGTTCGACGTTTTTATCAAAGGTAACTTTTGAAACAATGAATAATTGGTGAAGAACTGAACCTAATTTATTTTTGATTTCTTCATAATGATCAGGAATTATTACTTCCGCTTCTTGACTAGAGCCAATTGTTTTATCGCTTCTTGCTTCTTCTAAGTGGCGATTTACTTCTTCTTTTAATGCAAAGAACTCGTTAAATAAAGTTTTGATTTCTTCTTCATCACTGTATTTTAAAGCTTCTGGAAATTTTTCTAAATGAATGCTTTTGTCATTAGAAAGATAAGAATAAACTTCTTCACTTGTATAAGGTAAAATTGGTGCCAAAACTTTAATTAAACCACTTAAAATTGTCTGTAATACAGTTTGAACACTTCTTCTTACAAGTGATTTTTCATCTTCAATGTATAAAATATCTTTTGTAAAGTCCAAATAGAAATTCGATAATTTTTCCGTAATGAAACGATTAGTTGCTTTATAAACATCTTGATAATAGTAGTTTTCGTAAGCTGTAGTAACTTCTTTTAAATAATCATTATAAGCAATTAACATATATCTGTCGTATAAAGGCATATCTTGATAAGCTACAACATCTTCTTCGGTAAAATTGCTTAAATTACCTAATAAAAATTTATAGGTATTTCTTATTTTACGATAAGATTCTTTAACTTGTTTAATTAATTCATCGCTAAGTTTAACGTCTTCCGTAAAATCAGTACTTGCAACCCATAATCTTAAAATGTCAGAACCATGTTGTTTAATTATATCGCTTGGACTAATCGTGTTACCAAGGCTTTTACTCATTTTATTTCCCTTGCCATCTAAAGTAAAACCATGGGAAATTAACATTTTATATGGTGCTTCATGATAGACAGCAATTCCCGTAATTAATGAAGAATTAAACCAACCTCGATATTGATCAGAACCTTCTAGGTAAATATCAGCTGGATATGGTAAATTTCTTTCTTTTAAAACGCCAGTATGAGTTGAGCCAGAATCGAACCAAACGTCCATGATGTCTTCTTCTTTGGTGAAATTGCCATTCGGACTATGAGAATTTGTATATCCTTCGGGTAATAGTTCTTTAGCCGTTTTTTCAAACCAAATGTTGGAACCATATTGGCGAAATAAATCCGCGATGTGCATCATAACATCATAATCTAAAATTTCTGTTCCATCTTCATTATAAAAAATTGGAAGCGGTACTCCCCATACTCTTTGTCTGGAAATACACCAGTCACCTCGGTCTTCAATCATATTGTGAAGTCTTGTTTTACCCCAAGAAGTATGAAAAATAATTTTATTATCAATGGCATCTAATAATTCATCTCTAATTTTATCAAGGCTGCAAAACCATTGAGGCGTAGCGCGAAAGATAATCGGCTTTTTAGTTCGCCAATCATGAGGATAAGAATGGGTAATCGTTTGTTCACTTAACAAAGCATTTTGCTCTTGTAATTTTTTAATAACTTCTTTATTGGCATCTAAGAAATATAAACCAGCAAAATCCTCTCCTGCTTCTTTAGTTAGGTGCCCAGAATCATCAACTCCATCAACCATTTCTAAATTATTTTCTTGGCCAATCTGAAAGTCATCAGCGCCATATAAAGGAGCAATATGAACTAAGCCACTACCACTTTCAAGCGTAACATGAAAACCATCAACAACTGGACTTATCCGTTCGTTTAAAGGATGCTTATAAGTTACGCCTAGTAAATCATGGCCTTTAAATGTTTCAATAATTTCATAATTATCCCAACCAAACTTTCCGGCTAAATCTTCTAATAAATCAGCGGCAATAATGTAATTTTGATTGTTTACTAAAACTTTAACATAATCGAAATTAACACCAACCGCAATCCCGCTATTTTCAGGAATTGTCCAAGGAGTAGTTGTCCAAATAACTAAATAATCACCTTCGTGAACTTTATGATTACCTTTAACTATTGGAAAGCTTACAAATATTGATGAATCTGTCCGATCATGATATTCAATTTCGGCTTCTGCTAATGCTGATTCACTAGATGGACTCCAATAAACTGGTTTTAAACCACGGAAAATCAACCCTTTTTTGGCCATTGATGCAAAAACTTCGATTTGGCGAGCTTCCATTTCTTTTTGTAAAGTTATATAAGGATGATCCCAATCTGCTATAACATTTAAAGCTTTAAAGCCCTCTTTTTGAATATCTATTTGCTCATAAGCATATTCCTCACAAAGTTTACGAAATTCAATTTTAGATAATTCTTTACGATTAACACCTTTGTTAGTAATCGCTTGTTCAATTGGTAAGCCATGCGTGTCCCAACCTGGAATATATGTAACATCAAAACCTTTCATGAATTTATATCGATTAACAAAATCTTTCAAAATTTTATTCATAGCATGACCTAAGTGAATCGAACCATTAGCATAAGGTGGACCATCATGTAAAACAAATGGGGTATTTCCTTTATTTTGTTCTTTTAATAATTGATATAAATTTTCTTTTTCCCATTTTTCGCGCATTATTTTTTCATTTTCTGGTAAATTGCCTCGCATTGGAAATTCCGTCTTTGGCATCAACAAAGTATCTTTATAATTCATAAAATCATTCCTTTCTAATAAAAAAAGATGGTTACCAAAGGAGTCTATTTAAGACGGTACCATCCTTATTTTTACTTTTTTAACAAGATAACGTTTGTTACTCCGAAAAGATTATATAAGTGATATTTATAAAAAATATTCTTTGTTTTCACCAACCACAAAGTCTCTTTAAAATATTATTTTTATAAACGTGTCTTAACTCTTTTAACAGTTTTTATTATAGATTTTTAATTAAGCTTTGTCAAACATTTTTAATCGCTAATCATATCAATACTATAAATTTTATAAATTGACTTGCTCCTTCATATTAATTCCATTTCTTTCTTTTGACAATTACACTGAAGTTTTAACGTTTTTCAGTTTATTTGTCAAAGAATTATCTAAAATAAATTAAAAAAAAAATTGAAATAAAGATTAACAATTTTTTTAAATTTTTATTGAAATTTTGTAATGTCTTCAATTTTTCCAGCAAAATATGGCATATCTTTCCCCTTTTCTCTTAAAAAGATAGCAAAGGTATCATCTACATAAAAATATCTTGGGTCATTTTCGGTAAGTGCCGAGGAATAATTTCTTTCATCAATGCCAGCTTCACTTTTTATTTTGCCACCATTTTCATCTAATGAAAATTCAATTGTTTGGAATGCTTTAGCAATTTCTCCCATGCCATCTTGAATAAAAAATTCTTTATTTTCTAATTCCGTATATTCTTTGAAAATTTGAAAATTTAAATATGGCACTTTCATTTCATCTTTAGAGTCTAAACTTTTTTTACCATTAAAAGCTTTAGCCTTTTCTTCCATATTTTCATAAATTTCTTTAAAACTATTACCATTAGGGTTTTTAGAAAAAATTACTTCATCGTTAGATTTAGTATTAATTAAAATAGCAAAATCATCTTGTGAATTATAGTATAAAACTTCCACTTGCTCTTTTACTTGTGATTCAGTTTTTTTATTAATTCCAAAATACTTTATATTATGATATTTACCAAAATCCGCATTTTCTAATTTAGAAAATTTTTGAAGAAAGGCAAACTCACGATATAACATAGTATAAAAAATATATCTTTCAACTGATTCACTGCCTAAGGCATCATCATTCCAATCAAATTGGTCTAAAATATCACTTGTTTGATTGAATTTTTCCTTAATTTCTTGTTCAATTTTCTTTTTTAAATCAAGGGTTTTTAAACCATAAGTTTTATAGTAGTATTCATCAGAAATCATTTCTTCTGTAAACTCTTCTTTGTTTAAATTAGTGGCATACTCTTCTTGAGGTGAAAAAACTATATCTTGTTTTACTACTTCATTTTTTAAATCATTCCAAACTAATTGAAAGGTGGCACACCAAGCAGAATCAGAATTAATGACATCTAGCATTGTTGGAACGATAGTAACATCTTTAGTTTCTTTTTGCTTAAAATTTTTATTTTTTAGAATAATACCTACTATACAAATGCCAATAATAACAATTAATACCCTGCCAATAAAATAATTTTTTTTCTTCATTTTCTCTCACTTTCCTTACAACCATTTTCCAAACATTTTGTTTTTTTATTTAAGCGAATCACAATTATCCTCTAATTTTAAAGGAACTTTATAAAAAATGTTTTTTTCATCTTTTGTAACAGCATTAATCTCTAAAATTAAAGAATTTTCCGTGTAATTTTTACATGTTGTTTTATAATCATCAATATGTAATGTTAAGCCTTTTAAATATTCATCTAAAGTTATATTGTTTTGAGCTTCAAAAGATTTTATTTTAACTAACGAATTATTATTTTCTTCATAAAAATCACAAGAAACAGTTTGATAGACTTCATCATCTTTTTCGCCACAGTAAGCAATATGGGAAATATAAATTGATGATTTTGCATCATTGTAGGCAATACTTCCATTTAATCGAAAATCATCACAATTAGATGATAAAGTTTTAAATTCAAAATTGGAAGGCATAAAATGAAAAATAGCTAAAATTAAAATTAGGCCCAGAAGAATGATGCTAATTATCTTAAAGTTTAAAATTTTTGAAGTTTTTTTAACGCTAGTTTTTCCTTCAAGTAAATCGTTAATGTCTAAATTATAACAATCACATATTTGTTTTAAAACGGCAATATCGGGAATATTTTTCCCAGTTTCCCATTTCGAAACAGCTTGATAGGATACTTTAAATTGCTTGGCAAACTCTTGTTGAGTTAAATTATTTTTTTGGCGAATTTCTTTAATAGTTTTACCAATTTTTTCTTGATTCATAAAACCACATCTTTCATTTTCTTTTAATAACAATTACTAACAACATAAAAATTATAACTGCTTCAATATACCAATAATGAATGGCAAAATTTATTATACTAAAATGCAATTCACTTTCAAGGGTAACATCAATTGTTTCTAAAGGTTCTCCTAAATAATTAATGGTAATTGTTCCTAATTTCGAATGAGGCGCTGTAAAATAAGATATTTCTTCGACTAAGTCACAATCAATATCTAAATCTTTTTCATCATAATCATTTTCAACGTATTTGCGAATTTCATTAGGTGCAGTGATGGCAATTTCCTTTTCTTTCGCATCTATTACTGATATTTTAGCTAGTTCTTGGTCCTTATTAATTAAATTTTTCATACTATAATTATTCATATAATATTCATATATTTCTTTTGCATCATAAAAATGAGTTGGTTTTTGTTCCTTCGTTTCGGCCCCAGTGGTAACCAAAATATATGTTAAATCATCTTTCGTGGCTAAGCTAGCAAGACAATAACCTGCCTCATCAGTAAAACCTGTTTTTCCTCCTGATATATAAGGAACATCCAATGAAAACTTTTCTTGGTATTTTTGAACTGTGCTATTTAAAGTTAGTTTTTGATCACTTGTCACATAGCTTTTAGCTAAAACTATTTCTTTAAATTCGGGAATATTTAAAGCATATTTAAAAATTGTTAATAATTCTTTGACCGTTGAATAGTTATCTTCATCTTCTAAACCAGTTTCATTAGTAAAATGGGTATGTTCAAGTTGTAATTCTTCTACTTTTTTATTCATTAATTCAACAAATTTTTCTTGTGAGCCGCTTACTAATCTTGTTAAAGCTTGGGCGGCATCGGCTCCTGAAGGTAATAATAAACCATAAAGTAAATCACGATAAGTTACTTCTTCATCAACGACAAACCCTGCGACTGAAGCATCTTTTTCAACTAAACCTTGTAAATCTTGCTCCGTTATTTTAACTTTTTCATCTAGTGATTCAATTTTTTCTAAAGCAATAATAGCTGTCATAATTTTAGTTAACGATGCAATAGGGACTTCTTGATTCGGATTTTTTTCAAACAATATTTTGTCTTCATCAACTAAATATAAAATAGCATTTTTAGATGAAAGATCATCAAATGTGACAGCAAGGATACTTTTCGGGATAACAAAACCAAACATTACCATTAATAAAATCAAAAACTTTTTCAAATAATCACTTCCCATCATATCATATGAAATTATAGCATAGTTTAGTAAGTTTCACAATTTAAAAACTCTGAATTTTTCAGAGTCTAAAATTTAATCTTTAATTTCAACATATTTCTTTTCTGGTTTTGCTTCTTCTTCTTTTTTAGGAACGTATAGTTTTAAAGTACCGTTACTAAATTTAGCATTAATATCTTCGGTTTCTAAATCTTCACCAATATAGAAGCTACGACTACACTCACCAAAATATCTTTCTTTGCGAACTAATTTCCCTGATTCTTGTTCTTCTTCTTCATTTTTGGTTGTTGCATGAATAGTTAAATAACCATTTTCGATTTCAATCTGAATGTTTTCTTTACTATATCCAGGTAAATCCATAGTTATAATAAACTCTTTATCCTTTTCAACAATATCAGTTTTCATTAATTGGGATTCTTTTCTTGAAAAGAAAGGGTCCTTAAACATATCTTCCCATAAATCAAACTCATTTTTTCTTGGCAATAACATTTTCATCATTTCCTTTCATTTTTTGTTACAACATTTTTGCCTTAAATGGAATTTTTCTATTCCGTTTTTATTTTACCACTTTCTTTTTTTTATATACAAGATACTTAGGCAAACTTTCACAATGTTTTCACATTACCCTAAGGCAACATCTAAAATCATCATCAACGTAAACCCAAAAGCAATTCCAGCAATTCCTAAAATACTTTTATTTTTATCATGAATATCGGGAATTAACTCTTCACTTACAACATAAATCATGGCGCCTGCGGCAAAAGCAAGCAAATAAGGCATAAGTGGACTAATAAATTTTGTTAAGCAAATTGTAATTAAAGCCCCGATTGGCTCGACTAATCCAGAAATAACACCATATAAAAATGACTTTGTTTTGCTAAAACCTAATTGTTTTAAGGGCAAAGATATAATGGCTCCCTCTGGAATATTTTGCAAAGCAATTCCGATGGCTAAAGTAAAACAACCGGCTAAAGTAATTGTACTATTGCCTGCTAAAAAACCTGCGAAAACAATTCCTACCGCCATTCCTTCAGGAATATTATGTAACGTCACCGCCAAAAAAAGTAAAAAAGATTTTTTTTCTTTCCCTTCTTTGGCTTGAAAATAAGGGTCGGTTAAATGATGAATAAAAACTAAACAAAACACCCCTAATAAAAAACCAATTGCCGGTGGTAAAAAAGATAATCGACCTAAATTGCTTGCTAAATCAATTGCAGGTAACAAAAGCGACCATACCGAAGCGGCAATCATAACGCCACTAGCAAAACCTAATAAAAATTGTTCAAACTTATGATTAATTTCATTTTTAAAAAAATAGACAATTATTGCTCCTAAAGTTGTTCCAATAAAAGGAATTAAAATACCTAAAACAATATTCATAAATGTCCTTCCCCCTCTTCTTATATAAGATGAGAAAAGTTTACTTTATGTGCTTTAACAAAAAGAAATTTTTTTAATCTAAACGCCTAGACATATCAATGACTTTGTTAATATTTTTAGCATTTGTTACATATTTTTTTAATTCTTCTTTTAAAATTTTATCACCAAGGCCTTTTAAAGAACTGGATATAGCTGATATTTGAATTAAAATATCATCACAACTACGATTTTTTTCAATCATTTGGCCTACTCCTTTAATTTGTCCTTCAATGATATTCAACCTTTTTTGATAATCATATTTATTCTCTTTCATATTTTAATCACCAACCGAATTATATACCCATAAGGGGTAATGAGTCAATTAATTTTGAGATTGTAAGGATTAGTTAATGAACCATCTCCATCTACAATTTGAACAGAATCTTTTAAATACACGACGGGCCAGACGACGTTGGAGAAAAAGAACGCGTAGTTGTTGACGACAAACCCCGCCGAGCCGACATAGAACGCACGGTTGGAAAGGCCCGAATGCGGCGTAATCGTCCATATTGTGCTACTTGATTTTAACCAATCATTATTTGCACACTCGGTTTGAGCATTTTCGCCCCAACTAGATAATTCTTTTTTAAAACATTCTTCTCTTCCTTTACTTCCTCCATGACTGGCATAACCATAATCGCTCGTATAAATTAGACCTACTCCATTATGTTCTGTTGTATCATCGCTTGCTGTCCATTCCGTTGGTTGATTATTATAAACTGTCGTTCCTCTCTCATAGTTATAAAATTGAGTTACTGTTGTAGTAGTTACTGCATTTATCCCACCTAAAGTCCACGTTACTGTATCATCGACCATTCCTTGGGCCGTTTCACTTAAACCTTTTGGCAAAGTTCCACTTCCTGTAAAATTACATTGAGTAGCTATATTACTATTTGTATAACAGCTTCCGCTTGTACTGTTATAGTAAATACCATTAAGCATTGTTTTTAATTTTGATGTTGTCCAATTATTAGTACTGTTAGCCCAATAATAACTTCCAAAATCTTTTTGACTACCTACTCCATCAGTTCGCACGATTTTTAATCTCTGACCATAAGTTCCATCGCCAAGTTTAACATTAACTAAGCCTATAATTCGCCATTTCTCGTCATTAAATTTGACATAATTATGAACATATGAGGTACTGTCATCTTTATAATTTACTCCGGCAAAACGGTATTCATCTTTTTTCCAACCATCTTCAATTAATTCAGTTTCATCTTTATGTTCGACTTTATATAGACCATTTTTATTTGTTCCACACGTAATAACTGGTATTTCTTTGCCATAGATATTGGCTAACTCATCTTTTACTTCAATTTCTTTAATTACTTCATTACTTACATTGCCCTTACTATCTATCACTCTAAAACCTACTGTATGCAAACCTTTTTCTTCGACTGTAATTTCTTTTTGAGCATTGCTATTTACTTGCCAATTACCATCATCAATCTTATATTCATATTTTGAAACTTCTTTATCACTAGTTCCTTTAGCTGTTATTGTCATGTCACATACTGCTAAATCTAAATCAGCTGTTGGTGGTATTTTGTCTTCCTCTAAATAGGCATTGGTTATTGTTACTTTACTGGCAAAGGTTTTTAATATTGCTCCTTCATCAGCATCTTTATCGATCCATAATCTTAATTCAAAATCTTTTGTTTCACTTGGACTTAAATATCCAGTCATTAATTTATGAGAACTATAGGTATTATCTAAAATTGGTGTTACTTCATCCGTATTACTTAATAATAACATTGTTCCGTCTTCTGGTTTTGTAACTTCATTTAATTTAAATCGAACATATTTTGGTGCTAATCTATTTTCTTCGGGTATTTCTTCTGTTCCACTGATTTTGGATAAGGACTCTAAATTTATTTGGAAACTCGCATTATCATTACAAGTATTTTTTATACTAAAAGTATAAGGTTCTAAAGCTACACCTTCTTCGTCACTGATGGGCATAGCTTTAGGTAGACTTATTTCATTTTCATCTTTAGCCATACTTACTTTTAAACAAACTGATTTTACTACATTTTTATTTTCTTGATTAATTGTTACATTCCAATAAGCATACGTTATTCCTAAAAAAGCAATAACTAAAATAATTAATACAACAATAAAATAATTAAAAGTATTTGTTTTCTTTTCCATATTCCAACACCTTACTCTTAATTAATTTTATCATATACCCCCCCCCCGTCTGTCAATTATAAAAAAGCGATTTATATTTTATTATAAATTTAAAAAATATAACAAAATAACTTATCACTTTATAAACACTAGTCACTGTATGATTATGTTAACACATCTTTTTAATTGTAAAACGAATTCCGAATTTTTCACCAAGTAAAGTGCTAACTGGTGTTTCTAAAACATTAGATAATGAAACTAAAATTTGGCAAATTCGGAACAGATAGGCCTTGTTCCCATTTAGAAATTGTTTGGCAAACTACATTTAATTTTATAGCTAATTCTTCTTGGGAAAGTCATTCTGCCTTTCGCATATTCTTAATAAATCTTTTAACATAATTTCCTCCTTTACGAGTGATTATATGCTAAATCTTTTATTTGGGCAAGCAACGCATATTAACATTTCCTAATTTTGTTTTTTTTAAAACCCACGACCTCCCCCTCCGCCGCCACCGAAGCCAGCACCTGATGAAAAGTTGCCTCCAAAACCACCGGAGTTTGATTGAACGTTTCTTGCAGAGGCCAAATTAGCATTATTAATCGAAGTGTTAATACTTTGATTAAGATGATTAGCGATTCCATAATCAATCCATAATGGATAAAAATTAGATGTTTCTTGATAATTAAATTCGCTTATTTTAACTTTCATCGCTTTTTCAACTTCTTTTGCTAAACCAAAAATTGTCGCGTATACTAAATATCTTTCCCATAAACTAATTTGGGGTAATTCTTTTTGGGAAAAGTTGCCAAAATCTTTTAAAAAATTTTTAAAAGCTTGCCATCTTACAAAATCTTCATTGCCTTTTTTGCTCCGTTTTTTAATCATTAAAGAATAAAATAAGTAAGCAAAAGCTAAAGGAAAAACTAAATAACCTAAAACCGAACGAATGCTGTAATAAAAAACCATAAAGCTAATTAAAACACTGATTAATAAAGTAAATATAGCTACGACAATAGGAATGCCGTTTTTTTCATAAAAATTACATTGTAAAGCATCTTTGCGAACACAATTTAGCCAATTAGAATACTTTGATTGAAAAGTTAAATAAGAAGAGTTATTTTTAGCATAATTTTGTAATTGTTTGGTTGTAAAAACATTATTTTGACCAACCGTTTCAAATAAAAAGTCTAATAAAACTTCTTCGGTTTCATTTATATTATCGCGATTTACTAATGTAAATTCATATTCTTTGGTTTTTTTCGAAGTTTTTATTTCTTCAACTTTGATATTTTTTTTGTAAATTAAATTTAATATAGATGCAGTCATGGCATTTGGTGTAATTGTTCCTTTCATTAAATAATCAATAACTTCGACGTTATAGTCATCAATAAATTCACGATTATATTTATTTTTAAAAGAACTTTTATATTCTTTATCATAGTGAAAATAAGCATAAATCCACCAAATAACCAAAAAAATTATAAATACTCCCGAAACAAGGGTCACAATTTTAGTGATTTTTTGGACCTTTTTAATTTGTTGTTCAGTAAGCAAGGCCCGTTGTTCTTCAACTTCTAATATTTCATCTAATGCGACTTTGTCAGTTTTGTTTAAATAAGTTGGGTCGGTAATTAATGATTTATCCATCGTGATTCGTAAATCAACAGGATGATTTTTTTCCAATGATTTCATTGTCGCTAAAATCGTTTTATCATCAGTTTTAAAAATAGTACCCGTAATATCGCCATGAGCCCAGACGCGACTGTACTTGCTATTATCTTCTTTTGGTAAATGAACTTTAATTTGTAAGTTGTTGATTTCATCATCATAATTTTCGCCAATAAATGTCCAATATAACTCGGCAATATCCTCATGAAGAACAACAGCACTTTTAATGGTATAAGTTAGCATAAAGGCAATGCTTTCGTCTTTACCAGCATAATACATTTTATAACTTTTGCCCCCAGTTATACTACTTTCTAAATAATTGCCAGTTTGAGCATCGGTTTCAAAATATACTTTAGTTAAAGGTTTAAATAGTTCATTAAAAGTTGAAAAAGATACTGCTTCTTCAATCGGAATGGCATAAACTTTGGTGTTGCTTATTCCTTTCGCATTGTAAATATCATTATCACTAAAATTATTGGAATTAGAAGAAAGACGATTATTTTTATAAATTATATCCCTAATATAACCGTTAAAAGTGCCATCTAAAACAATTAATTCTTTGACATTTAAGTCACCATTTTCTAAAATGGTCGCATCAATTAAATAGTCTGTTATATCATAATTAACATAAGCTTTGACTTTAAAAGGGTTAAATAGCAAAGTTATGAGAATTATCCAAAAGAATTTTTTCATCAAATACCTCCTCGTATAATATTTTTTGTAATCAATTAATTTTGATTACTTTGATATAAATTTTATAATTTTTAGTTATAAC
>CANQRX010000010.1 GCA_947626425.1 uncultured Bacilli bacterium | reverse complement strand
CAGACAATATTAAATTTTTTAAATTACACATTTTTTAATGTTTTAGTATGTCAGTTTTATAAAAAGGAAAAGTTATGCTAATTAGCACTCTATATTGACAAGTGCTAATTTTTGGATTATAATTGGTGGTACAAAAGGAGGAGATATTATGATGCCAGATAATGGTGAAAGTTTAAAAAATGTTTTAGAAAAATACGGTCGCGATATTACAAAAAACGTTTTAGAAAATAAAGTTGATCCTGTTATTGGACGTGATGAAGAAGTTCGTAATGTCATCCGTATTTTATCAAGAAAAAGCAAAAATAATCCCGTTTTAATTGGGGAGCCTGGGGTTGGAAAAACCGCGATTGTTGAAGGCCTTGCTCAACGGATTATTAAAAAAGATGTTCCGAATAGTTTAAAAGATAAGCGAATTTGGGAATTAGATTTAGGAGCCTTGGTTGCAGGTGCTAAGTATCGGGGTGAATTTGAAGAAAGATTAAAAGCTGTTTTGAAAGAAATTAAAGACAGTGATGGTAACATTATTATGTTTATCGATGAAATCCATATGATTGTCGGAACCGGAGCCGAAGGAACTATGGATGTAAGTAATATGTTAAAGCCAATGCTAGCTAGAGGTGAAATCCATGTCATTGGGGCGACAACATTAAATGAATATCGGAAATATATTGAAAAGGATGGTGCCCTAGAGCGAAGATTTCAAAAAGTTTTAGTTCATGAACCAACTGTTGAAGATACAATCACTATTTTAAGAGGCTTAAAAGAACGCTTTGAAATTTACCATGGTGTATCAATTAAAGATAATGCGTTGGTAGCAGCCGCGACTTTATCAGATCGCTATATAACTGATCGTTATCTACCAGATAAGGCCATTGATCTAGTGGATGAAGCTTGTGCAACAATAAAAATGCAACTTGATAGTGAACCAGCTAGCTTAGATGAATTAAAAAGAAAAATTATGAGCCTAGAAATTGAAAAACAAGCTATTAAAAAAGAAAAAGATGAATTAAGTAAAGAAAGATTAAATAAGCTAGATGAAAAATTAACTAAACTAAAAGAACAAGAAGATTCTTTAAGAAAAAAATGGTCTATAGAACAAGACATTAAACAACGTGTCAATAAAAAGAAAGAGGAATTAGAGAAAGCTCGTTTTCAATTAGAAACAGCTGAATCTAATTATGATTTAGAAGTTGTCGCTCGTTTAAAACATGGCGAAATTCCAAAATTGGAAGAAGAATTAAAAAATTTACAAGAACAAAATAAATCAGCTATGCTTAGTGATGTTGTTGATGATGAAAGCATTGCCAATATAATTTCTCGTTGGACGAATATTCCCGTCGTTAAATTAGTAAGTGGGGAAAAAGAAAAATTATTGAATTTATTTACGAATATGAAAATGCGGGTTATGGGTCAAGATGAAGCTTTGCAAACTGTTAGTGAAGCAATTATAAGAGCTAGAAGTGGAATAAAAGACCCTAATAAACCAATTGGTTCCTTTATCTTTTTAGGACCAACTGGGGTTGGTAAAACCGAAGTTGCTAAAAGTTTAGCTTATGAATTATTTGATGATGAACGACATATGATTCGAATTGATTGTTCGGAATATATGGAAGCCTTCAATGTTTCAAGATTAATTGGGGCCCCTCCTGGATATGTTGGTTATGATGAAGGAGGCGTTTTAACCGAAGCTGTTCGAAGAAATCCTTATAGTATTGTATTATTCGATGAAATCGAAAAAGCCCATCCTGATGTTTTTAATATTCTTTTACAAATTTTAGATGATGGAAGATTAACAGATTCACAAGGACGGACAGTTGATTTTAAAAATACGATAATTATAATGACTAGTAACTTAGGAAGTGAATATATTTTAGATGCCGAAAATAATGCCAAAGAATTAGTAATGAAATCATTAAAAGATTCATTTCGACCAGAATTTATCAACCGAATTGATGAAATTATTGTCTTTAATTCTTTACATAAAGAGGTTGTTTCAAGTATTTTAGATAAATTAATTTCTTTAATTGAATTACGTTTAGCTAACTATCAATTAAAAATTGTTTTAACTAATCAAGCTCGCGAAAAAATAATTAATGAAAGTTTTGATCCTAACTATGGTGCTCGGCCAATCAAAAGATATGTTACTAAAAATATTGAAAATTTAATTGCTCATGAATTAATTAAAAATGAAGTAGAGTTAAATTCAGTTCTAACTATTGATGTTATAAACGACGAATTTACGATTAAAAATGAAAAGGCTGTTAACTAAAACAGTTTTTTTATTTGCCAAAAATTAACAATCAAATGTTTGTGACAATAGACTCTTTTTTATATATAATATTTTTTGGTGATTAAAGTGTCTTTAGAAGAAAAGTTAAAAATTTTGGCGGATGCGGCCAAGTATGATGCGTCGTGTTCATCTTCAGGTAGTACAAGAGCTAACAAGGGTGGTCTTGGTAATGCCGCTTCCTGTGGAATTTGTCATTCTTATGCCAGTGACGGTCGATGTATTTCCCTTTTAAAAATATTAATGACTAATTGTTGTATTTATGATTGTAAATATTGCCTAAATCGAAAAAGCAATAATATCAAACGAGCTTTTTTTACACCCGAAGAAATTTGTGAAATAACTCTTAATTTTTATAAAAGAAATTATATCGAAGGTTTATTTTTAAGTTCCGGAATTATGAAAAATCCTGATTATACAATGGAAAAATTAATTGAAACGATTTATTTGTTAAGAAAAAAATATCATTTTTACGGTTATATTCATGTAAAGTCAATTCCGGGAGCAAGCGAGTATTTAATTAAAAAATTAGGTTCTTTAGCGGATCGGATGAGTGCGAATATTGAACTGGCCACTTCTTCTTCTTTGCATCTTTTAGCCCCGAATAAAAGCCAAGATAAAGTTGAAAATATAATGGCCTTAATTAAAGAAAATAAAAGTTCGGCTTTTGTTCCTGCTGGTCAAAGCACCCAGATGATAATTGGTGCTACAAAAGAAAATGATTATCAAATAATGACAAAAAGTAGTAGTCTTTATCAAGCTTATCATTTAAAACGTGTTTTTTATTCTGCATACATCGCGGTTAATAAAGATAAAATGCTCCCATCTTTAAAAATGCCACCCTTAAAAAGAGAACACCGGTTATATCAAGCTGATTGGTTATTAAGATTTTATAATTTTCAAGTGGATGATTTATTAGACCAAGAAAATCAAAATTTTTCTTTACTAGTCGACCCCAAAGCCAATTGGGCCTTAAATCATTTAGAAGAATTTCCCAAAGAAATAAATCAGGTATCTTATAATGATCTTTTAAAAATTCCCGGCATTGGTCCTAAAAGTGCCAAACGAATTATTAAAAGCCGTAAATACTATAAATTAACCATAACGGATTTACAAAAAATGGGAGTAGTTATCAAACGGGCTAAATACTTTATTTTATGTAATGGTAAATATTTTTTAAACCAAAATTATTTAAAAAGAAATTTCATCGAAGCTAATTTAATTTTAGAAGATCATTCTCCTTTAAAAGAAACGGCCAAACAGTTGAGTTTGTTTGATGAATAATTACATTTATTTATACGATGGAACTTTTCTTAATTTAATTTTAGTAATTCAATATTTATTAAAAAGACAAATAAAACCTTTAAATATTGTTGATGAAAATATTTACCAACCTAATTTATTAGATGCTACGATTAAGCTTAATTTTGAAAAAGAGGAAACTAATCTTTATCAAAATTTAAGTAAAAATTGTCAAAAGATAATTTATTATAATTATTTAACCGATTTTAAAAATAAAGAATTAGTGATTTATTATTTTATGTTAAATGCTTTAAAATATGGACCAAAAGTTATTTATTTTCAAAAACTAAAATGTGTAAATATTGCTTTATCTTATAGTCATTATGTAACCCATGAAGCCCATAAATTAAAAGGATTTTTACGATTTAGACAATTAGCAAGTAATTGGTATTTAGGAATTTGTAACCCAAAAACGGATGTAATATTTATTTTAGCCAAACATTTTCAAAAACGTTTAAGTAATGAAAAATGGATAATTTATGATGAAAAAAGAAAAAAACTAATTCTTTATGATCAAAAAAATTTATATTTTTTAACAACCGAAGAAATACTAAAAAAGAACTTAAAATTTAGTGAAGAAGAATTAAAAATGAATAATTTGTGGAAAACTTTTTTTAAAACAATTGGAATTGAAAGTCGGGAGAATAAAAAATGCCAGCAAAGCTTTATGCCGAAAAGATATTGGGAAAATATGATTGAAATGGAGGATGAAAATGAAAAAAATAATTGCTAGGGAAGAACTTTATTCCACAATTTTAGATAGTATTACAAGCCTTTGTAATCCAGTAGGCGAAACACTTGGACCTAAGGGACGAAATATAATAATTTCTAAATCGGATGAAGTACCTTTTATAACTAATGATGGAGCAACGATAGCAAGGTGTATTGAAAGTGAAGATGAAATCAAAAATGCTATTATTACAATAGCTAAAGAAGCCTCATTGAAAACTGAAGAAGAAGTAGGAGATGGAACCAGTACAACCTTAGTTTTGTTAAAAGAAATTATTAAGGAAGGAATTAACCAATTACAAAATAATGTAAATCCGATGGTTTTAAAAAAGGAATTACAAAAATCGCAAGAACAAATATTAAAATTATTAGCCCAACAAAAGAGAAATGCAACTAATAAAGAACTAAAAAATATTGCCTTAGCGAGCGCAAACGAAGAAAAAATCGGTTTATTAGTTTATGATGCTTACCAAAAAATTAAAGTCAAAGAAGCCATTAATATCCAAGAAAGCGAAAATAGCGAAAGTCTTTTAGTAATTAATTATGGCTATTTGCTAGAAGAAGGACTTTTCTCGCCTTATTTACTTACTGAGGACTTTGAAGCGAAACAAGTGAAAGTTATGATTTGTAATTTGGAACTTTTTGATATTCAACTTTTTTCGCCGATTTTAAATGAAATTATAGACCAAGACCAAAGTTTACTTCTTTTAGCGAACGATTTTAGTCAGGAATTTTTAGAAAATGTAATTATGATTAATAAAGAAATTAAAGGCAAGATTTTATTAGTCAAAAATGCCGATTATGCTTTACGTCGCCAAGAAATAATGAAAGATGTTGCCATTTTAAGTGAAACAACAATTATAAATAATTTAACTAATTTGAACACTTTAGATGTCGGCCAAATCAATTTAAAAGTCACTAATAAAGAAGTTTGGTTGATAAAAGAAAATTTTTCTCCAAAAAGCAGTACCTATAACTGATGAAGCAGGAAAGTCTTTAGAACCTTATAAGTTTAGTATTAAAAATATATGTGAAGAAAATGCGAGTTACCAAATAAATTTAGAATCATTAACAAAAACAGGAGGAAAAACTGATATTGCGACAGAAAATAGATTAGATTCAAAATATGTCCGTTTTCAAATAAATGAAACAGGAAAAGAAGGAACAATGTTGTTATTAAGTAATGCCCCAAATGTAAATCCAATTTTAAAAAATACATATGAATCACATAAATTAATGACAGGATATTTAAGTTCACAAGAAACCAAAAATTTTGAATTAAGATTATGGTTAGATGAAGATGCTGATGAAGGTCTATGAATAAAACTTTTGCCAGTAAAGTAACAATAACCAATGCTTATTTAGAGGAAGACAAAATACCACCAACAGCAAATTTAGAGTTAGCAGTTTGTGATATGACAATAACAGCTACGGGAAGTGGAGAGGCAAGTAAATATAAAACAATTTTCAAAATTATTTTATCATCTTAACTAATTTAATTTTTTCAAAATCGCAAAAAATTGATGAAAATAAATTAAAAATTAACAGATGGCTTATATCGAGTGGAACATAAAGAAGAAGGTGTTGATGAAAATTGGAAAGGAACAGAATACCGCTTTGCCGGAGTAAATTATAAAGATAACAACACCTCATATGTCCATAATTATGTCAAATTTAATGAAGAAAAATGGCGAATTATCGGATTAGTAAATGTTAAAACAGAAGATGGAAAATATGAGCAACGATTAAAAATTGTGCGAACTGATGGAGTAGGTAACCAAAAGAATTTTGGAAGTTATTATTGGGATACAAGTAGTAATGATTGGACAACATCAAAATTAAAAAATATGTTAAACGGAATTTACTATAGCAGTGGAAGTGGAAATTGTTATACAAGTAGTACAGCAACCCAATGTGATTTTAGTCAAAGTGCTACTACTTTACCAAAAGGCTTAAATGAAACAGCACGAGAAATGGTCGATGATGGAGTAACATGGAATTTAGGGGGAACAGCAAACTATAATACCACAACAGTAACCCAATATTATAACTATGAACGAGGCGAAACAGTGTATAATGATAGACCAAAGGAATGGACAAAAACCAATGATGCAAGTAATCATAAAGGAGTAGGCTTAATTTATCCGAGTGATTATGGGTATGCCACGAATGGTGGAACCTCGGGAAGAGATTATTGCTTTAAAAAAGCACTATACAGTTGGAATGAAAGTAGTTATCAAACAAATTGTGCAAATAAAGATTGGTTAAAGCCAAGTAGTAACTATTTATGGACGATTACGCCGAATTCGGGCGCTTCCAGCAATGCGTTCAGTGTCGACTCGACGGGGTATGTCGGCAACTTCTACGTCTATCACTCCTACGTCGTCTGGCCCGTCGTGTATTTGAAACCCTCAATACAGATTTCCGGCGGAACCGGCGAAATTGGTACACCTTACACGTTATCTGTTCAAAGTTAAAAAATGGCCGTTGTTTTCTAAAAAAAAAAATTTGCAAAAATCTATAGCCTAGGTTATAATAAAAAACATATGGAAGGAAGTGCTATAATGGCAGATAATGTCAAAACAATAACTAAAAAAATTGAAGGTGAACAATGGCAAAAAATTTTAGATAAATCATTTAAAAAAAATTCTAAGAATTTAAAAGTTGATGGTTTTAGAAAGGGTAATATTCCTAAAGATATATTTTTAAAAAAATATGGAATTGAACCATTGTATTCGGATGCTATTGATTATTTATTGAAGGAAATATATCCAGATGTTTTAAAAGAAAATGAAAGTGAGTTAGCTTGCCAACCTAGTGCAGAAGTTAAAAAGATTAGTAAAGACGCTGTTGAAGTTGAATTTACTTTGATAAGTCGTCCAAAAGTTAAACTAGGAAAATATAAAGATTTAAAAGTTAAAAAAGATAATGTCGAAGTAACCGAAGAAGAGATTGATAAAAATATTGAAAATATTAGAGCTAATTTTGCTGAAATTAAAGCTAAAGATGGAGATATTGCTGAATTAAATGATGTTGCTGTAATTGATTTTAAAGGAACTATTGATGGTAAGGCTTTCGATGGTGGAAGTGATAAAAATTATTCTTTAACTTTAGGTTCAAATACTTTTATTCCTGGTTTTGAGGAAGGAATTGTTGGTATGAAAGTTGGCGAAACGAAAGTTTTACATTTACAATTTCCTGATACTTACTATAAAGAATTGGCAGGCAAAAAAGTTGATTTTGAAGTTACTTTAAATGAACTTAAAACTAGAGTATTACCGGAATTAAATGAAGAATTTTATGAAGATTTAGGTTATGAAAAAGTTTCTAATGAAAAAGAATTACGTGAAGAAATAAGAAATGTATTAACGCAAGAACGGGAAATTGATGCTGAAAATAAATATACTGATGAAGTTTTGAAAAAAGCAAGTGATAATTTAGAAGTGGAAATTAATGAAGAAATTATTGATGAAGAAATTAAAAGAGTTGTAGATCAATTAAAAAGAAAGCTAGATTCTAACGGTTATAAAATTGAAGATTATTTAACTGTAACTGGTTTAACTAAAAAAGAGTTTGATGAAAATACAAAAACGGAAGCTATTTCTAGAATAAAAATGCGTTATTTATTAGAAGAAATAGCTGAAGCTGAAAATATTACGGTAAGTGAAGAAGAAGTTGAGGAAAATGCTCAAACAATGGCTGATAATTACGGAATTAGTAAAGAAGAATTAATAAAAGCTTATGGTAATAAAGATGTTATAAAATATGATATTAAAATGCATAAGGCTTTAGAATTTTTAAAAAATAATTAAAGATTGTTACTGAAATTGGTTTCAATCTTTTTTTGTGGCAATTTAAAAGACTTTTGAAAAGCCTTTTACCAACTATCTCCATCATAAAAGATGTCATCATTTAAATGCTCATAAAACTCCATGTCGGATTCCCTATCTTCTCTTGCTTGTCGTTCAATTTCTTCTAATTGTTTTTCTAAATTGGCATTATCTTCATTACTGTTGTTATTTTGATTATCGTCATCGCTTTCTTTTTGATTATCTTGTTTTAAATTATTTTGAATATTAGAAATTTCTTGACTTAAATTTGTGGTTTCATTTCCTAAACAATGATTTAGGTCTAACGTTTCTTTAAGATTTTCTAACTCTTCTTTCGCGGTTGTACTGTTTAAATCAATTTTTTGATATTTTGCTAAAGTTAGATTAATCCTTATATCGCAAATTTTATCTTGCTGTTTTGTTTTATGTAAAGCTTCTTGATATTTATTTATGGCTTCGTCATAATTTCCTAATCTATATAAAATGTTACCTTCATTATAAAAGGCAATATATGGTTCATTAAAATTAAAAAAATATAAAGTTTTAACTAAAATACTATCATATACATTTTGATTGTAATTTTTCTTAATAATTTCATTAATAGACCATGAATAGAATAATTTTAAAAAAGAAAAAATCATTAAGATTAAAATAATTTTGGCTAACTTTTTCAATTTTTATTCCTCCTTAAATTATAAAATTCAAACATTAAACCGATTAGTAAAAAACAAGCGAATATAAAATAAATATCATTAAAAGTTTTTTGATTATTTTCGGTAGAATTTACAAAAATATTATTTTTAATTTTTTTTAATTTAGCTTCAATATTTTTAGGATTATTCATATTTAAATAATCGATGTTTAGGTCTTTAGCAATTGTTTTTAAATTATTTTCATCTATTTTGGAAATAGCTTTGCCGTATGACCCGCTGTAATCCATTACATATGTTTCATTACCTGAATAATCATCTTTCGTTTTCATATAACCACCTTTTGGGGTGCCATATCCTAAAACAGCTCCGTCATTAACATAGTCTTTTATTTTTTTATAACTAGCTAGGTAAGTTTTATCAGTTATTTCACCATCACTTATATAAAAAACAATTCGTAGACGATTTTCCTTTTTAGAAGCGTCTTCTAAGGTTTTTTGCATTAACTCAATAGGGGAGTTTAGGGAAGAACCTTGGGCATAAAATTTTTCAATTACGTTTAAAATATCAATTGATTCTAACAAAATATCTTCATCACGAGTGAATGGTACGACTATTTTCGCACGATTATTAAAAGTAATTAACGAAAATCGGGCACCTGTTAATTCATTAATAATTTTTTTACAATCATTTTTAACTGCTGATAATCTTGGGTTTTCGCCATTATAATCCATGGCATTCATACTTTGCGAATTATCAATAACAAATAAGACATCTAAATTATTGGTTACGGTTAAAGTATTAGTTGCTAAAACATGAAAACGAATATTGATTAAAAATAAAAGGGCAATTAATAAAAGTTGAAACTTATTTTTTTGATTGAATTTGATAACGAAAAAAATAAGAAATCCAGAAATAATAATCATTAACCATAACGGAATGATAAAAGAAATATGCATTACATCACCTGCTTACTAAAAATAATAAAAATTGATAAGGAAATAATTAGGATGATAAAAGGAACTTTGGGGATATCAATTCGTTTTGTTTTACTTTCTTTTTTTAATAATGATTTAGAGGATTGTTCAATATCATTGACGATATTGGCAACTAAAGAAGAAGATTGTTCATAAAATTTTCCGCCAGTTTTTAAAACGGCATTTTGAAATTCTTGTTGTTTTTGGGCTTGCATTTTGGCCGTGCCAATTCCAAAAACTTTAATATTTTTGCTTAAACTAATATTGGCAGCTTCATCTAGGGTAGCAATTGGTTTGCCCGCTAAGTCATTATCGGTTGAAAAAATAATAAGACGGGTTCGTTCTTCATCTAAGTTAGAAAAATCATAAACACAAGAAGCTAGGCCATCACCAATTAAGGAACTACCACGCGTTTCATTGTTTACCAGTGTGCCACTTATTATATAGTTTTCTAAATATAAGCGCTCATCATTGAATGAAAAGCTTAAATCATTATTTAAATTGATTGATTTTTTAATATTATCTAAAATACTTATAATATAGTCATAATCATCGGTTAAAGGAGAAAGTAGGACACTAGAAGTATTAAAGATGGAAATGCCAAAGCGTTCGCCTTCTAAATTTCCTACTGTTTTTTTTAAGCTTTCAATTAGTTCGAGATTTAATTCATCAACAGAGGTTGAAACATCCATACATATCATAACATCACGATTATATTGTTCTTCGGTAAATGTTTCGATTTTGGTTAATCTTGCGACCAAGAAAGAACAAGCTCCAATCGCAATTAATAAACTAGTTAAAACTAAGTTTTTTAATAAATGGTATTTTTTCATTAAATTGTGGTAATAAACAGACTCTTTTAAATACTTGGTATTAGCAATTTTTAAACCATTTTTAAATTTTCTTTTTTGTTTTTTTCCAAAAATAACTATAAGAATTAAAAGGAAAAGAACTATTCCTAATACGAGAGGGTACTTTAATTCCATTTTAAAATCACCTCTTTCGTTTTTTCGATAGCTTTTTTTAAATCACCTTCCGAAATAATGGAAAATTCGGGATTATAAAAATCTTTAATTAATTTTGCTAAACAGGGAATATTTAATTTTTCAATGTCTTCTAAAGTATAATTTATTACTTTAATATTAGTTACTTCATAAATAAAGTTTCTAATTATTTTGCTAAGCTTTTGATAAGAAAGGCGATTATTAAAAGTTTTATTGTTAAAATTATTTAATAATTCATTTAATTCTCGTAAATATTTCTTTTTAATTTTTTCTAAATCATCAACTGGGGGTTTAATAATTTGCAAAGGCTTTTTTTTCTTTGGGATGTAAATTAAGAAGAAAAGAATCAAACAAATAATAAAAGTAACGACAATCGGTAAAAAAGAATAAGAAAACATTGGTCTTAAATCAGTTTTTAATTCGGGCATATTTATGTTCCTCCAATAATTGTATAATTTTCGTATTTATTTCTTTTTGGGAACTTATGGTTGTAAAAGCCACGCTGTTGGACTTTAACTTGCGTTTATTTTTGGTAATTAAATCTTTTTTAATTTCTTTTTCAACTTCCCAAAGTTTTTTATTTTGTAAAAGAAAAGAGGGGATATATTCTTCACTAGATATATCAAAAAGTTGGTCCCCGTGCATGTAGGCATCGTTAATGCTAATTATTAAAACATCATGTTTTTTCTTGAGCATTTTTAAAGTTTTGCTTTTTATTTCATCAATGCCGGCCAGATCTGTAATAATGAAAATGATCATTTTTTTAGTAATATTTTTAAAAACACTTTCAATTAGGATATTTAAATCACCATCTTCTAAATTTGCAAAGTTATCATATTCTGAAAGGTAATTATCTAAACTTGATAAGGTGTACTTAAAAGGTTTGTAAACAATATTTTGATTGTTAATATAAGTCATGGCGACAAAATCATTATTTTTAATTGCGATATAACCTAAGGTTCCGCCAATCATTAAAGCGAGGTCTTTTTTAATTTCGAAAGTGTCGGTCACAGCTTCCATTTTGGGACCACTATCCATGATTAACATAATGTTGTGCTTTTTTTCGGCAATAAATTCTTTGACTAATAACTCTCCACTGCGAGCCGAAGATTTCCAGTCAATATCTTTAATTTCATCATTTAAAACATACTGTCTTAAGTTTTCAAAATTCATACTTTTTCCTTTATAGACAGATTTGTAAGTACCATCTAAAATATTGGTGGTTTTTTTATCGGTATAAATCGAGATATTGGCTTTAACTTGATTAATATAACTTAATTTCATGGGCAAGGTAATCCTCCAAAAATGGCATCAATAATATTTTCAACGGTTACATTATCAACCATTGCCGAAAAATTAAGGGTAATGCGATGTCTTAAAATTGCGTATCGTAAGTTTTTAACGTCTTCCGGAATAACAAAATCGCGACCATTTATTAAAGCCAGAGCTTTCGCGCATTTCATAAAAGCAATACAGCCGCGGCTACTACTGCCTAAAGTAATGTAACTGGCTAATTTATTATCAATGAAGTTTTGAGGAACTCTGGTTGCTAAAATTATTTTAGCAATGTATTTTTTTATGGAATCGTCAATATAAACTTCTTTCGTTTTTTCTTGCAAAAATTTTAAATCATCAATACTTAAAATAGCTTCTTTATTTTCAAAAACATTTTTTTCTAAACGGTTTAAAATTTCTATTTCTTCTTCCATTGTTGGATAATTAATTTTTTCTTTTAATAAAAAGCGGTCTAATTGAGCTTCGGCTAAAAGGTAAGTTCCTTCTTGTTCAATTGGGTTTTGAGTTGCAATAACAATAAAAATTTCGGGCAATTTATAAATTTTTCCATCAATAGTTATTTGTCTTTCTTGCATCGCTTCTAAGGTTGCACTTTGCGTTTTAGCACTTGACCGATTTATTTCATCTAGTAAAACAAAATTAGCAATAATAGGACCTAGTTTAGTTTCAAAACTGTTATTGGCGTAGTTAAATATTTGGGTTCCAATTATATCACTTGGTAATAAATCGGGAGTGCATTGAATTCGGGAGAACTTACCTGCTACTGCTTCGGTTAAAATTTTGGCGGCCGTTGTTTTTGCAAGACCTGGAACCGATTCTAATAAAATATGCCCGTTAGCCATTAAAGAAATTAATAAAGATTTAAATAAATTTTGTTGACCAACAATTCGTATTGAATAATAATTATTTAATTTTTCAATAATTTCTTTACATTTAAAAATATCTTCTTTTTTCATAATATCACCTTTAAACCTCTCAAAATTTATCTTTATTGTATATTAAGAAGATAGAAATCGCAAGTCATAAAAAAATTTCCAATTGTTATAAATGGAAAATTATTGAAAATATTTAAGATATTTCTTTTTGGAATTATAATTTTTAAACATGGTTTCATATGCTTTATTAAAATTTAATATATAGTTTTTTTTGTAAATTTCAATTTGCTTTGAATTTCGATTTCTTTTTATAAAATCTAATTGTTGATTTAAACTATATTCAATATTAATGAATAAATCATCATATTTGCCACGACCTCTTTGACAAAAAACTATATCTGATAGCAGATTGGCAATTTTTTCGCATTCTTTTGGAGAATATGTGTTAATATCTTTAAATTCAATGTTATTTTCTTCTAAAAAAGTTTTGATATTTGGTACATATTTTTCATTTTTGATAAAATTAGTAATAATTATTTTTAAAGCTTCTTTTTTTAGAGAATCATTTTTAATACTTAAGTAGTTATTTATTTCTTCAATATTTGCTTCAATAATATTAATAATGTTATATTCTAATCGACATGAGTTAAAAAATTTTTCTTTGATAATATTAATAAAATAGGCAAAGGCTGTAATAAATTCTTTTGCGTTTACTTTATCTTGAGGATCAATATCAAAAGAAAAAGATAAATCATCAATGTTAGAAATGGCTTGGTCAAAATAGTTGAATTTTAGTAAGTTATATATGGTTGCTTTGTCGTTATTAAGATTTATATTAAGAACCATATATTTTAAAAGTTCTTTTTTACATTCTAAAGTCATAAATTAATAAAGACGTTAATCCTCATTTTTTTCTTTCTCCTTTCAAAAATAATTATAGCATAATTTATTTTTATTTCCAAATTTCCATTTTCGATGGACGGAGTCTAAAAGTATCGGAAAATACAAAAAGGTAATATAATATTGCTAAAATAAGCATAGTAATGTAGTTCTCTTAAAAAGATATTATCATAAATTTTAAAAATTTAGTAACCAAAATTTTGTCTAATTAAAAATATAGTTTTGAATAATCTCGTCATAAATCGAAAAATTATTTATTTCAGTATTACTATTAAGACATTGGCTTTTTCTTTTTCTTTAGATGTTCGTTATATTGCTTATCCCACATAAATAGGGCATTTTTATTAATTCCGATAAATTTGTACTCCGTCTTTTCGATTGACGGAGCAAATAAAAAAAATTACTTTACAATCAGTAATTTTTTAAATATTCCCTACATATAATATATTAGGTGATCAGCATGAAATTGATCGTTTTCCTTTTTTTTCTTATTCTTATTATAGATATTTTTTGCTGTATGATTAGTAGAGAATAACTATTCTGTTACGACTTTTAAATTATTGATAAATTCATTCATAATTGTTAAATAATCGGCATTTTTACTGACCTCATTATCTGTTAAGGTGTTCATCATATTGACGTCAATTATGGTCGCGTTATTTTGAACTTTTAATTCCTTAATGGTTTTATTTTCCTCTTCAATGTTTTCTTTTAATAAATATTTATAATTACCAGAACTAAAAGAATTTTTTAAGGTATTTAAATTTGCAGAATTTTCTTCATAATCTTCTAAACATATAACATTAAATCCATAATTTTCTAAAAATTTAAAAACTTTAGTGGTGGCAACAATTGTATTTTTGTTGTTTTCTTTAGCTTTACTTGCAATTTTTCTGATATCTGCATCCATAATAGATAAGGTTTCTTCTAATTTATGATACTTAGAATCGATTGCTTCATTAACATATTTGCTATCAACTAAATTTTCTAAATTATCTTTAAAGTTTGTAGCTAACATTAAGAAATTACTAGGGCTTAACCATAGTTCTTCAACTCCATAATTGTATTTTAATCCATATGCAACATCAATAATTTTTAATTTGTTATTCGCGTTTATTAAAGATTTAGCTATTTGTTTTTCATTTGTTGTTCCGTTGTAAACAAATAAAGTTCCTTTGCTATAATTATTTATTTGTTTATCAGTAAGTTCATATTCGTCGACTAAGGCACCATTTGGATAAATCATGGACGAGGTTGAATAATCATTATATAAAACCTGTGCTAGATATTGGATTGGATAGACAGTTGTATAAATAGTTGCATCTTCTAAATTGTTAAAGTCAAAACATCCGGTACAAAGGAAACTAGTAAAGATTAAAATAGTTGTTAATAAAAATTTTCTCATTATTTTTTCCCCTTTTCTAGTGGTTGATAACCGAAAAGTCCACCTGGGCGGCAATTTATAATTCTTTTAATTCCTAATTTTAAGCCTTTAAAAAGACCATATTCTTCTAGTGCTTCAATCATATATTCACTGCAGGTAGGAATGCACCTGCAAAAACTATGGCTTGCTAAAGGTGTAATTTGATAAGTTTTAATTAAAAAAATAATAATTTTTTTCATGATTTTTATAACCACCTATATTTATAATTATAACAATAGGCACTGACTAATTCAACAATTAATTCCGAAATAAGAGTTTTTAAACTAGATTTTGGGAGCTTTTAGATAAATTAAAATTATTAATAAATATAAAATATATGGTAGAATAAAAATATACTTATAAAAGGATTGATGAAAATGTTTAACAAAGAGATAGATGAAGTGTTAAAAATATTAAATACTAGGCTAGAAGGACTTACCGAGAAAGAAGTTTTAGAAAGGCAAAAAAATTATGGATTAAATGTTCTTCCGAAAGAAGAAAGAAATAATCTTTTTAAAATATTTATTAATGAATTTTTAGACCCAATAGTTATTCTTTTGTTATTTTCAATAATTTTTTCTTTTATTGTGGGAGAAGTATTTGATGCCCTTGCAATTGCTTTAATAGTTTTGATTGATGTATTAATGGGAACTTATGAAGAAAATAAAGCTAATAATACGGCTGAAGCTTTAGAAAAGTTAGTTACAGTGATGGTAAAAGTTATCAGAGATAATAAAGAACTAAAAATTTCTAGTGAAGGGTTAGTTATAGGAGATATTTGTCTTTTAGAATCTGGTGATAAGATAAGTGCAGATATGAGAGTAATAGATTCCTATAATTTAATGGTTGACGAAGCCGTTCTTACAGGAGAAAGCATTGAAGTTGCCAAGACAAGTCAAAAATTAATTTCAAAAAATCTTTCTATTCCAGATCAAAAAAATATTTTATTTTCGGGAACAACGGTTGTAAAAGGAAGAGCTAAAGCAGTTGTTATAAAAACGGCTTTAAATACACAGATAGGGCAGATTGCGGATAGTCTTGTAAAAACAAAAGAGGAAAAGTCGCCTTTAACGATAAGGATTGAAAAGTTATCAAAACAAATATGTATTTTAGTTTTAGCAGTGGCTTTTTTGATAACTATTCTTTTAATAAGTAAGAGTGTAGCTTTAGGTGAAGTATTTCTTAGTGTAATTGCTCTTGCCGTATCGGCAATGCCAGAAGGCCTACCTCTAGCTTTGACCATGGCTTTAACAATTGCTTCTAATAAAATGGCGAAGAAAAATGTTGTTGTAAAAAAGCTTAATTCAGTAGAATCTTTAGGAAGTTGTACGGTTATTATGAGTGATAAAACCGGAACTTTAACGGTAAATGAACAAACCGCTAAAAAAATAATTCTCCCAACTGCTGAAGTTTTGGAAGTAGACGAAATAATGGAATTGGTTTCCGAGCCAAATATATACAAGGCTCAGTTTATTGGATTACTTGGAGCTATAAATAATGAGGCCAAAATAACAACTGATGGTTATTTAGGGGATTCAATTGATGTCGCCTTTTTAAAGCTTGCTAAAAAATTGAATGTTAATACTAATAATATTAAATGTTTAAAAATGATTCCTTATGAGTCAGAAAATAAATTTTCGGCAACTTTTTTTGAATTGGAACAAGAAGTCTATTGTACGATTAAAGGGTCAGTGGAAGTTGTTCTTTCTTTTTGTAAAGATGAAGATAAGAAAAAAATACTTTCTCAAAATGAAGCTTTGGCTTTGGATGGATATAGAGTAATTGCCCTTGCTAGTTCCAAAATTAAATCAGCAAAAAGTTATAATGAAAAAGATATTAAAGATTTAAAATTTGTGGGTTTAGTTGCATTTATTGACCCAATTAGACCAGAAGCTATTTCATCTATTAAAGAGTGTAAAAAATCGGGAATAAAAGTTTTAATGGTAACTGGAGATCATCCTTTAACTTCGTTTTCGATTGCTAAATCGCTTTCTTTAACGAAAAATTTTGATGATGTTACAACGGGAGAAGAAGTTGAAGAATATTTAAAAAAAGGGGTGCTTGCTTTTGATGAGTTTGTTAGAAGAAAAGTCGTATTTTCTAGAGTAACACCTTTGGAAAAATTAGAAATTGTTAAATCTTTGAAAAGACAAGGTGAGTTTGT
Organism: uncultured Bacilli bacterium; assembly: GCA_947626425.1. Classification (GTDB taxonomy): domain Bacteria; phylum Bacillota_I; class Bacilli_A; order RF39; family UBA660; genus Ventrenecus. The sequence goes on along the minus strand of CANQRX010000010.1, from coordinate 5,265 downwards.
AGCTGTAACAGGGGATGGAGTAAATGATGCACCGGCTTTAAAAACGGCCAATTTAGGAGTTGCCATGGGTAGCGGAACAGATATTGCTTTGGAATCGGCCAAGATGATTATTAGAGATGATAATTTTAAGTCAATTGTCACTGGTATTAAAGAAGGACGAATTGCTTATGCAAATATTAGAAAAATAATTTTATTTTTACTTTCCTGCGGTCTTGCAGAAGTTTTATTCTTTTGCTTAGCAATCTTTTTTGATATGCCCATGCCTCTTGTGGCTATTCAACTTCTTTGGCTAAATGTGGTGACTGATGGAATTCAAGATTTTGCTTTATCTTTTGAAGAGGCGGAAGATGATTTAATGAAGAAAAAACCAATCGACCCTAAATCGTCAATATTTGATAAAAGTTTGCTTAGCAATATTTTATTTTCTGGTTTATATATAGGTCTTACTATTTTTGGGGTTTGGTGTTATTTATTAAATTATTTACATATGAATATAGATTTAGCCCGTAGTTATATTATGACTTTAATGGTTTTTATTCAAAATATTCATGTCTTTAATTGCCGAAGTGAAAATTTAAGTGTTTTTAAAATTCCAATTACAAGAAATAAATTAATTTTTTATGGAGTTTTGGCTTCAATTAGTTTGCATCTAATTGTAATGGAGGTTCCAGTATTAAGAAAAATTCTTAAGATAACGGCAGTTCCGTTAAAAGGTATGCTTTATTTATTTTTGATTAGTTTGTCAATTATCCTAGTAATGGAAATATACAAAAAAATAAAGTCACAAGTTAGAGGTTAATTTTAAAAGAAGTAATAGTTGATTTTAAAGAACTTAAAAAATAAATAGCTAAATAATTATTTTATTGATATAATAATACTAATTTAGAGGAAAATAGAGAGGAATGATTAAGAAATGAAAAATGAAATTAAAGAAAATTTAAAAGAAATATTTTTAATGGGATTGGGTGCTATTTCTTTGACGGGAGATAAAGCCAAAGAATTAAAAGATGAATTACTTGAAAAAGGAAAAGAGTTATACGCGACGGGTCAAGTAAAAAATGAAGAATTAAAGCACGCTTTTAAAGAAAAAATAAAGGATAATATCACTATTGTGTATGAAAATAAAAATCCAAAAGATGATATAATGGCATCTATTAAAAATATGAATGCGGAAGATTTAGAAGAAATTAAAGAATATCTAAATAAAGAAAATGGGACAAAGTAATTTTTATGAATGAAAATAGTCGTTTAAAAGAAATAATTAAAGTTTTAAATAAGCATAATTTTCTAAATGATAAAAGCCCTCAGAATGTGAGAATTATCTTAGAAGAACTTGGGCCAACCTTTATTAAAATTGGGCAAATACTTTCTAATCGCAATGATTTTTTAACAAAAGAATATTGCCTTGAATTTAAAAAATTATTAGATAGAACAAACCCAATACCTTATTCGGATATTATGAAGAGTTTGGAAATGGAGTATGAAGATTATAAGAAAATATTTAAATTTATTGATGAAATACCGCTAGGTTCAGCTTCGATTGCTCAAACACATCGAGCAGTATTGGTTAATGGTGATGAAGTTGCAATAAAAATTGTGAGAGAGGGAATAAAAGATATTGTTTCTTTAGATTTAAAGCTTTTGAAAAAAATCGTTAAATTATTTCATTTAGATAAATTGATTTCTAGTGTGGCTGACGTTGATAAATTAATTAACGAATTATCTTTAACAATGATGAATGAAATGGATTTATTAGTGGAGGCAAAATACATTGATAAATTTGCATCTTTAAATCAAAATATTAATTATCTTAAGACAATAAAAGTTTATCATGAATATACAACTAGTAATGTTTTAGTTATGGAATACATTGATGGGGATAATATTAATAATTTATCGATGTTAAAAGAAAAGGGCTATGATATGCTAGAAATCGCTCAAAAATTGGCTAATAATTATTTAAAACAAATAATAAATGATGGTTTTTACCATGCTGACCCTCATGCAAGTAATATAAAAATTACAGACGGTAAGATTGTTTATTTGGATTTTGGTATGATGGGAATGCTGTCTTTAAATAGTCAGATGCAACTAAAAAAATGTATAGAATATATTTTAAATGATAATTACCGAGAAATAGCCAATTTAATATGTATGATGAATGTTAATGATGAAGAAGTAGATTTTATGAGTTTATGTACGAAAATTAGAAATATCCTCGAAAAAAATAAAACCACCTCAATTCATTCCGTTGATGTCAAATCATTTATTAATGACCTGCTTAATTTGTTAAATGAAAGTCATATCATACTACCTAATGACATTGCAATGTTAACTAGAGGTTTTTTAGTAATTGCTGGCTTATTAGAAGAAATTTGTCCAGATATTGATTTAAATACCGTATTTAAAAATTATTATTTATCAAATCTAAATGAATATCTTAATAAGGAACAATTTCAAAAATTAATATTATCGACATATTTAAATGCAAATAGTTTGTTAAATATTCCTAATGAAATGTTATCGACTTTAAAAAGTATTAATAATGATGAAATGACTTTTAATGTTAAAATTAGAAATTCAGATAAATTAAATGACAGCACTTCAACTTTTTCGCATCAATTTATGATTACTATTATTAATGCATCGTTATTAATTAGTCTTGCTATTCTTGCTACCAATAGTGTATTTTCTTCTTTAGTCGCGTGGATATATGGTGTTATATCAATAATATGTACAATATACTTGATTTATAAGATAATCATCAACAAAATTAATCGAAAGTAACTTTGAACATAAAAATCAATTTAAAATAAAAAAGAATTATGGAGAAAAAAATGAATGAAGATAGATTAAAGCATAGCATAGCAGTCGCCAAAAAAAATGGTTGAAATAGGGAAAAAATATAATTTAGACGATAAAGAACTACAAGATTTATTTGTGTTAGGATTAATTCATGATATTGGCTATGAATTTGTCAATAATTCTAACCACGGCCAAATTGGTGGCGAAATATTAAAAAGAAATAAATATAAATACTGGAAAGAAATTTATTATCATGGGGTGAATGCTTCAGAATATTCATCTTTATTTTTAAAAATATTAAATAAAGCAGATGTGCAAATTGATTATATGGGTAAAACTGTTGGTTACACAAGAAAACTAGAAGATATTAAAAACAGATATGGAGAAAATTCAATAACTTATCGAAATGCAGAAATATTAATAGCTAAGATAAAAAATGACTAGAAATTTACATCAGGAAATAGTTAATTCAAATAAATGAAATTGTAACTATCGCTTTTATAATGTAATTTTTTTAAAAGGAGTTTTAGATGATAAAAAATATAATATTTGATTTAGGGAATGTAATATTAAAAGATAGTCCATCAGGCATTTTAGAAAATTTAAAAAGTGAGAATTGGCAAATTATCAAAAGTAAATTCTTTGATAACTGGAATGAACTAGACTTAGGAGGCGAAACTCTAAAAGAACATTTGGATAATTGTAGATTTGCTTTTCAGGTAGATGAAACTATAAGAGAAATTCTTTTAAATTATTATAAATATCGACCTTTTAATAGGGAAATAATCGAATTAATGAATGATTTAAAAAAAATAAATACAGCATTTATATATTATCAAACAATAATAAAGAAGCTTATGAATATTTAAAAAAATTACCAATCTTTAAATATGTGGATGGTTGGGTAGTTTCATGTGACTATCATATTATGAAACCAAATAAAGAAATATATGTTAAATTATTTCAAACTTTTAACATTCATCCAGAACAATGTTTTTTCATCGATGATAAAGAAGAAAACGTTAGAATAGCAAAAAAACTTGGTATGAAAGGATTTACTTTAGATATTAAAAATCATGATTTTGATAAATTAATAGAAAATTTAAAAGAGAATAATATAACCTATAAAAAATAAAGAAACTAAAAAGATGAATCTAAAAGAGAGGATTAATATTTGCAATATTTGCTTTCTAAGGAAAAATTGTTTAAAATAATTAAAGATGCGAAAAAAACTATATGAATTAATCTAAAGAGTGGCATTGCTAGAAAATAATGAATAAGAAAATTTAAAGATTGGAGATGAGGTAATGAATAAAGCAGAAGAAAATAATTTATTAATATATAAAAATAAAGATGGTAACGTAGTCGTTGATGCAATTTATAAAGATGAAACTTTATGGCTTACGCAAAAAGGAATGGCTAAAGTTTTTGATTGCTCTATAGATAATATTTCATTACATTTAAAAAATATTTTTAAAGATAATGAACTTGATGAAAAATCAGTTGTCGAGAATTCCTCGATAGCTGCCACAGATGGTAAAAAATATAAAACTAAAATTTATAATCTTGATGCTATTATCGCGGTTGGGTATCGAGTTAATTCTAAAAAAGCAACAGAATTTAGAATTTGGGCAACTAAAATATTGAAAGAATATATGATAAAAGGCTTTGCATTAAATGATGAAAGATTTATAAATGGTAGTAAATTTAGTATACAATACTTTGATGAATTACTAGAAAGAATTAAACTTATTAGAGTAAGTGAAAGAATGTCATATCAAAAAATTACTGATTTATTTATTGCTACTTCATCTGATTATAATCCTAAAACAGAAGAAGCATATACATTTTTTAAAATTGTTCAAAATAAACTTCATTATGCAATAAGTAATCATACCGCGGCTGAATTAATCTATACAAGAGCCAATGCTAATAAGGAAAATATGGGACTAACTAATTGGAAAAATAGTCCTGACGGCTTAATATATAAATATGATGTTTCGATAGCTAAAAATTATTTAACTGAAGAAGAATTAAATAGATTGAATCGTTTGACAGTAGCATTCTTAGATTATGCGGAAGATATGGCTTATGAACATACAGTTATGACCATGAATGATTGGATAAATGCCACTGATAAATTATTAAAATTTAGAGAGAAAAAAATTTTAACTCATTCTGGTAAAATAACTCATAAAGAAGCAATAGCTAAAGCTGAGAGTGAATATGAAAAATATAGGGTAATTCAAGATCAAAAATATATATCTTCAATGGATGAATTTTATAGTAAATATCTTAAGGAATTTAAAGAAAATAGTGATATTGATCATTGAAAATAATCAAATGGTATATCGCTTACTAAAGAGTGATGCAAATCAAATTTTATTAAAGTTGTTCGGAAACTAATTTAAGCTCTATCAAGATTGTAGAAACCACAAAGTAATACTGCAAATTTAGCAA